>JBEVDW010000348.1:0-12899 GCA_040513115.1 Steroidobacteraceae bacterium | reverse complement strand
AAAGGCGGGCGGAACATCCCGGAAAAGAAAATCTCACCCATACCCTGCATATCCTTCACCAGCTGGCGATGGGCGTCGGCCTGAGAGAACGTGGCGATGGATTGGCGCGTCTGCTCCACGTCGAAGTAGGTGCAGATGTAGCTCTGGTCGTCGAAGACTGTGGCGTGGGAAAATCTCGGGCTGGGCAAACTTCAACACGAAGCGGCTGATCAGACCCAACTCGTCGTTGGCGATTAGCGGATTCGCCATCACGAGAATATCTGCGCAGCATGTGTGTCGTGCACGAATCCGAGCAGGGTTACCTCCCGGCTGACCACGCCGCCGCCGACAACATCATTCTTGGTCCAGAACCAGCACCTTCAAACCGGCGGCCGCCAGATACGCCGCTGCCGTCAGAGAGTTCTGACCTCCACCCACGACGATGATTTCGAATGGTGACATTGGCTTGATTCCCCTGAGTTGAAGCGCTTTGTTCGTGTGCGTCGTGATCAATCGTTGAGATGGCGCAGCTGAAAACTGTTTCGGCGCGCCTGCAACTGTTGTCGTCGCTCATCCGGTGACACACGGCGCATGCCGCTCGGCAACGCCTTGTCGAACTCGGAGAGTTTCACCAGACGACCGGTCGCGAGCGGCAGCGGACGATCCGACTCGCGTGGCATGCCTTGCCAGCGATGCACGATGTGTGTGTGTCGCAGGCCCGTGGTATCGAGCCAGTTGTGAACGCCGGGATCGCGCGCGGAAATGACATAGGTCGTGGTCTTGTCGTCGTTCGGGACGGCCTGGCCGACACACAAGCTGGTCTGACGCTCCCAGAAATCGATCGTGCGAAACCACCAGTCCTGTACGACCACGTCGCGGAACGGCGCATCGCCCATGCCGAAGGTGACGACATACGCTTCGTCTTCGGCCAGATCGAGACGGATGAAGCTGATCAACTGCGTCACGAGGCCGCTGATACCACCGGTGCCGAACGGCGCGGTGACTGAGTTCGCGTCCAGTCCGGCGAATACGCGGATGTACCAGAACATGTGCGCGACGTGCTCGACCATCCAGCGCGCGGCGCGATCCGCGAGCTGCTGTTCGGTCAACGGAGATGCTCGCGGCGGGTCGAGCCGCTGCACACTGAATGCGATCGGTACATCGCGCCAGTCGCCGCGACAATTTCTGATGAAGAGCCATCGTGCGTCGGGCGGCAACTGGATGTGATGCCTGCGTCCCTCCGCTGGCTCTGGACCGAGCGTGAGAGTGAACCGTCCCGCTGCATCGACAGTGACATCCTGCCAGTCGAGCATCGCGCCCGTGACCGTGGCCGCCGTATCCGTGAGCACCATGAGCGGAACATCAGCCGGCCGGGGGTCAAAGCACTGTGCGGACACCTCGAAACGCGAGTAGCCGTCGATGGGAATGATCGTGTACTGGTTGTCGGGACCATCACCACCCGAGGCACGCGATCCAGGAATCGGACGACCCCACCAGCGTCGCGGTGGTTGCCATAGGTTGCCCAGCACTTTGGGGTGGTTGGGATCGCTGTTGGTCACCTTCAGTACGTCATTGAAGGCGAATTCTTCGATCAGCTCATCGAACCGTGCCCGCGCTTCCTGCGGTGCATCGCGCCCCGCGATGGTTCGCCAGCGCTGCGCCAGCGCTGCGCGACCACGAACGACAGCAGGGTTGTCCCACAGGCGCAGTGCCAGTTCTTCACAGGTCTTCTGGTCTGCCGTCAGTACCGGATTGCGCGAAGCGAGGTAGTGCTCGTCGGGTATCAGCAGCGGTGCGCGAGTACTCGCGCTAACTGTCGGCGTGTCACTGCTCGCGCGAACGAGGGTGGGAAGCTTGTGAGGCATAGGGAGAACTCCTGTGCGTTGCGCGTTAACCTATCATTGTTAGGCTAACAGCGATAATCTTTCTCCATGGGCAGACCGGTTTACAGTCAAGAACGTGTTGAGCAGGGACGACGCGCGCTGTGCGATGCCGCACTGCAGCTGTATCGGGACCGCGGATACAGCGCTGTCACGCTGCGTGAGATCGGCGCCGCGGCAGGAGTCAGCAGCGCAACGCCTTACCGATTCTTCGAATCGAAGGAGACGCTGTTCTCGCATGTGCGCGCAACGGTCTACACGCATTTCGGGGATTTCCTGCGCAAGGCGGATCCAAAGAGTGGCGATCCATTGCTGCGGCTGCGAAAGATCGCGTTGGCGATGATCGAGTTCGGGTTACGGTACCCCGCTGACTATCGACTGATTTTCTCGATGCGTCAGCCGCCGGTCGCGGTCGGTTCGGCGCTGTATGTCGCGCGCAGACGCACACTGGAACATGTCGTTCCGATTTGCCAGGAAATCATCGACTCGGGTCGTTTCACCGGGGATGCCCGGGTGCACGTTCACATCGCTTGGACGGCTCTGCATGGATTGATCAGCTTTCATGTGAGCAACCAGTTGATTCACGGGTGCCGGCTGCAGGATCTGGTCGAACCCATGCTCGACCGGCTTTTTGCCGTAGAGGAACCTCGGGTGTCGAGAGTCGCGGGGCGCGGTGTCGGTGTGCGAAAGCGGCGCATGAGCAATTCAGTGAGCGACCGCCTGGAATGCCAACCTCAGCGCCAACCGGGTAAGAAACAAAAAAGGAGAGCAGCATGAGCGCGATGGGCGAGAAGGCCTTCGATTATCGCAAGGGCTGGCAGGCCGAACCGGAAGCAGGAGAACACTCACTCTCAGCCAAGGCGCCCTATGAGGATTTCGGTGCCGAGCCGCTCGATCCACGTCGCTACTACGATCCGGAGTTCATGCGGCTTGAGGAGCAGAAGTTGTGGCCGCAGGTCTGGCTGATGGCAGGATTCACCTGCGACATTCCTCGACCGGGCAGTTACTTCAAGTTCGACTTCGGCCGCGAGTCATTCATCGTCTTGCGGCAGTTCTCGGGAGAGATCAAAGCGTTCTACAACGTCTGTCCTCATCGCGCGAACGCGCTCGTGACGGCGGATTTTGGCAGCGTCAACAAGTTCGCATGCAGCTTCCACGGCTGGCAGTTCGGTTGGGACGGCTCGAACCAGCGCGTGACGGATCGCGAGATGTTCCGACCCGAAACGCTGCGCGGCTCGATCGGCCTGACGGCCGTTCGGTGCGAAGTCGCCTGCGGCATGGTGTTCATCAACATGGATGGGAAGGCACCGCCGTTGAAGGACTTTCTCGGTGTAATGGTCGATCACCTGGCGATGTACAAGATGGAGCACATGATCGTGGCGCGCGATGCGAGCACGCCGTGGGATGCCAACTGGAAGACCGTGCTTGATGCGTTCAACGAGGCGTATCACGCATTCTTCGTGCATTCGATGGCACGCAAGTCCTTCGATGACTATCACACGCAGATCGATACCTATGCTAACGGCATGAACCGCCGCATCGGCATGATCGGCCACCCGAGCCCGCGGCTGCCGGACCAGGGCCTCAACGATGATTTGAAGTACTTGATGGTGGAAGCCGGCCTCGATCCATCGAAGTTCGATGCCACCGATGGCCAGGTACGTAAAGCGATTCAGCAGGCCAAGCGTCGCCGAGCGGCGCAGCGCGGGCTCGACTGGTCGTCCTTCACCGACGGGCAACTCACCGACGATTGGAACTACTCGTTCTTTCCCAATTTCACATTGAACATCCACGTGGAGGGTCTGCTGTTTCAGCGCTTTCGCCCGCATCCGACGGATCCCGAGAAGTGCTACTACGACAATATGGTCCTGGTGCATCCCACCGATGATGCGTCATCGATTCCCGCCTACATGGGCGTGGCGCCTGGGACGGATGTTTCCGGCAAGACTCGGGCGCAAAGGCTGTATGTGCCTGCGGGCGAGAAGGGCATGGGTCCCGTGGTGGACGAGGACGGCGAGCTGGTTCCTGTCGTGCAGCGTGGGTTGCGTTCCCGCGGATTCGTCGGCGGACTGCGCCTAGGCGAGGCGGAGCGCTGCATCCGTCAGTTTCATCACGAGCTCGATCGATACATCTACGAGGGCAACAAGCCGGCTGGAGCACTGTGACCATGGCAATGCCCACCGCGAGCTTCGCGGAGCCCGAAATACAACGCTGTCCGTTCGACTTCTTCGATCAGCTGCATCGGGACGCGCCGATCTATCGTGATCCGATCACCGGATTCCTCGTTGTCTCGCGCTACGATGACATCGTCTTCGTGAGCCAGCATCCCGAGATCTTCTCGAACACGACCACCGTCGTGATCGACCGCAAGAACTCGCCGGTCGCGGCGGAAGTCGAACGGCGCTATCGCGAACGTGGTTTCGTGCCCATGCATTCACTGGTCACGAATGATCCTCCCTCGCACACGCTCTACCGGGCACTGGTGGACCGTGTGTTCAGCGCACAGTTCGTCAAGACGCTGGAGCCCCACATAGAGCAGCTTGCGGATGGATTGATCGACGATTTCATCCACGCGGGCAAAGTGGATCTGCTCGACCGGTTCGCCATTCGCCTGCCGACGTACTTGATCACCGAGCAGCTCGGCATGCCGCTGAAAGACTGGCGCAAGTTCAAGCAGTGGTCCGACGAGACGACGGAAGCCATCAATCCGGTGATTGATCCGCAGCGTGAGCTTCAGATCACTGATGATCTGATCGAGATGCAGCAGTACCTGTGGCGTCGGGGACAGGAGTATCTGCAGCACCCAGCTGAGACGTTGCTCAGCCGCCTGATGCACGCCGAGATCGACGGCAGGCGCCTGGAACCGCGTGAGTTCGTGAGTGTCGCTCACCATTTGCTCGTGGGGGGCAACGATACGACGAGTAATGTCATTGCAACGGGCGCTTGGATGCTGACGCGGCATCCCGAGCTGAAGGAGCATCTGCAGCGCGACCGCGCCCTGATTCCAAACTATGTGGAGGAGGCGCTGCGCATGCACTCACCGGCCCCCCATCTGTATCGCCAGGTGCTGCGGGATACGGAGCTCGGCGGTGTGCAGATCAAAAGGAACACCATCGTAATGTTGAGCTACCTCGGCGCGAATTACGATGAAAGCAAGTTCGAGAATCCGCGCTGCCCGATACTCGATCGCAAGAACGCTCGCCAGCACATGGCCTTCGGCCGCGGCATTCACTTCTGCATCGGCAACCAGCTGGCGCGCGCGGAGCTGCGCATCGCGTTCGACCGGTTGCTCACGCGCCTGCCGAACATGAAGCTGGATCCTGCAATGCCTGAGCCGCGCTTTGCGGCGCACTTCCATACTCACGGCCTCGAGAATCTGCACGTCGTATTCTGACTCGCTGAAGACGTGCGATCGGGGGAAGCGACATGACCACTTTCAAGAACAAGACCGCACTCATTGTCGGCGCCTCATCGGAAGGCGGCGTCGGTTGGGCCACGGCGAAGCGCTTCGCCGCACAGGGCGCCAAGGTAGCGGTTGCCGCGCGCCGCAAAGAGGCGCTCGACGAGCTGGCAAAACAGATTGGTGGCGTGGCCTTCCACTGCGATGTATCGAATGAAGCATCGGTGGTTGCCATGGCTGATCAGGCGCGAGCAGCGCTCGGGCAGTTCGATCTGCTGGTCAACTGCGCGGGCCGGCCGGTACCCGGTCTGATCTCGCAGGTAGGCACTGCGGGGCTGCTGGAAACGGCAGGTGTCGAGTTCTTCGGCAACTGGTTTCTACTACGCTATCTGCCACCGCTGATGCGCGATGGCGGCGCCATCGTGGTCATCAGCTCGATCGCTTCGACACACGTCGTGCCGGGCGTGGCTGCCTACGCGGCTGGCAAGGCAGCGGCGAACACGCTGGTGCGCTATGCCGCAGTCGAGCTTGCGCCGCGTCGCATCCGCGTGAATGCCGTGGTACCTGCGTCGGTGGATACGCCGATGAATGCTTCGTTTCGCGACAACGAGGCTGTGATGAAGATCATCCGCAAGGAGGTTCCGCTCGGCCGTACGGCTACGGCTGATGACATCGCCGCGGCCACTCAATGGTTGTGTCAGGACGATTGCTTTGCGACCGGCGCCTTGATACCGGTCGATGGCGGCAATCATCTGCGGCGCGCGCCGTTCCCCGACGAGATGCCGACCTCGACGTATGATGGGCTCGCCTGAAGTGATGCGCCTTCGCACCGTCTAGCCCGCGACATCCGCTTTTCACATCAAGTCGACATCGTGAGATCCGTCATGACAGTTACTGATGCGGTGCCCATCGGCACGGATGATTTCTTTCTCTCGGCGACGAATCCGGTCGCAACTCGTGATCAGCGTGACGCCGAGGCATTGGCGCTCAAACTCATGCAGGCACCGGAAGTGCTTGCGGCACGCAAAGTAGTCGAGTTTCAGTGGCGCTCGGTGGCGGGCCCGAATGTGAGCGCGCAAGCGTGGACGCTGTTCGATCAGATGATCGAGGAGTACGTCTTCGCCAACGTGCTCAAGGCGGTGAGCTCGGATGCCAACTACCCCAAGGCGATCGGGAACTTCTACGGGCCGCCGCACGAGTGGTTCGGCATGAAAGTGCCCGGCACGCGCCTGGGTGGAGACGGGCCGGACAGCCTGTATGTCGCGATTGCGCTCGATCCGACGGCACACACGGAAATCCATGGTCGATGGCTGGAGCCCAAGCCCGCCGATTTCAATGCGAACCTGTTCGCAGCAGTTTCCTTTCGCACGACACTCGACATCCTGACGGGCCAACAACTGCAGGCCGATGAGCAGGGCCGCTTCGTCATCACGCTCGATCCGCAGCCGGTCGGTGGTCGAGCGAACCATATCCAGACACGGTCGCACGCGAAGTGGTTGTTCATGCGACAGACTCGCTCGGACTGGCGGCAAGTGCCGAGCACGCTGCGTGTGCATCGGCAGGAACCACCGAACGCGGACCCGATCGGTGAACCCGAGATGGTTCGTCGCGCGGTCGAGTACATGGTGGACGACGTGCCGAACACGTACTGGTGGCAGGCCATGTCGCTCGCGCTGGCGCCCAACAGCACGTCGGGGCCATTCAAGACTGCGGCGGTCGGCGGGCTTGTGTCGCAGAGCGCTGGATTCGGACGTGTCGTGCTCGCCGATGACGAAGCGCTCATCATCAAAGTGGGTCATGGCGGCGCGGGCTTTCGCGACATCGTGCTGCTGAACTACTGGTACATCACACCCGACTACAGCAGGCACACGAGCAGCTTCACGAATACGCAGGGCGTCGACAATGGCGACGGCACGACGACGTACGTCGTGTCACTGCAAGACCCCGGCATTCACAACTGGCTCGATCCAGCGGGGTTGAAGGAAACACATCTCGTGTTTCGCTGGCAGCTGATTCCTCCCGATTCGTCGGAAGGCGCGCCGTTCATCGAGACGCAACTCGTGAAATTCTCCGAATTGCCCGATCGTCTCGGGCCATCCGCGAAACGTGTGACGGCCGCCGAGCGACAGCAGCAGCTGCTGCAGCGTCGCGCGCAGTTCCAGTTGCGCTTCGTGGATGCGTAGGGGCTCTGCAAATGCTCCTGTCGGTCGATGCGTTGATGGCGAATGCCCGGGGTATTTCGGCGATAAACATAGAGGATGTCGACGCGCGAGAACCGCTCACCGTGCTCGTCGACTCGTTGAATAGCGAGGCGCGCTTGAGTGCGAGCGGCCAAGCGGCCATGGAAGCGCGGCTGTTACGCATCCTGGTCAATCGGTTGCGCATGGAGCGCGATTATCGAACGTATCCTGAAATCGAAGCCCAGCGCGTGATCGAGCCCGTGTTTGTGTTCGGTTTGCCACGCAGTGGGACAACCAAGCTGCAGAAGGTGTTATCCGCGACCGGCGATTTCAGTGCGCTGCCCTTGTGGATGGCACACAATCCGTCGCTCATGAGCGGCGATCGCAGTGAAGATCCGACCGGGCGTGTCCGCGATACAGATGACTACGTGCGCTGGATCGAGAGCACGAGTCCGGACGCGCGCCGCGTGCATGCATTCGAGACTCAGGAGCCGGAGGAAGTCAACCCAATACTCGAGCAGGCGCTGCGTTCGGCCTATCTGCCGGCGTTCGTACAGGTGCCGAGCTATATCGCCTGGTATGTCGCGCAGCCGCCGCAGTTGGCTCTTGCGTATCTCAAGCAGGTGCTGAAGTACCTGCAGTGGCAGTTCGACATCGACGCCCGTCGATCGTGGGTGCTGAAGAATCCAACATTCCTGGGTATGGAGAGCGTCGTCAAAGAGCTGTTTCCCGATGCTCGACTGATCATGACTCACAGACATCCCGCAGCCATCATTCCATCATCAGCCAGTCTCATCGTGCACTTCCACAAGCTCTACAGCGAGATCGATGTCGCTCACATCGCCGGCCGAATGATGCTCGAAGGGCAGTCTGCGGCAATGTCCCAGCACCTGCGAGCTCGTGCCGAGCCGCCCGGGCTCGACCTCATCGACGTGTCGTACAGCGAGCTGACTCAACAGTCGACCGCGATGATCGAGCGTGCGTATGAGCATTGGGGCATGCCGTTCACGGACGCGACACGCCGGTCGATCGAGGCGTGGGAAGCGACTGACCGGAAGCACGGCAGGGGAGCTCATCGATACAGGGCGGCCGACTATGGATTGAGCGATGCTGAAATCACGGCTCGTTTCGATGACTATATTCGCCGCTTCGCTGTGCTCTTCTGATCGATCTGCCTATGTTGCCGATCACGCTAGACGCGCTGGATCTCAATTGGCTCGACACGGCGCTGCGCTCCCGGAGCCCCGCTGTGCGGTTGAGAGCCATTCGAGATCGCAAGATCATTCTGGGTACGGCCACCAAGATACTGGTGCACGTGGAGTACGAGAGGCCACCGGGCGTCGATGAGCCACCAGAGCGCTTGTGCATCAAGGGCGGGTTCGACGAAGCGTTGCGTCCGATGACGGCGCGTGCGTATCAGTCCGAAGCGCACTTTTACGCGCACGTTGCTCGTGATCTCGGCATTCCACTGCCGCGCTGTTGGTATGCCGCTGCCAGTCCCGCGCAGGGGCAGGGTGTCGTCATCCTGGACGACTTGAACGCGGTCGGCGCCCGGTTCACCGATCCGCTGCAGCCCTGGTCCGCGGACACCGTAGCTGCGGCGCTCGAAACCCAGGCGAGATGGCATGGGCGCACGTGGGGAGCCACGCAGGAACGGTACCCGTGGTATCCGATCGGCACGTGGGTGCGTGATGTGGCGGACACCCTGTTGTCGGAGAGCGAGTGGCAACACTTTCTGGTCGACCCGGAGGCGCCGAAGCTACCGGAGGCGCTGCAAGATCGGGAACGGATGAGGCGAGCGCTCTTCGCGATGTGGCGCCTGGATGATGCGGATGACCAGCGTTGTCTGGCGCACTCCGATGCACACATGGGCAACACATTCGTTCTGCCCGACGGCCGAGTGGGCTTTCTGGATTGGCAGGCGCTTGCGATTGCGCCTTCGATGGATGACGTATCCAACATCATTGGCGGCTCAATGACCATCGCGAGCCGTCGCGCAAACGAGCGCTCACTGTTACAGCACTATCTCGACGTACTCGCTGTGTCGGGTGGCCCACGTTTGACCTTCGATGACGCCTGGCTCAAGTATCGCCGCTATCACATGCACGGCATTTTGTGGCCGCCCACCCCCGCGGCCATGCAGCTCCCGGAAAAGACGCGGGTGATGAGCGAGCGCCACATCGCCGCGATCATCGATCACGAGGTCTTGCAGCTGCTGGAAGGCTGATACCCGGCCCAATTGACGCACTCTTGCCCAAAGTGAGCTCAGGCATGGCTTGCCGGAAGATGTGAAGCCGTGCCGTTTTGTCTATTATCCCGTGAGAGTGCCCTTCCGGGCATCTAATGCACTCACGGGTTTTCGCAGACCTATTCAATTTGCAGTCGAAATTTGCTGGGCGGAGGGTGGATGGCGAAGGTTGCAAGGCCAATCAGACGGGGCGTGCGAGAGATCCGCAAAGGGGGATTGCAGCCGGCCTTGAAGACCGTCGTCGGAAACCGAGATCTGCGGCTCGGGTTCCTCATCCACGACGTCTCGCGCCTGCGACGTCTGGCCTTCGATCAGCTGATGAAGCCCATTGGCGTAACGCGGTCCCAGTGGTGGGTGATTGCTTATCTGTCACGGCACGACGGCATGAAGCAGACCGAGCTCGCAGACATGCTCGACGTTGGCCGTGTGTCGCTGGGTGCCCTCGTCGACCGATTGGAAGCGAGTAAGTGTGTCGTCCGCAAGCCGGATCCCACGGACCGTCGCGCGAAGCTCGTGTTTCTGACCCCAACCGCGCACAAACTGTTGTCCGATATGCGCCAGGCCGAAGATGGCATGAATGCCCGTATCCTGCGGGGCGTCAGTGCTCAGCAGCGTGCCGCGCTCGTGGAGTTGCTAGCCCATCTGAAGCACAACTTGATGGAAGTAGTGGCAGGCGAAAGCACTGCACAACGCGAAGAGGTCTAGACGACCCCGCCGCCTGCACCAACAACACGGCCGTGTGTACAAAGCCGCACTCCACGGCCAGTGCTAAACTCGTCGTCTAGGCCTAGCAGCTTCGACTGTTCCGAAAGCAGACCCGCAGTGACTTTGCGCAGTCGAAGTCGCTGCTGAAGAGTTCTGTCATCTAGATCGTTCGGATCAAGAACACCTGCTGTTCCCCACGGGAACACGATCTTTGCTGCATCCGAGTTGCATGCGATCGCAATGCTGCAAATGATGTCCATGCCCCCAATTGCGGTCCGCTCTCGCGTGCTCGGCATGAACAACAAAGCAGGAACAACGATCCAGCAAGCGGTGCCGTTCGATTACATCATCGTCGGCGCTGGTTCATCCGGATGCGTGTTGGCGGACCGCCTTTCTGCGGATGGTACCCACAGGGTGCTGTTGCTCGAAGCAGGAAGCAGCCACCGTCATCCGTTCATCGATGTGCCTGGCGCTTCGATCTATGCGCTATCCATGCCGCGTTTTGACTGGGGCTTTCGCACGGAGCCCGATCCCACTCGCAATGGCCGCACGGAACACTGGCCGCGCGGTCGTCTGCTGGGCGGCTCCTCATCGACGAACGGCATGGTGTTCGTTCGTGGAGACCCTTCGGATTACGACGAGTGGGCCGCGGGAGGCGCGACGGGATGGTCATCCGCGGATTTGCTGCCGCTGTTCCAACGCATGGAAACCACTGAAATTGGGGACGACTCGTACCGTGGTCGTTCGGGTCCGTTGCACGTCCAGTACACCTGGCGCACACCCAAACTCACAGAGATGTTCGTCGCTGCTTGCGAGGAATTGCTCATTCCTTTCAATCCCGACTACAACTCAGCGAAACAGGAAGGCGTTGCGTTCGTGCAAGCCTCGCAGCGGCGCGGACGACGCCACAGTAGCGCGCGCGCGTTCCTGGATCGCGCGCGTCATAGACGTAACCTCAACGTTTTGACTCAGGCCCGTGCCACTCGGATTCTGTGGGAGGGAAAACGCGCAGTAGGGCTCGAGTACATCCATAAAAATGCGACGTTCTGTGCACGTGTCAGCCGCGAAGTGATCCTCTGCGCGGGCGCCATCAACTCGCCACAGCTGCTCATGCTGTCCGGTGTCGGCAATGCAAATGATCTGATGGGAATGTACATCGAGGTCGTGCACGCTCTGCCAGCCGTCGGTCGCAATCTGATGGAGCACCCGAACATCGCGCTCAGCCGCGAGGTGACCGTGCGCTCGCTCAACAGCGAGACGGGCCTGCTCAGAGTGGGCCTGAACGGCCTGCGATGGCTGTTGACCGGGTCGGGGCCAGCGTCTTCCGCGGGAGTGCACGGTGTCGCTTTCATTCGCACGCGTCCGCAAGAGGCGCGCGCCGACATCCAACTGCAATTCATCCCGACGATGCTGGCCTTTCGAGATGGCGTAGTCAGGGTTGCTGACCACGATGGCGTGACGATTACCGCCAACGTAAGCCGACCGCATAGTCGCGGATTCATACGGCTGCGATCCCCTGATCCGCTCGCATCGGTGCAGATCCAACCTAACCTGTTCGGTGATGAACGTGATCTGCAAACGCTGGTCCGCGGCGCGCATCTGATTGAAAGAATTTTTGCCACTCGAGCGTTCGGACAGATCTCGGGACACGACGAGAGGGGTGCGGCTCGAAGCCCGGAAGAGTGGGCGGCTTTGTTGCGAGCTTCAGCGGGAGTCACTTTCCATCCAAGCGGCACTTGCAAGATGGGGACAGGCTCTGAATGTGTGGTGGACGCTCGTTTGCGGGTGAGAGGCGTCGAATCGCTGCGGGTCGCCGACGCATCGGTGTTCCCAACACTCATCAGCGGGAATACGAACGCTGCTGCCTTGGTGATCGGGGAGAAGGCAGCCGACCTGATTCTGGATGACGCCCGACACGCATAGCCGTTGCCCGAGCACCTCCACATCGTGCTCGATCAAAGTTCAATCTGTTCCCGCCGGGCACACTTGCACTGAACGCTGGAGTGACTCATCCCCGCAACTGCACGCTAGTCTGCGGACAAAAGCGCAGGGGCGGCCCTTTGCTCGCGCGCTACCGTGGCCAATATTCAAGGGGGTTCTCGATGAGCATCAAACGGCGCTCGTGGGCTGTTCGGGCAGTGCTGCCTATCGCTTCCATGGCTTGTGTTCCAGCCTATGCCCAGTCTTCAGGGGCATCTGGGATAGAGGAAGTCGTGGTCACAGCAAACCGGCGCGAACAGCGTGCCCAGGACGTGCCAATCGCAATCACGGCACTCACTGCGGAGTCCACGCGGGAGCGTGGCATCGTCGATCTGCAATCGCTGCGCGTGGCCATTCCAGCACTGAACTTCGATCGTCAAACGAATGCGGCTACGCCCTTTCTACGCGGCGTTGGTACTCAAACCGGATCGTTGGGCAACGAACCTTCGGTGGCCCTGTACGTGGACAACGTCTACATCGGTACGGGAATGGGGTCGCTGTTCGATTTCAACAACATTGAGCGCGTC
>JBEVDW010000347.1:0-8564 GCA_040513115.1 Steroidobacteraceae bacterium | reverse complement strand
GATGTGCAGCTCTCGGAGGACGATCTCGCGCAGATCGTCTACACCAGCGGCACCGAGTCGCTGCCGAAAGGCGCAATGCTGACGCACGCGGCCGTGCTATGGGAATACGCGAGCTGCATCGTCGATGCGTCGATCGAGTCTGCCGATCTCGCGTTGCACGCGCTGCCGCTGTACCACTGCGCACAGCTCGATGTGTTTCTGGGGCCATCGCTGTACGTCGGCGCAACCAATGTCATCACTGCCAAGCCCACGCCGGACAATCTGCTCGGGTTGATTGCGAAGCACCGCATTACTTCGTTTTTCGCGCCGCCGACGGTGTGGATCGCATTGTTGCGCTCACCGCTGTTCGATGCGACGGACTTGTCTTCGTTGGCCAAGGGCTACTACGGCGCGTCGATCATGCCGGTGGAGGTGCTGCGTGAGATTGCACGCCGGCTGCCGGCAGTGCGCCTCTGGAATCTCTACGGCCAGACCGAGATCGCGCCGCTCGCAACCATGCTCGGACCCGACGACCAGCTGCGCAAGCCCGGTTCGTGTGGTCGCGCGGTGCTGAATGTGGAGACTCGTGTCGTAGATGAGCAGATGCAGGATGTCCCGCGCGATGGCCGGTCGGTGGGCGAGATCGTGCATCGCTCGCCGCAGCTGCTCGTGGGTTATCTGAACGACGACGAGCGCACGCGTGCCGCGTTCGACGGCGGCTGGTTCCACTCCGGTGATCTCGCAACGATCGATGCGGACGGCTACATCACGGTCGTCGACCGCAAGAAGGACATGATCAAGACCGGCGGTGAGAATGTCTCGAGCCGCGAAGTCGAGGAAGTGATTTATCGGCTGGCGCAAGTGTCGGAGGTGGCTGTGATCGGACTGCCGCACCCTCGCTGGATCGAGGCCGTGACTGCAGTCGTCGTGCTCAAGCCCGGTTCGGTGTTGAGTGAGCGCGAGGTGCTCATGTCCTGTGCCGAGTGTCTTGCACCATTCAAGCAGCCGAAGAGCGTGGTAATCGTAAACGCGTTGCCAAAGAATCCGAGCGGCAAGGTGCTCAAGCGCGAGTTGCGCCTCGCGCATGCGGAACTCTACGCGGACATTCTTCAGTCACCAATCGAGACAGTGATCTTGCCGAAGTGACGCTGCGAAACGAGCCGCTGTATCGCCTCCTCAGCGTTTTCGAGAGGATAGTTCTCATCGAGGACGGGCCGGTAACGGTGCTTCGCAATCGCTTCGCACATCGACGCGAATTGGCTTTGGCTGCCCACGGTGATGCCGCGCACGGAGAGGTTTCGCTGCATCACGCGGGCGAGCGGAAATGAAGGGCTTTCGAAGCCCGTCAGCACCCCGATGACCGAGACATGCCCGTCGATGCGAGCGGCCTCGACGGACTTGGCCAGCGTGTTGGCGCCGCCGACGTCGAGAATGATGTCGACGCCGCGGCCCTCCGTCAGCTTCAGGACTTCCAATTCCCAGTCGGGGTGAGCTCGATAGTTGATCAGATGATCGGCGCCGAGCGCGCGCGCACGATCCAGTTTCTCTTCGGACGACGAAGTCAGGATCACCGTTGCTCCCGACATCTTGGCAAATCCAAGGGCAAACAGTGACACGCCGCCAGTGCCCTGTACGAGCACAGTGCCTCCCGGCTGAAGCCGTCCTTCTTCATGAAGCGCTCGCCAAGCAGTGAGACCTGCGCAGCCAAGGGTTCCGGCCTCACGGTGAGACAGGTGGGCGGGTGTCTTCACGAGCGATCGCGCGGTCGCTCTCATATACGTCTGCAGCGCGCCATCCACTTGGTCGCCGTAGACGGTGGCGAGCAGTTGGTCCGTTGGGCGTCCCGTCACCCAATCACAGAAGAAGTTCGGCATCACTCGATCGCCGACAGCCATGTTCTCGACGTCTGCCCCCAACTCCACGACTTCGGCACTCGCGTCGGAGAACGGCACGCGCGGCCACGCCAGTGTTCCACCCACTGCTTGAGGAAAGGTGCACAGGACATAGTCGTGGAAGTTCACGCTCGAGGAATGCACTCGCAGCAATACTTCCTGCCGCTGGGGTTTGGGTGCGTCCCTGAGGATGGGCTTGGGCAAGGGCCCTGGTCGCTCCAGCATCACGGCTTTCGACTGTTGTTGCGTCATGGTTCCCTCGCGACGATTCACATGGGCTCACTGACCTGCCAAGCCGTTCTTTGCCAGTGCATTCAAGATGAGTGGCGGATAGGCCTGGCCGAGCCGCGCATTGTTCGAGCATGCCATATAGCCAAAGCCGCGCGCTCCGTTCGCCAACGACGCGATGCCGACGGCTTCGATGCCGAGATAGGCGCCCCGGTGAACCAGGACGCTGCCGGTCGATTGGAAATGCAGCGCGAACGATTCGCCGGAAGGCAGCAACCCTTTCACGTCTGCGGAGCGCGCGCTGACACCGTCCTCGTCGACTGCGATCGTCAGATCGAAGTCCTTGATCTCGGCTTTCTTCCCGCCCTTGATCTCGAATCCACCGTGCACGAGCCTGCCATCCACGCCCGTCCACGACATGAAGTCGAGCGCATGGTCGGGTGTAAAGCTTCCCGCAACACAGCGATGGTGCATCACCTGATCCCAGTGTCGGACACCGTAGCTGTGATCGCGCCACCCCACGCCATTGACCTCGCGCGTCTGCGATCCCAGGCGCACGGTGCCTCTCACCGAACAGAAGTTGTGGTAGTGATCGCGCTCCGACAGATTCTTCGTCGCGCTTCCTCCGCCATGCCAGAGATTCTCGCCAGGGAAATCCTTGATCGTGAGCGCGCAGGAGGCCTCGTCGGTATCCAGCAGCCACTGCAGTCCTGCCGCGGTTGCGGAGAATCTCGCCGGGCCGCAGCCAAATCCTGTCTGGCCCATGTCGACAAACGGCACGTCTTCCTGAACTTGCCGGTACTGCGCCGTGCCTTCTTGAAAGAGTGCCAGCCAACAGTTCGACGTACCGCGGTTGATCTCAGTGCCGATGCGATGCACACCACCGATGCCGCTGGCAGCGTCGCGCCACGCCAGAAACACGCTTTCTTGCCACCACGGATCCGGGTCATGCGGGTGTCTGCTCTCTTTCACGATCAGCTCCCTTTAGGAGATTAGCGGAATGTCGCGACAAGCCCTCGCGCGTCAACGTCGCGATGAATCGATTGACTTCACCCATCATACAAACACAATGACCGCCAGCACGCCCGGGAAATCACGAACCATGACGAACGAGCAGGACATCGGCGATCGTCTCGCAGCGCACTCACGCGCATCGCGCCTGGGTGCGTTGAACCTGAGCGACTGGACGCGCAAATTGACCGAGCTGATCGCAGCCCAGTCCGATGTGCGCGGCAAGGTGTCGGTCAGCAACGTACGTCCTATCGAGACAGGGGCGGGCAGTTCCAGCGGTACGCTGCTGTTCGAGGCGCGGTGGAACGATCAGAGCCAGCCGCTGGTGTTGAAGTTCGCACCCGAGAAGAAGCTTTTCCACAGTTACGACATGGCTGCTCAGGTGCGCATTCAGCGCGCGCTGGAAGGCAGCGGGATTCCCGTTCCACATATCTACTGGGCGGACCTTGATGGTGAGCATCTCGGCGTCGAAAGCTACGTGATGCACCGCGTTGATGGCGCCGGTGCGCCGATTGCGTGGCAGACCAGCGGTGTGATCTTCGAGGCATCGCCTGCTCAGCGCGCCACCATGCTGCGCGAATACATCCATACGCTGGCAAAAATTCATGCGGTGGATTGGCGTGCACTGGGACTCGAAGCGCTCGAGCGGCGCACCGATTCGACGCAGCCGATCGCGCGTGAGTTGCAGTGGTACTGGGCCTCGCTCGAGGCCAGCAACAATCCGGACGCCAAGGCGCGCTTCGCTGATATCCATCAATGGCTTCGCGCCAACGAGCCGCCAATACCGCAGCCCGTGCTGTGCCACGGCGATACAAATCTCACCAACAATCTGTTTCGCGACGGGCATGTCGTGGGCGTCATCGACTGGGAAAT
Organism: Steroidobacteraceae bacterium; assembly: GCA_040513115.1. Lineage (GTDB taxonomy): Bacteria > Pseudomonadota > Gammaproteobacteria > Steroidobacterales > Steroidobacteraceae > DATELY01. The sequence continues at coordinate 4,581 of JBEVDW010000347.1, read as the reverse complement.
GGCGTTCCTGGGCACGCCCGAGTGTGATCTCACCTACGCCGCGAACTTGCTGACGCCGATCGGTCAAGACTACGTGCCGATGGAGGGCATCCCTTCGATCGAGGAGTTCTACGCCGAGTACCAACGCGTCAGTGGCCGCACGCTCGCCAACCTCGAGTACTACAGGCTGTTCTCGACATTGCGCACCGCCATCATCTGGAACGTCGCCATGCGGCAGTTCCCGCCCGATCTGCAAGCCGGTTTCGCATTCGCGATCGATTTCATCGAGCGCAAGCTGGATGCCTGCGCACGGGCTGTGGGTGCGCGGCGTTGAATGCGTGATGGCGGTGAGCACAGTGAATCGGTAATCGGGCGCATTCAGCCATCCAACCGGCAACCCCTCGATGCGCAAACGCTGATCCAGGAAGCCTGCGCTCAAACGGGGTTGTCGGATGTGGCTGTCGTAGTCTAGTGGCTGCTGCCACCGAGACGTAGTTGAGAGCCGTCTGCTCCGGGTCGCTGCAATCGAGGCCCGAGGGCAGAGGCCAGCGCTGCCTCGATTCGATGTGCTTCGTCGCCGCAGGTGGCACCGAACAGCAGCAGGCCAATGCTGATCAGCAACTCATGGTGCAGGCGTGCAGCATCCAGATTGCTGCCGATGCGCGCGGTGATGATTGTGCGGATGATGTCCTGCAGGGCGACAGCGAGCGTGTCGATGTTCACCCAGTGCTTGAGCATGCCGGAGTCCTGCAGGGATCGCAGATGAGCGTGGAAGGCACTCTTGCATCGATCCTCGATCAGGTCCGCAAGCAGGGGGCGGTGAGTCTGATCTTTGAGGATGGACACGAGCGACTGTGCGTAGCTTCGATCGAGCTCGGCGACTTTCGCTATCAGGTCGCACCAGACCAGCATGAAACTACGGCGCGTACGTGCGCTTTCGGCGTTGGCCCATTCGACTTGTGCCTGCAATAGCTCGTCGACGGACGATGACAATATCTCCTCGCGGCCACCCAGGTGGTTGTACAGCGTTTGCAGTGCCAGATCACAGCTGCTGGCCAGATCATTGATATGAAAACCAGCGTATCCGCGCTCGGAGAACAGACGACGCGCGGCTGCACGAATTCTTTTGCGCTGCCGTTCGGCCTGCAGCCGACGTGTATCGCCGCTGCAGGTCTCGATCGGAATCGGCGAGAGCGGTAGCGGCTGGCCTTCGGTCGCCACACCAGCATCGGTCTTGATCACGATCTGCCTCCACAATCAAGGCGACTTTCTATCGTGTGCGGTTCTGGGGAAGAGTCAGCCTGCTGTGTTACAGGTACCACGGCCGACATTTCGGCGGGTTGCGGCATCTGCGTACCGACACAGGCCGCCCATGAGCGTGTCTGGCCCGGATGGGTGCAGTCCCATCCGGGCCCGTTCGCGCAGGCGTTAGAAGCTGACGTCCAGGGTCACGAAGAGCGTGCGTGGATCGGCGGGAGCGTAGAAGTCGCCGTTACGTCCACCCTGGGCTGAGGTGAATATCGAGTAGTCCTCATCCAGCAGATTTCTCCCCGACAGTCTGATTCCCCACTTGTCGCTGGGCGCACGCCAACCGGCTGACACACTGAGCAGTGTGTAGTCGTCCTGCTTGAGGCGCCGATCCACCGTCCAATTGAAGCCGTCGTTGTAAGTCCCCTGCACGTTCAAGCTGTATTCGCCACTGTTGGTCGGCAGTGTGTAGGTCGCTCCGGCAGTCGTTACGAGCTGCGGGGAATACACGATGTCGTAGCCCGAGGCATCGAACGCGATGGTCGCGCCATTGCCACCCGTACCGGTCGGCGGATTCGATGCGGCATTCGGAAAGTTTTTGTATTCGCCATCCAGCCACGCTGTTGCCAGCGACAACTGCAGCTCGTTGGTTGCCTGCCAGAGCACATCCAGGTCGATGCCTTTGATCTCAGCCTTCGCTGCATTGACGCTCATCACAGTGATGCCCTGCAGTACCTGGAACTGCAGATCTTTCACATCATAGTAATAAGCGGATGCGTTCACGCGCAGCCGGTTGTTCAACAGGTCCGACTTGAAGCCGATCTCATAGGCATCCAGGATTTCCGGATCTACCGGAGGTGCCGCTGCCGCCACGGTGTTGAAGTTGCCACTGCGGAAGCCACGGTTGTAACTGGCGTACACCATCAGCTCATTCGAAAAACGGTGATCCACCACAGCGCGCCAGGTCGGCTCTTCCCAGGTCTTCGACTGTTTGGGCGTCGGGAAGGTACCGATATCGACTCCACCCATGTGGCTGAAACCTTCCGGACCTGGAGCCCAGAACTGGTTGCCGCCCGTCACATCGCGCTCATCGCGCGTGTAGCGAGCGCCCAGCGTCAGGCGCGTCGCGTCCGTGAACTTGTAGGCCACTTCGCCGAAGCCGGCGATCGATTGCGTATCGATCTTGCCGAAGAATCGAAAGCTATTCACGGCACCTGCAGTACCCGGACCGAAGAAGGGGGTGGTCTGCATCGAAGCGCCGTCGAGTCGATAGGATCCCGTCGCCTCCTGATCGAGCAGGAACAAGCCCCCAATCCAAGTGAACTTCGCGTCCGGCGTGTTGGACAGGAACTGGAACTCCTGCGACCAGGTCTTGTTGGTGTAATCGATGTCCGCATCCATCTCCCAGACGCCCGCGCTGTCATTGTCGGCCAGCGAGTCCATGTCATCGTCCTTCCATGCCGTGATGCTGACCAGGTCGAAAGGGTTGAAGCTGCGCTCGAACTTCAGCATAGCTCCCTGATTCTTGAACTTGCCGTAGGGAACCGTGTCCAGGATGACATCGTGCGAATCGGATGGCGCACCTTCGCCGTTGATGCTGATGGAGCCCTGAGGCATGTTGCGAATGTAACTTCTGTCGTCGTCGAAATCCTCGAGGAAATAGCTTGCCGTAATCGAAAAATTGTCGGCCGTGTACTTCCACTTGGTTCTGGCGAAGATCGAATCCTCCTTCTGACCGACCTCTGAGCCGGTGGCCAGGTCCTCACCATATCCTTCACCCTGGTCCGAATAGGACAGGGTGAGATCAGCTGCAAGCCCGTCGGTAATTTCCGTGGTCCCATAAAGATCCACGCCGAGGTAGTCGTAGTCGCCGTAGGTGAAGCTGGCTTCGGCGGCAGTCTCGGGAGATGGGTCTCTGGTGATGATGTTGATCACGCCGCCGGTGGTGTTGCGACCGAACAGCGTGCCCTGCGGACCCTTCAGCACCTCCACGCGCTCGATCTTCTTCAAGGACAGAAAGTTCCCCGTCACCGAGCCGAACCAAACACCATCCACGTAAGTGCCTACAGCGCCCTCCTGCCCGCCTGAACCGTCCTGGTTGCCCACACCGCGTATGTACGCCACCGAACCCGCACCATTCTGAGTGATCTGCAGCGCAGGGGTCACAGCGGAGAGCTCTTCGCTATCGAAGACAGCAAACTTCTCCAGTGACTCCCCTGTCAGGGTCTGAATAGCACTCGGCACATCCTGCTGACTTTCCTGCCGCTTCTGTGCCGTGACGACAATCTCTTCCAGCTGTGCAAGCGAGGTCGTCGAATAGGCAATGCCCGACAGCAGGCACACAGCAGCGCGTCTTGACAATGGTTTCATGTGTTGCATCCCCCAATTTGAATTTTCGGCAGATTGTTGACCCGCATCACCGGCGCCCGGCTGCTCTGCAGATCCTCATGTCAGCGAAGTGGCGTGTGTTCTGCGACCTCCTTGCGGTTCGACCGCGGCGAATGGATGTGCGGATTCAGTGCTCGCCGCGCGGGCTCATGCCGGCGGCGCGATAGATCTCGTCGATCACACGCATGTTTGCGACACCGTCGGTTGCGGACGTACGGATGGGCCCGCCGTTGCGAACGACGTGAGCGAATGCGCGTGCCTGGAATACATAGGTGGGTGTCGAGTCGACGACCTCGTTGCGAACCGCGCCACCGACGTCGATCTCCAAAGCTCCGCCTGCGTGTGGGACGAAGGGCTGCAGGACATGAAGCCGTCCCTTCGTTCCGATCAACTCGGCGCTCGCGAAGACATCATTCGCAGCGCTGATCTGCGATGCGTCGAGGCGCCCCAGACAATCGTTGCGGAACATCAATTCCGCTTGCATGCGTCCGTCGACCTGCGGTGTCGAAATGGTTGGAGCGGCGGAGAGGATGCGCACCGGCTCGCCGAGAAGCAGGCGCAGGAAGTTGACGCAATAGCTGCCGGTGTCCATCAAAGCGCCGGAAGCGAGCTCATGGCGCCAGCGGATGTTGTCGTCAGGGACGATCTGGCGCGGCAGGTGAAATGCTACGGACACCTCTCGCAGCGTGCCAAGCATCCCCGACTCGGCGATGGCGACGATGCGATCGCACATCGGGTGGTAGCGCCAGTGAAATGCTTCAACGAGTGGTGAGCCCGTGCGCTGCGCCGTTGCCACCATGCGGGAGGCTTCGGTGGCGTTGGCCGCCAGCGGCTTTTCGCACAGCACTGCCTTACGCGCTTCGAGTGCACGCAATGCCCATTCGCAATGCATGGAATTCGGCAGAGGGATGTAGATCGCTTCCAACTCGGGCTCGGTAACCAGTTCGTCATAGCTGCGAATGCTTT
>JBEVDW010000346.1:0-6010 GCA_040513115.1 Steroidobacteraceae bacterium | reverse complement strand
TGGGCTCCCTTCGGGCCGCCGCCGGAGGTGACGACCAGGCTTTCGGCTTCGAGGATCCGAATCGCTTCCCGTCTGGTGGGACGCGACGCACCGTACTGCTCCATGAGCTTGAATTCGGGCGGCAGATGACTGCCCGCTCCATACTTTCCTCGGGCGATCCTCAAGCGCAGGTCGTCCGCAATTCGCTGTGAGACCTTTGGTCGCGTCTTGGTGAACGCTGACGGCTCATTCATCGGCTTAAGCATTCAACGCCCTCAATCGCGTACCAGCAGGAACGAACTGCCAAGGGGTCCGCCGCCCGCGCTGCAAACGGCAACGCGCGGATGGTTTGCAACCTGACGTGCGCCAGCGCGACTCCATAGTTGTGCTGCCGCTTCGAATATCTGACCGTAGCCATGCAGTCGTCCCTGCGAGAGCTGACCGCCGTGTGTGTTCAACGGCAGCTCGCCGTCGCGGGCGATGCGGCCGCCGCCCTCGATGAAGCGGCCACCTTCTCCTTTGGCACAGAACCCGAGCGCCTCGAGCCACATCAGGCATAGAAAACTAAAGCCGTCGTAGAGCTCCGCGACGTCGACGTCCTTCGGCTTCAAATCCGTGCGATTCCACATCATGCGCGCGGCCTCGAACGCGGCGGTCTCATGCAGGTCGGGCACCTGTTCCCACGAGAAACGACCGTGCAGGGCGCATCCCATCGCTTCGATACGCAAAGGTGGATTGCGTAGGTCGCGGGCTGCGTCGAGGCGGGAAATGATGATGGCAGTGCTTCCGTCCACGGGCACGTCGCAGTCGAACAACCGCAACGGCGTGCTGATGAAACGCGACGTCATGTAGTCATCCAACGTCAGCGGCGTGCGCATGATGGCGCTGGGATTCACCTGGGCGTTCCGGCGCGCTGTGAGCGCAATCTGCGCCAGCTGTTCCGAGGTCGTGCCATAGCGATCGAAGTGGCGCTGGGCGTAGAGGGCGACCCAGATTGCAGCCGATAGTGCATTCGAAGGGCCGAGCCATGACAGCCAGCCGGTCAGCCGTTGACCCGCGGCCCCGATGACGCTCGCGCGTCGACCCGGTGTCTGCGCCTGTGCTTCGGTCACCGTGCGATATATGAGAACGTTGCGCGCGAAGCCTGTCGCAATTGCAGTGATTGCGCTGATCACCGCTCCATGCTGCGGCGCCTCACCGCCACCCATGTACCAGTTCACCGGCAGTCGCAGAGCCTCCTTCACTTCATGAAGACTGACTTCGGACAGTCCCGGCGTATTGTCGAACCGCCCGGGCCAGGTGGCGATGCCGTCGATGTCATCGCGTGTCAGCCCAGCATCTTCGATCGCGGCCAGGGAGGCATCGATGGTCAACGCAAGTGCCGTTTTTTCCGATGGCCGTGCCACCTCCGACAGGCCGACGCCTGTCACCGCAGTCGTCTTCTCGAGATAGCGTTGCGAACTGCTCATGCTCTAAGCGGCCTGAACTGCGGAATCCACACATCGGCCTCGTGGAGAAAAACGACCTCCAGAGGCATGTCGCTACGGATCTGCGACGCGGGGCAGTTCACCAGCTCCGCCATGAGATGAACGTCAGGCGCTGCGTCCATCGAGCCGATGGCGATGACATAGGGAACACTCATGCCGGGAAGCCAGCGCTGATGATTGACGGTGTGACTCATCAACGTCGCGTGCCTGGGCATCGACTGCGGATGCACGTCCCTCGACAGACATGTGGGACAGACCGGCGCAGGCGGATGGAACCACGCCCGGCAATGCATACATCGGTAGATGAGGAGTTGCTCACGTTCACCCCCGGTCCAGAATGCAATGTTCTCAGGGGTGAGCTGCGGCAGAGCTCGCAAAGGAACCTGGGAGTCGGTCACGGCTGGTTTGAACTGGTTAACGAGTTACACTGCTTGTGCCCAATGTCACTGTATCGCCGTGACCGTCGAGGTGCAATCGCATGACAGATGCCGTGCTGACCGGGATTCGGATCATCGAGGTTTCGACAACGCGTGCTGCCGCTACAGCCGCGATGCTTTTGGCAGAAGCTGGCGCGGACGTCATCAAGGTCAGTGCAGCAGCTTCGCGTGCAGCCGCAGTCGAGCCTGGTTTTGCCGTGTGGGATCGCAGCAAGCGCAGCGTGATCCTCGATCTCGCACAGTCCGGGGATCGCGATCGATTCGATGCGCTGCTGCGCTCGGCGAGGGTCTTCGTGCACGATATTCCGCCGCGGCGCGCGCGGCAGCAGGGCCTAGATGATGAGACCTTGAGCGCTCGGTTCCCCCGGCTCATCATCACCAGCATCGGTGGCTATCCGGCCGGGCACCCACGCGCGGACGACGTGCCGGTGCACGATGCGATGGTGTTGGCGGAGTCCGGGCTATGCACGATTCCCATCGCGATCAATCGCGCAGGTCCCGTATACATGCGGTTTCCGCTCGGCACGAGCGGCGCCAGTTATCTGGCAGCGTGCGGGATCGTCGCTCGCCTGATCGCCGCGCAACACGGTGCCCCCGCCGGGTCCGTGCGCACGAGCCTCTTGCAAGGCGCACTGATACCCGCGGCGATGCATTGGTACCGCGCGGAACGTCCGACCGAATCGCTGCAAGCGGGAATGCCTCGCAACGAGCCGGACACGATTTTTCAGTGCAGTGATGGCCAGTGGATTCACGTGATGAGCTGTCCCGACGGCGCCGACCTGATGCAAGCGGGGCTGGCGCAGATGAGCGATGCAGACCGCGAACGTTGCCGCAAGTTGCATCCCCGTACGCCCTTCACGACGCGATCGTTTCCCAACTGGCAGGCAAACGTCGAGATTTTCCAGCGTCACGCGCGAGAGCCATGGCTGAGCTCGCTGCGAGCAGCGGATGTGGCAGTCGACGGTGTCGAGCCGCTTGGCAAGATCTACTTCGATGAACAAGCGCGCATCAATGGCTATGTCGTCGCAGTCGATGATCCTGTCCGGGGCAGAACGCTGCAGCCCGGACCGCCGATCTCGATGACTCCGGCCATTCGTATCCGGAATCCCGCGCCACGTCCGGGAACGCACCAGGATGAAGTGTTCGCAACGTCGTTGAGCGACGTTGATGGGCCAGCTTCGCTTGCCACGACCCATCCTCCGCAACAACCACTCGCCGGGCTGAAGGTCCTCGATTTCGGCAGTTTCCTCGCGGGTCCGCTGGGGCCGATGTTGTTGGCCGATCTCGGCGCGACGGTCATCAAGGTGGAGATGACCTCGGGCGATCCAATGCGCTGGCTTGACGCCGCCTTCGTGGGTTGCCAGCGCGGCAAGCGCTCGCTCGCGCTCTCCATCAAAGACCCGGCGTCGAAAGCCGTTCTCGAGAGGCTCGTACGTTGGTCCGATGTGGTTCATCACAATCAGCGATTGACGGCGGCACGCAAGCTTGGGCTGGACTATGAAACTCTGGCGACGATGAATCCCGACATTGTCTATTGCCATGTGAGCTCCTATGGTCCGTTGGGTCCGCGCAAGGACTGGCCCGGATACGATCAGATGTTTCAGTCCTCTTGCGGCTGGGAATTGGAAAGCGCGGGAGGAGGCAATGCGCCGCGCTGGGTGCGATTCGGGATGCTCGATCACCAATGCGCACTGGCTTCGGTGCTTGCCACCCTGCTTGGCTTGTATATGCGGCACAAGACAGGCAAGGGCCAGGCGGTGACTTCATCCCTGCTGGGCGCGAGCGTACTGACGGTGGGGGAGACGATCGTGCGACCGGATGGGTCGCTGACGCCCTATCCGCAGCTCGATTCCATGCAGCTGGGCATAGGTCCTCACGATCGCATGTATCAATGCCGCGATGGTTGGATCGAAGTGCTTGCAGCGGCAGATCGCATGCAAGAAATCTACGCGGCCGCCGGCGTCGATGATGTCAGTGGACTCGCTCGCTGGATGGCGCAAGCCTGCGTGAGCGATGCGCTGGCGTTGGTGCGCCACGGTGGAGCACAGGCGGTGCAGATCGCCCTCGATGACGGCCATTCATTCTTTGCATCGGAAGACAATCGTCGCAGCGGCCTCATTGCACAGTACTCACATCCGCTTTACGGACGGTTCGAGCACGTCGGGCGCTTTTGGGATTTTGGCAACCTGCAACAGAACGTCGGCCGCGCGCCGCCGCTTCTTGGACAACATTCGTGCGAGATACTACGCGAGTTCTCGTTCACGGATGCGGAGATCGATGCCTTGATCGCGAGCGGCACGGTCGTTCAAGCCGCAGTGCCGTAGCTGTGGTGAGAGACTGCACCGTGTTGCTGCCGGAAGGGCTCGCCGCTCAGGTTGCGCGTGCTTGCGGTGCCACGATCACCGCGGTGAAGCCTCGTGGCGGCGGAGGCGCATCCCGCCAAGGGGCGGAACTCACGTTGCGATACGCCGACGGACACGAACAGCACGCCTACATGAACTACGACACCTTGAAGGGCGGCGCTGCGGACGATGCCGCTTTCGCGCGTGAGGCAGCTGTGTTGCGCGCCCTGTCGGGTCCATTGAGATCGGCAGGCGTGCGCGTCCCGCGTTTCATCGCGGCGCTTGCCGAGAGTCGCGCTCTTGTCACCGAACTGGTCGCAGGCGAGGCGGATTTCAACAAGCTGCAGCGACTCGAGGACCGCAAAGCCACGGCTCGCGACTTCATGGCGCAACTAGCTGCCTTGCATTTGCACGATCCTCGCGCTGAGAAAATCGATGGTTTTGACGAGCTGCAACAGCCGTCACAGGTGGTACGCGCGTCCGTGGAGCAGTTGCGCGAACGACACCTGCAGGAAGGTCGTCATCCACTCATCCTGTTGGCGCTTGACTGGCTCGATCGCAACGTGCCCGAAGACCCTGAACGCATCGTCATCGTGCACGGTGACGCGGGTCCGGCGAACTTTCTCTTCGCCGACAATCGAGTGACTGCGCTGCTCGACTGGGAACTGGTCCACTACGGCGATCCGATGGAAGACCTGGCAATGATCTGCATACGGAACCTGTTCCAACCGTTTGTACCGCTACCGGAGGCGTTTGCTGCGTACGAGAGGGCAGGGGGATTCAAAGTGGATCTGAATCGTGTGCGCTACTACCGTCTCTTCTTTCAGGTGCGCTTTGCCAGCACGCTGTCGAGGTTGGGCAATCCTGGATATGCGCCGCCACCGGTTCTGGGCATGAGTCTCGTGTACGGCATGACGCATCTGCGTGTGCTCTGCGAGGCGCTGGCGGAAGCCGCTGGCGTGACGTTGCAACCCATCACGCTCCCAGAGGCACCTGCAGGCGTTCATCACCGTTCGTTCGCGATTGCGTTGGAAGATTTGCGCGAGGTCATCGTGCCGCGCCTGGAGGATCAGCAAGCCTCGGCGAAGGCGAAAGGACTGGCGCGGCTCATCAAGTGGTGGCGCGACAGCGAGCGCTTCGGGCCAGCCTTCGATGCCTATGAGTGCCAGCGCTACGCCGCTGTGTTGGGACGCTCGTTTTCATCGGCGGTGGAAGCGAGGGAGGCCCTTTGTGATGCGCTGTTGTCGCGTGCGCTCGATCTGCCGGCCGCGATTCAGCTGTGTCATGTGTCGATCGGCCTGGATCACGCACTGCTGGCCAATGCCATGGGCACCTTCGCATCCACGCACTTTGCCGCTTTGGAATAGAGCCTGATTTCGACCGGAGGATTCACATGTCCGCCGCTCCTGCGCCTTTCACTGCGCTTGATGATGATTTTCATCCGCTCTCGGATGATCCCTGGGAAACGGAAACCGCGTGGTTCTCGCTGTGTGTTCCCGAGCGAAAAATGTGTGGCTGGCTCTATGGCTGGGTGCGACCGAACCTGCGCACGGCAGGCGGTGGGGTATTCGTCTGGGACGGCACCGGAGTTGATCCCTGGGAGCTGCCGTATTTCGATCACCAGTTCTCGCAGCCGCTGCCCGAGGGACGCGATCTGCGCGACTTCACCTTTCCCTATGGCTACTCCGTGAAGATGTTGCAGCCACTGCAGCGCTACGAGCTTGCCTTTCAGAATCGCAAGCTCATCACGGTCGAGCTGCAGTTC
>JBEVDW010000345.1:0-5139 GCA_040513115.1 Steroidobacteraceae bacterium | reverse complement strand
GTCGGGCGATCTCGACTTCACGGTGAACTACTACTACTCGGGTGACTACTTCGCCGACGCAGACAACGGTCACGGACAACTTCCGCCGAGCGATAGCGATAACAACCACCAGGACACGTACAGCATCGTGAACGCGTCGATCACCTGGTATTCGTCGGACGAGAAGTGGAGCGTGCGTCTGTGGGGCAAGAACCTCAACGACGAGACTTACTGGTCGTTCGCGAACGAGACGGCTACGGTCACGAAGAACGTACCCGCGCCTCCACGACAGTACGGCATCACGCTGACATCCAGTTTCAAGTAAGCCATTGCCGTAACTCTCCCTCGCGCAAGCGAGGGAGAGTTGTCACTTGTCGCTTGAGTCGGTTTGGCGGTCAGAGGTGTCCCAGCACGCTCACGCCATTCGCAATGTGCCGCATCGGCACTACCACTACATGCTCATCGAGGCGGCGAAACTCCAGATCGATCGTCCCGCCATTGACGGGTAAATCGTGAACGAACAACGCATCGATGTCGGGGGGCAGCACGGGCTGCACTACGTGCACTTCCTTGCGTGCGCCGTCGATCTGAACGCCCAGACAAGCTTGCAGCAGCAAAAAGGCAGTCCCCGAAGCCCACGCCTGCGGTAAGCAGGCGACCGGATAGGGCGCAGGTCCTTGCCCCGCGATGCGCGGGAAACCGCAGTGCAGCTCGGGCAGTCGCATGTTGAAGTGGACTGCCGTCTCGAAGATCTCATTCAGAATCTGCGTGACGCTGGTACGTCCGCCATAGCGCGAAATGCCCGCAGCACACAACGACGTGTCGTGCGGCCAGACGGACCCGTTGTGGTACGACATCGGGTTGTAACGCACCTCGCCTTCGGCCAGCGTGCGGATGCCCCATCCGCTGCAGAAGCGGCTGGATAACAACTGTGCCGTGACGATGGCAGCACGCTCTTCGCTCGGTACGCCGCAGTACAACAGATGTCCCGCATTGGACCCGTAGACGCGACACGGCTCGCCATCGCCATCCAGCGCGATCGCGTAATAGTTCATCTCCGGAACCCAGAACCGCGACTCGATATCAGCGCGCAAGCGTTCCGCCTTGGTGTGCCACTCGGCGCCGCGCTGTTCATTGCCTCGGCGCCCAGCAAGTTGTCCCATCGCGCGCAGCGCCGCGTACGCATAGCCCTGCACTTCGACCACCGCCAAAGGACCTTTCGGGAATCGTCCATCGGCGTGAAACATCGAGTCGTGACTGTCCTTCCAGGCTTGATTCACCAGGCCGCTGCGCTCGCCCCGGGCATAGTCGAGGAAGCCGATGGGGCTGGAAGCGAGCCGACGTTCGATCCATGCAGTCGCCGCGAGAAGGTTGGGCCAAATCTCATCCACCAGAGTGCGCTCGCCGGTGCGCTCTTCATAGGCCCCGGCCAGCATGACGAAGAGCGGTGTCGTGTCGACACCCCCGTAGTAACAACCGAATGGCACTTCGCGCAGCGCGGCCATTTCCCCGCGCCGCATCTCGTGCATGATCTTGCCCGGCTCCGAGTCGCGGAATGTCGATTCCTCGGTCGCCTGTGTCGATGCCAGAAAGCGCAGCACGCCTGCGGCCAACGCGGGATTGATCCACAGGGTTTGCAAGGCCGTAATGATCGCGTCGCGGCCGAACTGCGTGGCAAACCACGGAATGCCGGCGTACGGATAAGGACCCGTCCTGAGGGGCGTCGTCAGCAGCGCCAGATCCGAGCGGGACTTCTCGATCCATTGATTGAACAAGCGACCCGAGCTGTCGATCGTCGCGCCCTGGCGCAGCCGCTCGTGCATGCTCGTAATCAACCCCTCTGAGGCATTGCCGAACCGGTCCGGCGAGGGTTTCGCATGTTCCGCACCGGCTTCGATGAACAACTCCGCCTGGGTGCCACGCGGCATGACGAAGCGGAACTCGGCTTCTCGCGGTGACAGGGTCGCCGGCGTACGCGAGAACTCGATGCACGTGGACCGCACTTTCTCATCCAGCCCCCGATACACCATGGAGACCCCGCAATCGCCAGCACCCGGCGGTAGGAACGTACCGCGCTGCTTGCGTACGTGACCTTGCACTTCGAAGATGTCGGCGAAGTCAGCGGCGAAGACGAACTTCAACGGTACCTCGACCTCGTACTCGCCGAAATTCGTCAGACGCAAACGCTCATACATACGATCTTCGTGCAACAAGCGACTGCGCTCGATATGTATGACGCCCTGAGGAATCGAAAGCTCGCCCGGCGCAGTGAGCGGTGTGTTCGTGAGATGCGAAGTGAACAGCGTGTTGTCGTGGTTGATCGCAGCGCCGAGCAGAGACGGCCGTCGTCCGGCGATCGCGAGCTCGAAGCGCGACAGCATGCGTGTGTCATCCGTGAACAGCCCGTCGTCGCTACTGTGGATGTCACCCAGTGCGTCCGTGAGCAGGAAGCTGTTGCCATCCTTGAGCGTGAAGCGGGGGAGTAATCCGCGTTTCTCGTGGGCGTCATCGGCTAGGCTCATACGATCCTCGTAAGCATCGGACGATGGTGTGTCCGCAAGCGTCCGGTGGTCCCCGCTACGGATCAAGTCAGAGAAACACCTCAGGCGCGACGTCGCGAGTCCGTGCTCGTGCTGATGCGCTTGCGATAGACGTCGAGGTATGCGCGCGCCATCGAGATCGAGGTAAAGCGCGCTTCAAATTCGGCGCGCACACGACGCCGATCCAAGCGACGCACGCGCTCGATGGCTGCGACGGCTTCGTCCTCCGAATCGACCAGACAACCGCTGACGCCGTCGACGATCACCTCCGGTACGGATCCGCAGTTCCATGCGATCACCGGCGTGCCGCACGCCATCGCTTCAATCATCACCAAGCCGAACGGCTCCGGCCAGTCGATCGGAAACAGGAGTGCGACTGCATTGCCGAGAAACTCCGCTTTGCGATCGTCACCAATCTCACCGATGAACTCGACGAGCGGATCAGCCAGCAATGGCCTGACTACCCGATCGAAGTAGACGGTATCCACGGCATCCACTTTCGCTGCCATCTTCAACGGAATGCCGACGCGCTGCGCGATGCGAATTGCTCGATCCGGCTGCTTCTCCGGCGACATGCGCCCGATGAAGGCCAGGTAGTCGCGGCGGGGTTGCGCACAGTAGCGATACAGCGTCCGCGGCAACCCATGCGGCACGGTTGCAAGCCAGTGGGCGAAGGGCATGGGTCTGCGTTGCTCGTTGGAAATCGACACCAAGCCAAACTGTGGCCACTGAAAGTGCACGGGCGGCAGATCCTTGAGATCCAGGCGTCCATGCATCGTGGTGACCGTCCTGTCCGCGAGCATCTCGAACATCGGGTAATGAATCAGATCGAGATGAAAGTGCAGGATGTCGAACTGCTGGGCTCGCCGTCGCACCTCGTGAAGCATGCTCAGGTGTGCCGCGAGGTCAGACTTGAGTGGCGATGGGTCGAGCCGTATCGCCGAATCGCGAGACGGGACGAGCACCGCTTTCGTTCGTGCATCGGCGGCCGCAAACAACGTTACGCGATGGCCCAGCTCCACCAAGGCATCGCACAGGTGTGCAACGACCCGTTCTGTGCCTCCATATAGCTTCGGCGGTACGTCCTCATACAAGGGAGCGATCTGCGCTATCTCCATGCGCCGACTATACGGAACAGACTCGAGGCTTGACGCACGGAGCCGCTAAGCGCATTCACGTAGGGAATCGTGTCGTCGAGGAGGCGTTTTCACGTGTCCCTCGCTGGCGCGGTTACCGCCATCGTGAATACACTCCTGTCATCCGTCGTCCGGTCGAGCAAGTCACAACGCTCCGGGAATCGCCATGCGCGAACTGAGCAATCTGACGATGCAGGGCGGGGCGGCACAACTGTCCTGGGAGGAAGAACAATGAAACGAGTCACCGTAGCGCCTGCCACGTCAGTGCTCGAAGGCAAAGTGTTCGCCGTGAACATCGACGGCAAGGCCGTGTTGCTGACGCGCACACAGGGGAAGGTCACTGCATTCTCCAACAAATGCCCGCACGTCGGCTTGCCGTTGGCGCGAGGCAAGCTGCAGAGCGGTGTGATCCAGTGTCCTTTCCACGGTTCTCGCTTCGATGTCCGTAATGGTGAGAACCTGGATTGGGCCTGCGCACTCGGTGGGCTGGCCATGCCGAAGTGGAGTCATGCGCTGCTGTCGTTCGGCAAGAAGCCCGCGCCGTTGAAGATGTACGACGCGGTCGAGGAGAACGGCTCGGTGGTCGTGAGCATTCCGGACGCTTGAGCGCCGTTATCTCGCGTATTTGTTCTTTGCGTCCAGAATCAGTGTCGTCACGAGCGAGTGTTTGACGAATTCGACACGCTCGCGTTCTTTCAGGTCATCGCGTACGTGTAAGAGATAGTGTGTGGCGCGCACGTATTGAACCGCCTGCTTGTTCGTCAGATTACGCAGGCTGCCTGCTGCCCGCGCGCTCTCCAGGATCGGATCCCATATCTGCTCAGCGATCCGTTGCAGCACTGAGCGTCCGCCGACCAGGAACAATTCCGTTTCGTGCGAATCGCTGTCATCGATGATCGCGCGTAACACCAGATCGCGCTGGGTCAGCTGCACCCACTCGAGACTCGTGTCGATGATCAAGTCTTCGATGTCGACCGCCGCGCGCGATCTGTTGGTCATGGATTCCAACAACGTGCGCACGCGGTGCTCGAAGAGCGATTCGATGATGGCTTCTTTGTTGGCGAAGCGGCGGTAGACGGTTTGCCGGCCGACGCCCGCGGCTTCCGCGATGTCGAGCATGGAGGTCTTGCGCAGCCCCGTACCACGAAAACACTGGGCTGCGCCATTCAAGATGCGTTGCACGACTGCATCGTCGTCATCGGTGCGCTGCATATACGCCATCGGCTGGCTGTTCTTCAGCGCTCCACGAAGGCTCGCTCGATGACGTAGTCGCCCGGCTCGCCGATGTGACGCGAGATGTGGAAGCCGCGCGCATCGAGGAGTGTGCAGCAATCCTTCAGCATGGCAGGGCTGCCACACGCCATCGCGCGGTCTGCTGCCGGATCGAGCGGCGGCAAGCCGATGTCACTGAAGAGCTGACCGCTTTCGATCAGGTCGGTCAGGCGGCCGCGATTGCGGTACGGCTCGCGAGTGACCGTTGGGTA
>JBEVDW010000344.1:0-6047 GCA_040513115.1 Steroidobacteraceae bacterium | reverse complement strand
CAATCAGCCACTCGTGCGCTGCGCGATAATTGGCGTACTCTACGTCGCAGCGACGCATCCACTGGGACTGTTCCCGGCCACGCAAGCCATAGCCTTCTTCGGCGAGTACCACGCAATACGCGGCATGCGCGCGGCGAGCCAACTCGCCGTCGTTGCTGGCAGCCAGCCGCTCTTGCGCATACTCTCGAATCGTTTCCAACTGGCTGACACGGTGTGGATCGCTGTCATTCACGACAACGAGCATGTTTTGCTGGACGAGGCCGTCCAGCAGATCCTCCACACTTCCCCCCAGATCGGCGAGGACGTTGCACACTGCCTCAACCCCCTCCGCTGTGCACCCACCGGAAAAGACTGCCATGCGGCGAAAGAGCATTCGCTCGGAGGCATCGAGAAGCTCCTCACTCCATTCAAGGGCGGCGCGAAATGATTTCTGCCGTTGCGGCGCGTCCCTCGGCCCACCGGTCAGGACGTCCAGCCGACGCTCGAGCTTGGATAGGATTGCTGCCGGAGACAAAAGCCTGACGCGCGCCGCCGCAAGTTCGATGGCGAGGGGCAGCCCGTCCAGCCGTTGGCAAATGCGTGCGATCGGCCCAGCGTTCTCCTCTGTCAGGATGAAATCCGATTTGGCTGCTGTCGCACGCTGCACGAAGAGTGTGACTGCGGCAGAACTCGAGAGCTGTTCCAGCGTCGTGTGACGTGTATCGGGAACAGCGAGCGGGGGCACCATCACGTCGTATTCGCCGGCCAGGCGCAACACCGCCCGGCTCGTAGCGAGCACGCTGAGCGATCTCCCAGCCGCCAGCAGTTCGCTGACCAGCGGCGCCGCGTCGAGGACGTGCTCGAAGTTGTCGATCACGAGCAGCATCGGTGACTGCTGGCGCTCGCGAATCCATCGGCGAAGAGCAGACGCGACGTTCGTATCCGTCGTATCGCGCACGCCGAGCGCGCTCGCGATGGTCTTTCCGACGGCATCAGCGCCGTGAACAGGCGAGAGATCGACGAAGAACACGCGATTGCCAAAGCGGGCGGAAAGCGTTGTCGCGAGCTCGAGCGCCAGTCGCGTCTTGCCGACACCTCCGGGTCCTGTCAGCGTAATGAGCCGAGCACCGCTATCCACGAGGCGCGTGACTGTTGCCAATTCGCTCGCCCGACCGACTAGGGGTGTCCGGGGCAGTGGCACTGATGGGACGTCATCCGTCGCCTGTACCTCGAACAGCCGCGTGCGGACCATCGCCAGCTCGCGGTGTAAGTCGTTCGTCGAGGCGTAGCGATCGCCAGGCTCGCGAGACAGGCAGCGCTCGATAATCCAGCGCAGCGGGTCGGGCATGAGCGGGCAGCGCTCGGTCAGCGAAGGAACATCGGCCCGTCGCACCGCTGCTAACGTCTGCGCCGCACTTGCACCCCGGAACAGACGCTCACCCGTGGCCGTTTCGTACAGGATTGACCCAAGCGAGAACTGATCCGATCGGAAGTCTATCTGCCCACCTTCAGCCTGCTCCGGTGACATGTAGCTCACAGTGCCGACAATCGCCGCCGGTGCTCCGGCGTGAGTTTCGAGATCGTCTTCCGACCGGGCGTGCGCGGCAATGCCGAAGTCGAGCAGTTTCACGCTGCCAGTCGCGGTGAACATCACATTCTCTGGCTTCAGATCGCGATGCACGATGCCGCGGGCGTGCGCCGCGGCGAGCGCGTCGGCGACCTGCGCCGCGCTGGTCAGCAACTCGTCGATCTCCAGCGCCCCTGACGTCAGGCGCTCGCGCATGGTCGATCCCTCGACGAATTCCATCACCAGGAAATCGCGCCCGTCTCGATCGCGCTCGATTGAATGAACGGTGACGATGTGCGGATGATTGAGTGATGAGGCGGTGCGGGCCTCGCTCAGCAGACGTGCACGAGCCGCCGCGGAGTCTGAAACAACTTTCAACAGCTTGATCGCGACGTGCCGGCCGAGTGTAAGGTCCTCGGCCTCGTACACTTCACCCATCCCACCGCGTCCGAGCGGGCGCACGATTCGATAATTTCCGATCATCGTGCCGGTAACGAACTCGAACTGGGGCGGCGTGGCGCGAGTCAGTTGATCGGGCACCGAAGGGTGGTCGTCGATTGCGTCGCTAGCCGCTGGATGCGGTCCGAGAATGATAGGCGCACTCAGAAAGCCGGTCGCCCGCACATCACTTTCAAGCAGGGCCTCGACCTCATTGCGCAGCGAGAGGTCCTCCCCACACGCGCGATCGAGAAAACCACTGCGGTCTGTTTCCGTTCGCGCGAGTGCCTCGTGAAACAGCTGCTCGATACGAGACCATGGATGACTCACGACAGCACTCCATCCTCATGCAGTCAGATGCCGAAACAACCAGGCCCGCGCCAGCCTCCAGTCTCGCAGCACCGTGTCAGTCGAAATCACGAGGACTGCCGCGGTCTCCTCATTGGTCAGCCCGCCGAAGAACCGTAATTCGACGATCTGTGCTTTGCGAGCATCCAGTTGGGCCAGCGCGACCAGCGCTTCGTCGAGGGCGAGCAGATCGACCGCCGGAGTCTGAGGCGCCGTCAGCGAGGTGTCGAGCGGAAGATGGAGAGCGCCGCTGCCGCGCTTCGAAGTTCGACGGGCTCGTGCCAGATCAACGAGCACGCGCCGCATCGCGCGCGCTGCCACTGCCAGGAAGTGCACACGATGCTGCCAGTCGGGGCATTGCGCCGATGCAAGTCGCAGAAATACCTCGTGAACGAGCGCCGTCGTCTGCAACGTGTGGCCTGTTGACTCGCGCCGCATGCAGGCGCGAGCCTGCCGCCGCAGCTCGTCATAGAGAACGGAAAAGACGTCAGCCTGCGCGTCTTCGTCACCCTCGCGCCAACGCCTCAGCAACGCCGTGACGTCGTCACCGACTGCCTTGCCCATGCCCGCTACGTCGCCATTCTACGGTCAATGAACACTCGATGGAGGTGTGGTCTCGCGTGCGGTTCGCGACGCGCTTTTTGCGCTTATCTCAATGCGAGCTATGTGCTGGTCAGATCAGTGTTCGAAGACCACTCAGAGTCGTCACGGCCGAGCGCGTGCGGTGTTCGTGTCATTGCTGACGCTTATCTACATACGGGAGCAATCCTGCATCAACAACCGGATTCGTTCGGAAGAGATGGTTGCACCAGTAGAGGGGGAAGCTATGAAAACGAGACTACGCTGCACGCCGGTCCTCACCTTCACAGCATTCGGGTTTCTTGCCTGGTGGGTCACTTCGGTCATCGCGATGGGAATCGACCACGGCCTGACGCCAGCGACCCACCGAGAGCTCGCTGCTGCTCGTGCCGCAACTGCGAAGTACCACGACATCGCGCAAGCGGAAGCCGACGGCTACGTCAACGTCGACCTGTACTTGCCAGAAGAGGGCTTCCATTGGGTCAACACCTCGCTGATCGATGGCGACTTCGACCCGGCGCATCCGGAGGCTCTGCTATACGCCCCCGTTCCTGGAGAGAACCGCCTGCAACTCGTTGGGGTGGAATATCTGGTGCCTCTCGTGTCAGCGACGCCACCCACAGGCTTCACCGGTACAGCCGATCGATGGCGTCAGGATGAAGAAGGGTTTGGTTTGTGGGAACTCAACGCGTGGATCTGGGAACACAATCCCAATGGTCTGTTCACGTTCCTGAATCCGCGGATCCCGTAGGCGGGCACGGGAGAACGAACATGCACGCTGTTACGCTGTCGCTAACGGTTGCCGGAGTGGCGGGGCTGCTTATGCAGATCCTGCACGCCGGTGGCCAACGCAATCTCTTGGATGACGAACTGCAGACCGTGCTCGCACAACACGGCTTCACCGGTAGAATCGAATCCACACTGGAGCAGCGACTGGGCCGCCGAATCGATCGTCAGCTCGCCGACACCGGTCGGCTGCTCTTTTTCGACACCGTGGCCGGTCTCAACAACGATAACAACTGTTCCGGGTGCCACGCTCCGACGAACGGATTTGGCGATACGCAATCGATTGCGATCGGCATCGATAACAACGGCATCGTCGGTCCCAGCCGGAGCGGACCGCGGAATCAACGCCGTAGTCCGATGATCGCGAACACCGCCTTTTTTCCGAATCTGATGTGGAACTCGCGCTTTGCGGCCCTATCTGACGACCCCTTCGACAATTCCGCCGGCTTCATGTTCCCGGAACCGGAGGGGTTGACGCTCTCGTATCAGCCGCACCTGCTCACGGCGCAGGCGTTTATTCCGCCGACGGAGCGCGTGGAGGTCGCGGGTTTCGATTTCCCGGGTGGGAATTTCGAAATTCGCGATGAGGTCCTGAGGCGCATCAACGACGTGCCCGAGTACCGAGCCCGATTTGCGAAGCGCTTTCCGTCGGTGCAGCAGGGTGGGCCGATTACCTTCGACATGTTTGGTCGCGCGATAGCCGAATTCGAATTCACCCTGGTGTTTGCTGACGCGCCCATAGACCGATTCGCACGAGGCATGAAGAACGCCTTGACCGACGTTCAAAAGGAGGGTGCGTTGCTGTTCTTCGGTGCGGCGAGGTGTGTAGAGTGTCACCGCGTATCCGGGCCGTCGAACGAGATGTTCAGCGATTTTGCCGCACACGTCATCGGTGTCCCACAAATCGCTCCGCTGTCTGGCAACGTGGCCTTCGATGGGCCTGGCGGCAATGAAGACTTCGGGTTGGAACAAATCACCGGCAATCCGGATGACCGCTACAAATTCCGAACCTCGCCGATTCGAAATGTGGGCCTTCAGCCAACCTTCTTCCACAACGGCGCGTTCACCACGCTCGAGGATGCGGTCACCCACCACCTGGACGTCTTCACGTCGATGCGTGGATACAATCCAGACGCTGCCGGGTTGGCTGCCGACTTGCGCGCACCGATGGGGCCATCCGAGTCGGTGCTTGCGCGAGTGGATCCGATTCTGGCCACGCCGATCCACCTTTCCGATGATGCCGTTCGCAGTCTCGTCGACTTCGTACGACACGGGTTGCTCGATCGACGGGCAATGCCGGAAAATCTGCAGAAGCTCATTCCACGAGAACTCCCGAGTGGCTTTCCCGTACTCGTGTTTGAGTGAAAGGGCCTCGAAGGAGAGCAGCATGGCAACGGAGATCACCACTTTGGACGGCGGGCGAACGAGGATCGAGGACGACACCATCGACACATTCCGCGCGGAAATTCGAGGAGACGTGTTGACGGCTGGTCAAGCGGGCTTTGCCGACAAGCCGATCTTCAATGCCATGCATCCGGCTCGCCCTGCACTCCTCGTCCGTTGTACCGGGACGGCCGACGTTGCCGACGCAGTGAGGTTTGGCCGCCGGCACGGCCTTCTCGTCGCTGTTCGCGGGGGTGGACACTCGGTCGCAGGTCACTCCAGCTGTGATGGCGGGATGGTGATCGATCTCACCAGAATGCGCAGCGTGGATGTCGATCCGGATGCCCGCACAGTTCGCGTGCAGGGCGGCGCGCTTTGGGCCGAAGTCGATCGCGAGACGCAGCCGTTCGGCCTGGTGGTGCCCGGCGGCGTCGTGTCGGAAACCGGTGTGGCCGGCCTCACGTTAGGTGGCGGAGAAGGCTGGGTCCGCCGCAAGTACGGTCTCACAATCGACAGCCTGCTATCCGCTCGCGTCGTATGTGCGGATGGTTCGGTGCGCACGGCGTCATCCGCGTCGGACCCGGATCTGTTTTGGGCATTGCGCGGCGGTGGCGGAAACTTCGGGATCGTAACGTGGTTCGAATTTCGCGCCCATCCGCTCGGGCCTACGGTGGCGTTCGCAGGTGTCTTCTACCCGGTTGCCGAGGCCGCCGCGATTCTACGTCGCTGGCGCGAGTTCTGTCTGCGCGCGCCTGACGAGGTCACGTCAGTGGCCGTGGGGATCACAATGCCGTCCGCGCCGCAGTTGCCGCCTGCGATTCACAACCAGCCATGCTTGCTGATCGGAGGCGTCTACGCTGGACCGCCGGAGGCAGGCATGGCGGTAATGCAGCCATTGCGCGAGCTCGCGACTCCGCTAGCCGACATATCCCAACCGATGCCGTTCACGGCGGTGCAGACCGCGTTC
>JBEVDW010000343.1:0-3632 GCA_040513115.1 Steroidobacteraceae bacterium | reverse complement strand
GACAACCGTCAGCGGCCGACGCCACGACCGGCACGCCGGCATCCAACGCTTCGAGAATCACTCGCGGCAGCGGCTCCCGGCGCGAAGGACAGACGAACAGATCGAACGCTTGGTAATAGTCCTTCACGTTGCTGCGGAACCCAGGCAGGTCGACCGCACCTTGCGCCAGATTTTCCAATCGCCTGCGCTCGCGGCCTTCGCCGAGAATCACGCAGCGAGCCTGCGGCAGGCGCGCCTGCTGAAACGCTTTGATCAGAATGTCCCAACCCTTGCTGTAGGCCAGGCGGCCCACGCCGCCGATCAGATAGTCCGCCGGTTCTGCTCCAAACTCAGATCGCAGACGCTGCACCGCCTCGTGGGCGAGGCGCGGATGAGGTACCAGCGAATTGTCTGCCTTGAAGACCAGGCCCTGATAGTTCGCCGGTATGTCTCGCATCTGCCAACGTGCGTTGCAGATGAGCGCATCCAGCTTCAAGTAATGCAGACCGTTCACGGAGAGATGCAAAGTCGCAATCGTCGCCGCTTCCGGCTCGAGACGAGTGACCAGACGGCTCGCGCGGCGCAGATGCGTGTGGATGATGTCCGGTCCAAACGATTCGATCGCCTGGCGCAACTGGCGCTGAGTCCAGAAGCGATCGTTGATCTCGTGCACTTGGACGGCAGCGTCCAGATGATCGCGAATGCTCTGCCCGTGACTGCGATGCGAGCGCCGAACCACCAGCGTCACTGCCTGCCCGAGCGACACCTGAGCATTGCACGACTCCGCCGTAGAACGCTCCGAGCCGGCGAATCCGCGCGACAGGATCACGTGCATGATCTTCAAAGGCGGCAGCTCCAACGCGGCGCTCGTGTCTTCATGACCCCATGATAGCAGTGCGGTCCTGTCACCTCGGAGCTGGCAAAGAGGGTCGATTCCGCTATCGTACGCAGCGCCTTTGCTGTGCATGACAGCGGCCGATTCACTCACCCCACGCTCGCAGGTTCTACGTGCAGGTTACGTTCGTGCTGATGAACGATGCGCCGCTCGCGCAGCTGGAACAGCTCGATCCGGATCGTGATTGGCGGCAATTCGTGACCGGGGAGCGCGCGTGGATCTTGCAGACGTATCTGCGTCTGCGGTCGAGCGGAGCACCTGTGCAGCTCGCCGCTGCGCTGCCTGACACAGGCATCGCAGTTTTCAGCTCGAAGCAACGCCGGCTGTTGCGCAAGGCCCAGCCGCGCGCAGGCGTCGTGCTGGTTGGCATACGCGAGGACGTTGGCGAGCCGCTGATTGCCGACTATGAAGTGGTCCAGAATCCATCTCAGGCCGATGGCCAACGCCGTTTCCTACTCCCCTTCTGGCCTCAGCCCGGCTTGATTTCGCGCGACGCAACGCGGGGGACGCGTGTCGAGAACATTGCGTACAAGGGTTTCGAGAACAATCTCCATCCCGAGCTGCGCGGTTCTGCATGGCGCGACAGCCTGCAGGCGCAGCAACTCGGCTGGTTCACCGATGCGGTGTCTTACACGCGCGACGCAAGCCAGTTCGCGGGACTCGCATGGAATGATTTCTCCACGATCGATGTCATCCTGGCCGTGCGCCCGCCGGATGCGCGCCTGCATCCGCACAAGCCAGCCACGAAGCTCTACAACGCCTGGCTCGCAGGAGTGCCCGCCGTCCTTGGACCCGAGATCGCCTACCGTCAGCTGCGACGCACGGAGCTCGATTACATCGAGGTGAATGCGGCTGACGATGCCAATAGAGCGATCTCACGGTTACGCTCCGAGCCTGCGCTGTATCAAGCCATGGTCGAGAATGGCCGTGGTCGAGCGACCGAGTTCTCGCATGAGCGTCTGAGCGAACAATGGTCGAGGCTGCTGTTCGATACGCTGCCTGCAATAGCCGCAACCGATCGACGCTTGCGCGTCTGGCAAGGCCGCTCCTTGATGACCAAGGAGCTTGCACGTCGTGCCGCGCGCGGGCTCGGCTTGTGGCGGTGAGGAAAACGACGTGACACGTCGCGTGCTCATCTTCCGCAGTCGCCTGCTCCCCGCGTCCGAGACATTCATTCAAGCGCAAGCCGCCGCGCTGACTCGATATGATCCCTACTTTCTCGGGCGCAAACGTGTACGCGGACTGGAGTTGCCCGCGGAACGGCAATGCGTGATCAACGAAAGCCGGTTGCTGGGACGTGTGTACGACCGATTGTTCACCTCGAATGGTTATTTGCCGGCGCGTGTACGGCGCGAGCTGAACCGCATTCAACCTGCTCTCGTGCATGCTCATTTTGCGGTCGATGCGTGTCTCGCTCTGCCTGTCGCGCGCGCACTCGGTGTGCCGCTGGTCGTCACCATGCACGGCTACGACGTGACCACGAGCGATGAGGTCTTCAAGCGCAGGTCCGATCGCGCACTGCGCCAGTTTCCTGAGCGCCGCGCGATGCTGTTCCGCGAGGCCGAGCAGTTCATCGCCATCTCAAACTTCATCCGCGCCTCGGCCGAACGCCTGGGCTGTCCATCCGCGCGCACGCGCGTGCTGTACATCGGCATCGATGAGCAACGTTTCATCCCGGCGACTCACGTACACACGCGCCCGCTCGTGTTGTTCGTGGGTCGCCTGGTTCCGAAGAAGGGCGGCGAGCATTTGTTGCACGCGATGGCGCTCGTGCAGCAACAACTTCCGACTGCCGAGGTCGTGCTCATCGGCGATGGCCCGTTGCGCCAGGCGCTCGAAGCGCAAGCACGAGGTTTGCGCAACGTCACGTTCCTGGGTGCACAACCCCCGACCATCGTGCGCGAGCATTTACAACGTGCAAGCGTGTTCTGCGTACCGAGCATTGCCGCACCCAACGGCGACAACGAAGGACTCGGCATGGTGTTCCTGGAAGCACAAGCGAGCGCCGTACCCGTCGTGAGCTTCGACAGCGGCGGTGTGAGCGAAGCCGTCGAGCAGGGCGTCACCGGTTTTCTGGCACCGCCTGGAGATGACGCGGCCCTCGCATCGCACATCGGGCGCTTGCTGCAGAATTCTGAATTGAGGCAACAGATGGGAAGGGCAGGACGCACGCGAGTAGAGCGGCAGTTCTCGCTGCAGCGGCAGACGGCGTTGCTCGAAGACTTGTACGACGAGTTGGTCCAATCGCACACGGCGCGTTGACGCTATCACTCACTTTCGGGTCCACAGCAGGTAGTCGAGTGACTCGCGCCAGAAGTTGTTTCAAGGACTGTGGCCGACAGGACGTCGGCCCTCAGAGCCTACCTGGGTGAAGCGGTGCCTTTGAGCGAGGCATGCCTCCGCTGAACGCACTGGCGCATGCAGGCGCCAGGGCCGACGTCGCTTGCGACGTATTCACGGCGGTCCTGGAAACAACTTGTGGCAGGAGGCACTCGCCCACTGAAGTTGCGGAAAGCGTGCCACTCGCAGGCGAACAAGCCCTTCAACGTCAATGCCCAGCCGCCAGCCGCCGCTCAATCGCACGCGCATACCCCTCCAGCAACACTCGACCGGAGTTCTCGATGCCATAACGACTCAAATCCACTGTAACTCGCGGCGTTCGAGCCGCGTAATGACGACGCAGCAAGCCACTCAGTGCATCCACATCATCGATCTGAAACAGATCTCCCGGGTATTCCGCCAGGATCTCGCGGCAGCC
>JBEVDW010000342.1:0-22749 GCA_040513115.1 Steroidobacteraceae bacterium | reverse complement strand
ATGAGAGCGTTGCCCCCACCCCAACCCAGGAAATGGAGAAATGGGGACATTCCTCATTTTGCTTTGGAAATGACGAATGTCCCCATTAGCCATTAGTGTCCCCATTAGCAAAATGAGGAATGTCCCCATTTCTTGGGTTGGGGTGGGAGCAAGAACGTTCGCGTTCAACAATTATAGAGCGCGCGCTTCTCTCACACTCCCTCTGTGCTCCACGCCGTTCCCGGCAAGCCAAAGTTGTCGCGTACCGCTACCGCCCTGAATCCGGCCCAGAGCATGTTGTGATACGACGAGCTCGCCTCATCGGCCGTCAGCGGAAAACCAGTCTCCGTGACGAGCCAATCGCAGCCCAGGCTCACCGCAAGCTCGGCGCGGGTGTGCATCAACGCGCGCTGTGCGCCGTGGGCGCGAAACTCGGGTCGAGTGGCGGCGAATGCGAAGTAACCAAACTGGCCGTCGACGAACAAACCGCCCGCGGCGATCGGCTGATCGTCGAGCTCGGCGATCATCACGTGCCAGCGCGGACGCGAGACCGTGACGGCGAAGAACTCTGCGCCCAGCTGCGGCAGGTCGAACGCAGGTCCCACGATGCTGCTCACGATGTGGGCGTCCGTTGCGTCGGCACGGCGGACGTTCAGGCCCTCCACCGGAGCCCCGATCGCACCGGCCGGCCGCATCATCTTCACCCAGCTGCGGTGGTAAGGCTGCAATCCTCTCTTCATCAGCATGCGCGACAAATGCGTCGGGCGCGCATACGGATTGGCGTGAATCCAGTAGCGCGCAATCCCCCGCGTCTTGTAGCGCTTCAGGATGCGGACGATGCTCGATTCGAATACGGCATCGTGCAGCCCGAGACCGACCGCGCGATTGAACAGCAGGTGATCTACGCCCGGGGCGCTCATGACCACGGCGTCCTCGATCACTTCGGCGGCCGCGCCGCTCGCGTGCATCAACCAGCTCGGTGCGCCAGCAATCATGTCGCGCCAGGCCAGACCCTCCACGGAGTCCGCGGCACGGGCAAGCTCCTGGTCGGCATCGAACGTATTCTGAACGGCAAAGGCGTGTTGCATGACGGCTGCTCCCAAATCCATGGTGGAGACAGTAGGCAGGCACTGTGACGGCGGCATGCGGGCAGACGTGAAACGGGCGTGAAAGGGGAGGAAGGCGATGGGGGAGGAAGGCATCGTGCAGGCAGCAGCAGGGGACCTGTCGTGCGGACCCTGGAGTTCTGGTTTAGTTGAGCGCAGGTCTCTTGGCCCATCGCCTTCTTACCCCTAGCGCCTTTCCCCCGCCATGCGCCCCATCTTCCAAGCCGAGCTCGTGAACCGGACCTTCGGTGATCCGGGCGTGTACGTCGACCTGAAATTCCAGCGGCGCGCCCTGCTGTTCGATATCGGCGACATCACCGTGCTGCCGACGCGCAAGCTGCTGCGGGTCAGCGACGTGTTCGTCTCTCACACGCACATGGATCACTTTGCCGGCTTCGATCACCTGCTGCGCGTGTGTCTCGGCAGGGATACCGGCGTGCGCATCTACGGGCCGGCTCCGTTCCTCGATCGCGTGGAGCACAAGCTTGCGGCGTACACGTGGAATCTGGTGGAGAACTACCAGACCGATTTCGTCGTGACTGCGCACGAGTTGCTGGCGGATGACCGTCTCGAGCGTGCTCGTTTCAGCAGTCGATATCGCTTCGAACGCGAGCCCATGTCGGCCGTGGATGCACCGAACGGCGTGCTCCTTGCTGAAGATCAGTTCACGGTGCAGGCGGCCCGCCTCGATCATCACGGCATTCCCTCGCTGTCCTTCCTGTTCGTCGAAGGCACCCACGTCAATGTGTGGAAGAACCGTCTCGACGCGCTCGGCCTGCCCACCGGCCCATGGCTGACCGACTTGAAGCAGAGCGTTCGTGAGCAGGCGCCCGATGACACCCCCGTGCACGTGCAGTGGCGCACCCGCGATGGCGCGCGTGCGCAGACGTTTCCGCTCGGCGAGCTTAAACGCTCGCTATTGGAGTTCGTGCCCGGCCAGAAGCTCGGCTATGTCACCGACGTCGCCGGGCATGCGGCGAACCGGCAGCGGCTCATCGACTTCCTCAGGGACGTGGATCTGCTGTTTATCGAGGCGGTTTTCCTCGCGGAGGATCGGGAGCATGCCGACAGGAAGGCGCACCTGACGGCCGCATTGGCAGGCGAGATCGCTCACGAGGCGGGTGCACGCGTTGCGGTTCCGTTTCACTTTTCGCCGCGATACATGGGGC
Source organism: Steroidobacteraceae bacterium (assembly GCA_040513115.1). Taxonomy (GTDB): domain Bacteria; phylum Pseudomonadota; class Gammaproteobacteria; order Steroidobacterales; family Steroidobacteraceae; genus DATELY01. Next base: position 20,495 of record JBEVDW010000342.1, on the reverse strand, counting down.
GGGAAGAGGAGTTGCGAGAGGAGTTTGCGCGTGGCTGGCACGCGGGTGAGTCGGTTCGCGCTGAGAGTGGGGGATTGGGCAGGCATTGAGGCGCCCGAGACGTTAAACTCGTGCGCATCCGGATTGCCCCCACCCCAACCCTGGCGCGCCACTTCCTCTGGTCGTCCCCTGGCTCCGCAGGGGGAGGGAGCTCGGAATCAGGCGATGTCTCGCGTGTCTCTCGTCGTTCGCACGAGAGGTTCTCACATCGCGTATTTCGCAAGGACGAGCTCACTTGGGCTGCCTCTTCCCCTCCCCTGCGAAGCGAGGGAGGGCAGGGTGGGGGCACTCTTCAATCCGCTTCGATGCAGGCATGCCGGCCAACACTGGCCGGGCAAGCCTGCGCCTACTGATTTTTTTGGAACTGCAATGCTTTCGACTGCCAACGTCTCCATTCAATTCGGCTCCAAGCCCTTGTTCGAACACGTCACGCTGAAGTTCGCCGATGGCAATCGCTATGGCCTCATCGGTGCCAACGGATGCGGCAAGTCCACCTTCATGAAGATCCTCGGCCGCGATCTCGAGGCGAGCTCGGGTGAAGTGATGCTGATGAACGGCCTGCGCCTGGGCAAGCTGAAGCAGGACCAATTCGCGTACGAGGATCAGCGCGTGCTCGATGTGGTCCTGCAAGGGCACGTCGAGATGTGGCAGGCGATGCAGGAGCGCGATGCCATCTATGCAGATCCCGAATCGACCGACAAGGACTACATGCGCGCCGCAGACCTCGAAGCAAAGTTTGCCGAGTACGGTGGTTACAACGCAGAGGCGCGCGCGGCCAGCATTCTGAAAGATGCCGGCCTCGATCCGTCCCTGCACAACGGCCCGATGCGTGAAGTAGCGCCGGGCTGGAAGCTGCGCGTGTTGCTGGCACAAGCGTTGTTCTCGACGCCCGATGTGCTGCTGCTCGATGAGCCAACCAACAACCTGGACATCAACTCCATTCGCTGGCTGGAAGGCGTGCTCAACGACTACAACGCCACGATGATCATCATCAGCCACGATCGCCATTTCCTGAATCAGGTGTGCACGCACGTCGCGGACGTGGACTACGGCGAGATCAAGATCTATCCCGGCAACTACGACGACTTCATGCTCGCCTCGACGCAGGCGCGCGAGCGCGTCTCTGCTGCGAATGCCAAAGCGAAAGAGCGCATCGGCGAATTGCAGGAATTCGTGCGCCGTTTCTCCGCCAACGCATCCAAGGCGCGGCAAGCCACCTCGCGTTTGAAGCAGATCGACAAGATCAAGATCGAAGAGATGAAGCCGTCGTCGCGGCAGAACCCCTTCATCCGCTTCGAACAGGCGAAGAAGCTGTATCGCAATGCCGTCACCGTCGAGAAGCTTTCGTTTGCGTATCCAGGCAGCGAAACCCAGGTGCTGAATGACCTGAGCGTCACGATCGAAGCGGGCGAGCGCGTGGCCATCATCGGCGCGAACGGCATCGGCAAGACGACCTTGATGCGATGTCTCGCAAATGAGTTGACGCCCAACGCAGGGCGCATCTCCTGGGTGGAGAACGCGCAAGCCGGTTATATGCCGCAGGATCCACAGGCCGAGTTCGCCCAGAAGCTCGACCTGTTCACGTGGATGAGCGAGTGGCGCGCACCCAGCGATGACGATCAAGCCGTGCGCGCAACGCTCGGTCGTTTGTTGTTCTCGGGCGATGAGATCAAGAAATCGGTCAAGGTGCTCTCGGGCGGTGAGAAGGGCCGCATGATCTACGGCAAGCTGATGCTGACGAAGCCGAACGTCCTGCTGCTCGATGAGCCCACCAACCACATGGACATGGAGACGATCGAATCGTTGCAGATTGGTCTGGAGAAGTATCCCGGAACGCTCATCTTCGTGTCGCACGACCGCGAGTTCGTCGCAGGTCTTGCCACACGCATCATCGAGTTGAAGGCAGACGGTGTGGTCGTGGACTTCAAGGGGACTTACGACGAATACCTGAGGTCGCAGGGAATTTACCAGTAACCACTCTCTGCCTCGTGGGTCGGCTCGTGCTGAGGTTGTCGAAGCATTCGTGGGTGGGTGCCAGGACCACTTCGGCGGAGCTCGGGGCGAACGGACCGGCACAGAGCGGGCTACACTTCGAACCGTTCCCGCATCCTCGGCATTCCGTCCATACGAGGCACTCTCCGGTCGCGACATGCCCTTGACGTTCGAGCACATCGTCCGCGTCAACGATCTCGCCGATCCGCGGTTGGCACCGCTGTCACGAAGTCAGCTGTGGCAGGGATTGGTGCGCCGCGCCGCGCTGCCACGATACTTCATGCCCTGGCTCGAGAATGTCGAACTGACACCGCAGCAGGATGGATCTCTGACGCGCGAGCTCGATTTCGGCAACTTCCGCGTGCGCGACCGTGTGCGTTTTCGTGACGGCGAAAGCGTGAGCTATGAGGTCGAAGCGAACGCGTCTGTGGAACATGCCAACGTGACGATGCGCATCGAGGAGCCTGCACCGGGTCAGTTGTTCGTCCGCTTCTTGTACGAAATTCGCTCCTCGCAGTACGACGGGCTCGGTGAGCTCGAAGGCTTCGTCAAGGATGCGTATCGGCAGGCGGACAACGAGACCGTAGCTGGCATTCGCCTGCTCGCAGCCAATCACTTGCTCGACGAGCGTCCGAGCTGTCACTAGCCCGCCTCTAAGAGTCGGGTGAGACCTCGATCAGATCGGCGTCGAAAAGCTGCGCCAGCACGTCCTCGACTTCCTGTGCGCAGCGCTGTTCGTCGAGCTTCGTCGAGGCGGCCAGTGAGCGAGCCAGGCTTCTGACCGTTTGTGGCGTTGCCAACAGCGTCCAGATCTGCTCCGCAGCCGCGGGCGACTCAAAACCGATGCGGTGCTGCAGCGAGCGCAAGACGTGCTGTTCATCCAGTTTTTGCCGCAATCCGTGACGGACGTACGACGCACTGACTTGAATTTGGGCCACGGCCCCTCCCGGAAAACGGTTCTCCCGCCTTTGCAACTGAGCCTCGGGCGGCCAGGTTCCCTTCAGGCTGGGCAAGCGCCCTCGGTTCGTGTACATACGCGAACCTTCCAGCCTCGATTCTCAGCGGGTACACAATGAAATTGGTTTCCGGCAAGTCCTTCAAAGGCCAGCGCATCGTGCTGGACGGCAAAGTCTTCGAGAAATGCCACTTCGCGGACTGCCGCCTCATCATCGAAGGCGACAACATTTTCGAGATGCAGGATTGCAAGATCGAAGAGGACTGCGAGCTGGCGGTGGAGGGACGCGGTCGCGTCATCCTCCACGTTCTCAAGCTGATGCTGCACTCGGGTGGCTGGTTATCGCGCGTCGCGGATAACGTGCTGTATACGGTGAAGCAGCCGCCCAAAGGGACGCAGAAAAATACGACAGCCGCTTGATTTGACTTCCCTCCCTTGCGAAGCCCCTCGCCAGGGGTTCCGAAGCGTCGCGGGGGACGACTGGAAGGAGTGGCGCGCCAGGGTTAGGTCGCGGCGTCGGGCTGCCCACTCCGCAACTTGTACTTCCGATCCCCGATCAGCAGCACGTCGCCTTCGCGCAGCAGGTGCTTGCGCACCGACTGATCGTTCACATAACACCCATTCGTGCTGCCGGTGTCCTCGACAATCACCGCGTTAGGTCCCACCAGCAGACGTGCGTGGCGGCGACTGACCATCTTCGATGGCACGCACACGTCGTTGTCCTCGGTGCGGCCAACGGTCATCACCTTGCGGTTCAGCACCACCGGCGGCCCTTCGTGTCCGATCGGCTCCAACACGCGCTCCGCGTCGGCATCGCCGCCGGTCTTCACATCGCGGCGGATGGCTGCCAATGCCTCGGAGTGCACGGCGAGATCGGCGCGCAACGTAGCGATACGAGCATCCTTCTGGAAGATGCGTTCGGCCAATGATTTGGTTCGCGCACGCGCCTTGTCCAATTGCCCGGACATGATGCCGTGCTCGGCCTGCGCGGTTTGCAGCTCCTGACGCAACGTGTGCAGCAAGTCATCGCGCAACCGCACGGCGCGTTCCAGATCTTCCTGCGTGCGCGTCTGCCGCCCGACTTCGGCGCGGCTCGCGGACAGCTCGAGCTGATGCGCTTCGAGCTCACGGGTCTGCTCCTGCAGCTGCGCCTGCAAGCGCTGCAGTTGCGCGCTCGCCTGCGCCATCTCTGCTTCGGCTGAGCTGCTGCTCGAGCGCAGATCATCGAGTGCTTCCTGCGTGAGCAGCAGCGCTTCGGCACGGTCTCCGGCCAGCTTCTGTGCTTTGTCCAGCTCCGAACGCAGGTCCGTAGCGCTCGTCTGTGTTGCAACCCACTGCGTTTGTTGTGCTTCGAACTCGGTCGCGAGCGTGGTCAAACGCGTATCGAGATCGGTGCGCGCCGTCGTAAGTTGATCGCGCTGTGCGACCAGGTGCACGATGTGCTCGAGCGCCCTCTCGAGCTCGCCTCGGAGCCCGTGCGCGGTCGTATCTCGCACCTGCGCTTCCTGCTCGTGACGTTGGATGTCGTCCTGTCGTTGTGCAATCAGACGTTGGGCTTCTTCCAGCTCGGCAGTCCGTGCATGCAGCTGTGCCGTCGTGCTCTCGAGCGACTTGGATACCGCTTCATGCTGTTGCGCGAGCGCGGCCATCTGAATCTTCGCGCTTGCGTGACTCTTTTGCTCGTCGCTCAAGCCCACGCGGGTCGTGTCGCGTTCCTGAATCGTCTGCGCCAGCTCGCCACGCACTTGTTGCAATTGGCTGTCGCGTTGCACGATGTCCTGCTGGCGCTCGGTGAGCGCGCGCTGCAATTGCTGCTCGCTCGTGCGCGCCGCAGCGAGTGCGGTGCGCGCTTGTTCCAGCTCAGTAGAGCGCGTGTGCTCGGCCTCGGTCATGGCATCGAGCTGTTCGCTCAGATCGAGCCTCACACCTTCGAGCGCAGTGAGCGCGGTCTCGCGGCGATCGAGCTCGGTGAGCAGCGCCTCGTACTCCGTCATCTTGCTTGCAAGCAGCCGTGCCATGTCGCTGGCGGCACGACGCTGATCCGCAAGCCCTGTCTGCAAGGCGCCGATCTCTCGTGCGCGGGTTTGAGCAAGAGCGGTTTGAGTCGTGAGCTGCGACTGGGTGTCCAGCTGGTTGCGCGACAACGTTTCGATCTGCACGCGCGCTTCGGACACCTGCTGCTCGAGGCGCTGTTTCAGTTCTGCATGGGTCGTGCGCTCGGTATGCAGGGTGTTCTGCAATTCGGCGATGCGCTTCTGCGCGAGCTCCGCCTCCTCGCGCATGCGTGCTTCGAGCAGCTGCGTGCGGTCGTAGGCGATCTGCTGTTGCTCGACGAGTCGGGCGTTGTTCGCGGTGAGGGTGCCGGCGCGTTCTTCTTGTTCGGCGCGTTCCGCCGACAGCTCGTTGCAGCGGGTCTGCCACCGCTGACTGTCGCCGCGCGTGGTTTCGAGCTCGCGCTCGAGCTCGTCGATGCGGGTTAGGATGCGCTCGACTTCAGCGGTGACATCTTGCGTGGGTTCCGGTTGCCGCAGGCGCACCGCGGGCTCGGCGACCGGGCGCAGATGTCGCTGCGTGCCTTCGTCGAACTCGTCCTGAAGATCGGCATCATGCAGCGCGCGAACGACCCAGGTGTCCGTCCGCGACAGAGGATCTTCTTCGCCGCGCCGCATCGCAGCTTCGTAGGCGGCGACGTCCAGCCGCGGCAACTCATCAGTTCGGTCGAGATCTTGGTCGGGTTTCGGTGACTGCGGCGACATTGGAGTTCCAAATAGCCGATAAGGCTGACAAACGCTAGCAGGCGATTTTCCACGGGCCTGTGCGACAAGTCACCGATCTTCCGGGCCGTAGCAGAGTACCTACATAGGCCAGCGAAAGTGTAAAAAAGTGCGTCACTAGCGCGGTGCGTCAGCGCTCGTGCGAAGCCAAGCCACCGGCTCTGATCAGTGCCACCTCATCGCCGACACCAATCAGCCCCGGTTCGATGACCCGCGCCGTGATACCGCCATGACCACGCATCGCATTGAAGCCACCCGGCCCCAGCGCTTCTTCCATGCGCGAGCACGGATGGCACGCACCGCTGCCTTCGAGCAACGCCGTGCCGACGCGAAAAGTCGCACCATTGAGTGCTAACAGGTTGATCCCGGCCACAACGACATTGCGGCGCACCAGCGCGGGGTTGAGGTGATCTCGCCCGAGCAACCGCGCGACCACATCGAGATGCTCCGCCTGAATCAACGTCACTTGCCGTGCACTGCTGCTACTGCCAGCGAAGCGATCGCCCACCAGTCCACGCCCCACGTTCACTTCCGCTTCGTCGACTGCTGTCACCGGAACGCGGCGTGCGGGGCGCACGCCGATCCAACGCACCGCGCCTCGCTGCGGCAACGTGGCAAGCAGGTCTGTAAGCGTCGTCATCACTGCGAGCCCAGCTTTGTGATCAAGCGCATCGCCGCTGCCGGCGCACGTTCCTTGGCACCGTTGATGAAGAACATGAACACGTCACGCGGTTGCTCGACGGGGCTCGTGCTGTCGACGCGAGGCAAGTCGGCGGGTACACCGCCTCGTGCCCATGCGCGAGCGCGTTCGATCCATTCATCCAGTGCTTGTTCCGGGTATCCGGTTTCAATCTCGGCCTGAGCGCGACGCAGACGCGCGTACGCGAAATCGCCGGTGACATCCGCAAAGCGCGGATAAGCGTCCGAGTCGACGAACACCGTTCCGACGTTGCAGCGTCGCGCCAGCGCGACGAGATCCGGAGACAGAAAGCTCTTGTGCCGCACTTCGAGGGCATGACGCAGTCGCACGCCGTTCAGCGTAGCGGGCAGAAACTCGAAGAAACGTTCGAGATCTGTCACGTCGAACGCGTACGACGGCTGCATCTGCCACAGGATCGGTCCCAGCTTCGGACCGAGCTCGGTGAGGCCACTGTTGAGAAAGCGCTCGATCGCGCTGCCGGCGTCCGCCAGCACCTTGCGTTGCACGATGTAGCGGGGGGCCTTGATGCAGAACACGAAGTCATCCGGTGCCTCATCGCGCCATTTCGCGTACACCGCGGGTGTCTGCAGCCGATAGAACGTGCCGTTGACTTCGATGGCCGTGAGGTGGCGGCTGGCGTATTCCAGCTGCTTCTTCTTCGGCACATCGGCGGGATAAAACGTTTGCCGCCACGGATCGTAGTCCCAGCCGCCGATGCCTGCGCGAATGCGTCCACTCTCTGCCATGGTGTTAATCCGGTGCTGCGTTCCGGATAATCTTCGCATCCCTGTCGGTTTGGCGCTCCCTCGATGAATCTGTACGCCCGCATACACGCATCGCTGCAGCAACACGCACGCAAGACGCTCATCGAGACGGGCGAACGCTCGATATCGGGCGAGCAACTGGCAGCGGATGTAGGTCGTTTCGCAGGGGCGCTGTCCTCGCTGGGGGTGAGACCCGGCGACCGCGTCGCTGTGCAGGTGGAGAAATCGTACGAGAACTTGCTGCTGTATCTGGCGACGTTGCAAGTCGGCGCTGTCTATCTGCCGCTCAATACCGCGTACCAGGCACAGGAGGTGAAGTACTTCCTGGGCGATGCGTGCCCGCGTGTGTTCGTGTGCGTGCCTCAGCGCGGGTTCGAGCTGCGTCGCGTCGGTACCGAGTGCGGTGTGGAGCAAGTGCTCACGCAGGGCACCCAGGCGGACGGTTGTGTGGTCGAGCAGACGCAGCGCACGTCGCCGCTCGGCTGCATCGCGCAGCGTGCACCCGAGGATCTCGCCTCGATCTGTTACACCTCGGGAACGACCGGCCGCTCCAAGGGCGCGATGATCACGCACGGCAACCTGTTGTCGAACGCAGAGACGCTCGTGCAGCTCTGGGGTTTCACGAGCGGCGATGTGCTGCTGCATGCCCTGCCGCTCTATCACATTCATGGCTTGTTCGTGGCGCTCCACTGCGCGTTGCTCAGCGGCGCGACGATTCTGCTGCAGCCGAAGTTCGATGCGCGCGTCGCGCTCGAGAGCCTGAAGCAGGCGACCGTGATGATGGGTGTGCCCACCTTCTACACGCGCTTACTGAGCGAGCCTGCGCTCGATCGCGCAGCGGTACGTAACGTGCGTCTGTTCGTGTCGGGATCAGCGCCGCTGCTGGCCGAGACGTTCAACGAGTTCGAGCAGCGCACGGGGCATCGCATTCTCGAGCGCTACGGCATGACGGAAACGCAGATGATCGCGTCGAATCCGTTGCACGGCGAGCGACGCCCCGGAACGGTCGGGCTGCCGTTGCCCAACGTCAGCGTTCGCATTGCAGACGACAAGGGCAGTCCAGTCGGGCCGGGCGAGATCGGCATCGTCGAGGTGAAGGGGCCCAACGTGTGCAAAGGTTATTGGAAGATGCCGGAGAAGACGGCCGCGGAGATCCGTCCCGACGGCTACTTCATCACCGGCGACATGGGGCAGCTAGAAGCGGAAGGCTACTTGCGATTGGTTGGCCGCGCGAAAGACCTGATCATCTCCGGCGGATTGAATGTGTACCCGAAGGAGATCGAAGAGGCGATCGATGCGCTCGACGACGTGATCGAAAGCGCGGTCTTCGCCATCCCGCATCCTGATTTCGGCGAGGCGGTGGCCGCGGCGGTGACAGTGAAACCCGGCGCGACCCTGACAGCGGAAGCCATCATCGCCACGCTGCGAGCCCAACTCGCCGCGTTCAAGACGCCGAAGATCGTCTACATCGTGGATGAGCTGCCGCGGAATGCGATGAGCAAAGTACAGAAGAATGTGCTGCGGGAGCGGTATGCGGCTCAGTTCCGGAGCTGAGCATCAGCCGCAAGAGTGCTTCGACAATCTCAGCACGAACGGTACCTGATTGGGTGTCGAACGCATGTCCCTGGCGCCACCTGCTTCGTCCGTTCGTACTGAGCTTGTCGAAGCACTCTCAACCACGCCGCACGAACAACATGGCCGCTACGATCAACAACACCACTTCCACCGTCGCCACCTGCAACGTCAGCGCTCTGACCGGCCAGAACTTCATCACGGTCACGATCCGATACAGCACGATCGGCGCATACAGGCACAGCGCAAAGATCAGCCCGATGCGCTGCCATTGAGCGTGCCACGCGGCGTAAGCAAAGAAGGCGGCAAACCCCAGCTCCATACCGCCATAGACCACCAGATATTCCGAGCGCCCGCCGTTCGAGAGCCACTCATACCCCATCGCGTTCGAGGTCTTCTCCAGGCTCAGCGTCGTCCACGCGGCGAACAACGCATAGAGAAACGCATTGACGTACAGATAGGCCGCGATCATGGCTTCTCGAACAGATAATGAGAAACGCACCATTCGCGGCCGGCATCGAATGCCCACAGCTCCGCGCAGGAGAGGAAGAAGACACGCCAGTAGTTCCACCACTTCCCGGCTTCATTGCCGTACCGCTGAGCGAACAGCGGCAGGATCCCGGCGCGCGAGCGGTCCATGTTGTCGAGCCAGTCTTCCGCCGTCTTCGCGTAGTGACGGCCATCGACGCGCCAGTGATCGCGGATCTGCAAATGATCCTGGAAATACAGCAGCAGATGGTCGCTGGGCATGATGCCGCCGCTGAAGAAGTACTGCGCCATCCAATCCGTTGCATCGCGCACCTCGAAGGCATAGGCGTACTCGCGATGCGTGAAGATGTGCACGAAGAGCGAGCCGCGCGGCTTCAACCAGGACGCGATGCGCTCCAGCAGCAACTGATAGTTGCGCATGTGCTCGAACATCTCGACTGACACGACGCGATCGAACTGTTGGCAGGCGGGGAACTGCAGCACGTTCGCGTCGCATGTGATGACTTCGATGTTCGTGAGGTGGCGCGCCCGCGCCTGCTGCAGGATGAACTCCCGCTGCGTGCGGGAGTTGGACACGGCGGTGACGTGACTGGTGCGAAAGTGCTGTGCCATATACAGCGTCAGGGAGCCCCAACCGCACCCCAGTTCCAGAATGCGTTCGCCGTTCCCGATGCGTGCGCGTTCCACAGTGAGCTGCAACATGGCCGCTTCTGCTTCAGCGAGCGTCTCTCGACCTGTGGGGTAGTAGCAGCACGAGTACTTGAGATTCGGCCCCAGTGCGTGCTGGAAGAAGCGTGCAGGCACTTCGTAGTGCTGCTCGTTGGCGGTCTGGGTCTCGATCGCGATCGCGCTTTCCTTCAATTGCGCGACGAAGCGCATGTGATGCGCTTGCTGGGCATCCGGCGTGCCCTGGTTCTCTGCACGCAGGCGCTGCCTGAGATAGCGCCGGATGCCCCACCGAATCAGTGTGTCGGGCAGCTTTCCCTGCTCCAACAGGCGCATCGTGAGCGACGTGTGCTCCGCTCCTCGGTGTGAGTCCGTGCGCTCGATGGACGCCTGCTGACGGACTGCTGCGCTGTTCGTATTCAAGAAACTCGCCTCGGCACTCGCACAGGTGTTGGTCTCATGTACCCCGTACGCTGAACCGCAGCATCCGGATTCACTGAATCCGATCGGGAGGCAGGCGCGTAATGCTGGGTCGAACGACCTTACGGCACGACGCGATGACGCTCACAGCTCCATTCAAACAACGGTTGCAAGCCTGGATCGATACGGCCGCAGTCGAACCGGCTGCCGTATCCGACAGAATCCAGTGGCTGCGCGTGTTGCCGTTCGTACTTCTGCACGTCGCATGCATCGCGGTCATCTGGGTCGGAGTCAGCCCCATCGCGATCGGGGTGGCCGCCGCCTCGTACGTTCTCCGCATGTTCGCGGTGACGGCGTTCTACCACCGCTATTTCTCTCATCGCGCCTTCAAGACGACACGCGCGCTGCAGTTCGTCTTCGCCGTGTTAGGTGCCTCCGCCGTGCAACGGGGACCTCTGTGGTGGGCCGCACATCACCGCCACCATCACGCGCATTCCGATGAGCACACCGATCCGCACTCACCCGCCCGGCATGGATTCTGGCGTGCCCACATGGGTTGGTTCCTGACGGAGAAGGGCTTCACGCCCGATCTGAGTCGAGTGAGAGACCTGGCACGCTATCCGGAGCTGCGTTGGCTCGACCGCTTCGATATCGCGGTGCCGGTGTTGTTTGCCGCGAGCCTCTTCGGCCTCGGTGCCTTCTTCGAGCGCGAAGCTCCGCATCTCGGCACGAGCGCCTGGCAGATGCTCGTGTGGGGCTTCTTCATCTCGACCGTCGTTTGCTACCACGTCACGTACAGCATCAATTCGCTGTGTCATGGCGTCGGCCGCAGGCGCTATGCGACGGGCGATGACAGCCGCAACAACTGGCTGCTGGCGCTGCTCACCTTCGGCGAAGGCTGGCACAACAACCATCACCACTATCCGAACTCTGCGCGTCAAGGCTTCTACTGGTGGGAGATCGATCTCACCTACTACGCGCTCAACGTGCTCTCCTGGTTCGGCCTCGTCTGGAACCTGAAGCCGGTTCCTGCCGGAATTCGGGCTCAGGAGTGCGTGCGATGAGAATCGCGATCATCGGTACCGGCATCGCCGGCCTGACGTGCGCCCATCGCCTGCATCGCGAGCACGAGATCACGCTTTTCGAAGCCAACGACTACGTCGGCGGACATACAGCGACGATCGATGTCGAGCACGAAGGACGCCACTGGGCCATCGACACCGGCTTCATCGTGTTCAACGAGTGGACCTATCCACGCTTCATCGCCCTGCTCGATGAGCTGGGCGTGGAAGCACAGAGCTCGAACATGAGCTTCGCAGTGAGCTGCGAACGCACGGGACTGGAGTACAACGGCACATCGCTAAACGCGCTGTTCGCGCAACGACGCAATGTGTTGCGTCCGTCGTTCCTGCGCATGCTGGCCGACATCGTGCGCTTCAACACACGCTGCCGTGAGTTGCTGAACAGCGAGGATGACTCGGAAACGCTGGGCGCCTACCTCGAGCGCAGCAACTACTCGCGTGCATTCACCGACTACTATCTCGTGCCGATGGGAAGGGCCATCTGGTCGGCGAGCGCGAGTGCGATGCTGTCATTCCCAGCACGGTTCTTCGTCGACTTCTTCCATCGCCACGGGTTCCTGAACCTCGACGACCGGCCGGTCTGGCGCGCCATTCGCGGCGGCTCGCGCGAGTACGTGCGCCAGCTCATCGCGCCGTTCCGCCATCGCATCCGTCTGAGCACGGCCATTACCGGCGTGTACCGCGACGTCGGTGGTGCTGTCCTGCGAACCCGTCGCGGCGACATCGAGCGCTTCGATCGCGTCATCTTTGCCTGTCACAGCGACCAGGCGCTGAACCTGCTCGAGCGGCCCACGCCGATCGAACAGATCGTTCTCTCGTCGTTCCCATATCAAGCCAATCACGTGACGTTGCACACCGATGCCAGCGTGCTACCCAGAACGCGGCTTGCGCGTGCAGCGTGGAACTACCACGTGCTGGCGCTCGAGCGCGACGCGGTCGCACTTACGTACGACATGAACGTGTTGCAGAGCTTGAGTGCTCCCGAGCGCTTTCTCGTCACGTTGAATCGGCGCGATGCGATTGCCTCGGAGCGAGTGCTGGGTGAGTACGTCTATCACCATCCTGTGTACACGCCGGAAGCCGTGCGTGCGCAGAAGCTGCACGACAAGGTCAGCGGACTGAACTCGACGTACTACTGCGGTGCGTATTGGGGGTACGGATTTCATGAGGACGGCGTGGTAAGCGCGGAGCGCGTGGCGGCGCAGGTGCGAGCGGAGAGCTGGCAGTTGGAACGCACGGCGGTGCTGCGATGAGTGACGATGCTCATGTCCGCAGCTGCCTCTACACCGGCACCATCCGCCACGCCCGTTTCATTCCCCATCGCCACCGCTTCGACTACCGCCTCTTCATGCTGCTCCTCGATCTCGACGAGCTGCCGCATCTCTTCGACGACTACTGGTTGTGGTCCGCGCGGCGACCGGCACTCGCTTGGTTCAAGCGCAGCGATTACCTCGGCGATCCTGATCGGCCGCTCGCCGAATCCGTTCGCGATCTCATCCAGCAACGCACGGGCATGCGACCACTGGGCCGCATCCAGTTGCTCACACACCTGCGCTACTTCGGTTACAGCTTCAACCCGGTGAGCTTTTACTATGTATACGACGAGAGCGGCGCGACGCTGCAATTCATCGTCGCAGAGATCACCAACACGCCATGGAATGAACGGCACGCGTACGTGCTATCCATCGCGGCCGCCGAGCACGCTGCGCCTGATGAATGGCGTTGGTGCTTCGGCAAGGTCTTCCACGTCTCGCCATTCATGCCAATGGACATCCGCTATGCGTGGCAGCTGTCGGCGCCGGACGCACTGCTGTTCGTTCACATGGACAACCGTCGCGATGCGGCGCTGCAGTTCTCGGCGACGCTACGGCTAGAACGTCAGCCGCTTGCTCCAGCGACTCTTGCGCGAGCGCTGATCCACTTTCCGTGGATGACGGCGCGTGTCAGCGCGCTGATCTATTGGCAGGCGCTGCGCCTGTGGTTCAAGCGCACGCCGTTTCATTCTCATCCTCACAAGGTGCCCTCTTGAGTGCGAACTCCCTCGAACAGACATTGACGGCGGATGGCTTTGCCCAGGCAGAGCTCTCGCGTGAACGTCCAGGCGTGCTTCCGCGGTTGGGGCGCCAACTGCTGCTGCAACAACTGGAAAAGCTGCGTCACGGACAGTTACGCATCATCGAAGGAGACAACGAATTCTGCTTCGGCACGCGCACGCCTCGCTGCGATTTGAGCGCGACCTTGCGCGTGGCCGATCCACAGATGTATGCGGATGTCGCTTTCGGCGGCACCATCGGCGCGGGCGAGTCCTACGTGCGGGGTCAGTGGAGCTGCGACGATCTCGTGCATCTGGTGCGTATCCTGATCTGCAATCGCGACGTGATGCTGGATGTCGATGGGCGCTGGTCCGCATTCAGCGCGGCAGCCAGGCGCATCCTGCATGCGCTGAACCGAAACACCCGTGCCGGCAGCGCACGCAACATCTCAGCCCACTACGATCTCGGCAATGATCTCTACCAGCTGATGCTGGACGAAACCATGGCGTACTCGTGCGGCATCTTCGCCGCAGAGCACAGCACGTTGTACGAAGCCTCCATTGCCAAGTTCGACGCGGCCTGTCGCAAGCTTGCGCTGAAACCGACGGATCACCTGCTCGAGATCGGTACAGGATGGGGCGGCCTCGCCATTCACGCCGCGCAGCTGTACGGTTGCAGAGTTACTACGACCACCATCTCACGACAACAGTACGAGCTCGCGCGAGAGCGCATCGAGGCGGCAGGCCTGGCCGACCGCATCACGCTGCTGCTGCAGGACTATCGCGACCTCACGGGTCACTTCGACAAGCTCGTGTCCATCGAGATGGTCGAGGCGGTCGGCGTGCAGTATCTCGACACTTATCTCATGCACTGTTCGCGGCTCTTGCGTCCCGACGGCGCTATGCTGTTGCAGGCCATCACGCTGCAGGATCAGTACTACGAGCGGGCATTGAAGTCGGTCGACTTCATCCAGCGCTACATCTTTCCGGGCAGCTTCATTCCCTCGATCACCGCGATCGGCGCGGCGCTGACGCGTGCGACCGATATGAAAATCTTCCAAATGGAAGACATCGGTCCGCACTACGCACGCACCCTCGCGTGCTGGCGGGAGCGCTTCCTGCGAAACCTCGATGCCGTCCGCCGGCTCGGCTTCGGCACGGAGTTCATCCGTCTATGGGAGTTCTACCTGTGCTACTGCGAGGGCGGCTTCGCCGAACGGCAGTTGGGGGATGTGCAGATGCTGCTCACCAAGCCGCAGTGTCGTCGCGAGCCGCTGCACGCATGACTGGAGCCGGGCAGTGGACTTCACGGCTATACTCGCTGCCTCAGGGAACAACAACGCGAGGATCGTACTGGTGCCAAGCGTTCTCGAACGCGTCGCGGCGGGCGAACGGCCTGCATTCGACGAATGCGTGCGTCGGTATGGCGATCTCGTCTGGTCGATCGCGCGCAAGATGTCGCGCTCGGCCGCGGATGCCGAGGACGCCGTGCAGGAGATTTTTTTCAAGCTGTGGCGCAGTGCCGATCGCTTCGATCCCACGCGCGGGTCCGAGCCCGTCTTCATTGCGACGGTGGCGCGGCGTGCACTGATCGACCGCATCCGCTCCGCGCGGCGTCGGCCTCAGGAAGTGTCCATCGACGAAGTCCAGGAGCTGCCGCAGTCCACCAGTACCTCGGGTGCCGAGGTGTGCGTGGAAGCGCGGCGTGCCGCGGAAGCGCTGGAAACATTGCGACCGGAACAACGTCACGTGATCGCACTCGCCGTCGTCAATGGTTTATCTCAAAGCGAGATCGCAACGCAGACAGGCATGCCGTTGGGCACTGTGAAGACCCTGATCCGCAGGGGCCTGCTGCATGTCCGACAGATGCTGGGCGAGGAGGTGCGCTCATGAGCGACACCTGGCTGAACAACGATGATCTGATCGATCTGCTGATCAAGGAATCCACCGCAGGCTTGTCGGCGGAGGAAGGCGCCGTGCTCGAGAAGCTCACAGCAGGTCTGTCGAGACAAGAGCGAGACGAGCTGGAGCATGTGGCAGCAACCGCGATGCTCGCCTCGCTCGGCCCGCTGCAACGCATGCCGGACACCACGCGTCAGCGTGTGGTGAAGTCGATCCCGACGGTCGCCCCTGCACCGTCCGCAAGTCGAGCTTCTGGCCCCTTCGCTGCGGCGGGATGGTGGGCTGCTGCTGCGTGCTTTGCGCTGGCAGTGGTGGGTTGGTACCCGCGATTGACCGGCGAGGTTGGCCCGCGCATCGCACAAACGACGCCCGATCCTGTTTCGCAACGCGAACAACTGATGCAGCAGCAGGGCACGCTGAAAGCCGCATGGTCGACTGGACCGGCAGGACCACAACCGGTGCAGGGCGATGTCGTGTTCGATCCGGTCACGCAGCGCGGCTTCCTGCGCTTCCGCGGCTTGCCGGCCAACGATCCACGGCGCGAGCAGTATCAGTTGTGGATCGCAGATACCTCACGCAACTATCCCGAGCCGGTCGATGGTGGCGTGTTCGATGTGGCCACCACGGCACCGAACGGCGATGTGATCATTCCGTTCCACGCGAAGCTGCCGGTCGGAAGTCCTGCTGCGTTCGTCGTGACGGCGGAGAAGCCGGGTGGCGTGGTCGTTTCGCGTCAGGAGAAGGTGCTGGCGCTGGCGAAGGTGGGGGAGACTTGAGGTGGGAGGGCGCCGTACACGTTCTGGGATCTCACCTCGAGCGGGCTCACCGAGGTGTGCCCAGTCGTGCCGACGAATTCATTGCGCGTCGGCAAGGTGGTGAGCGCGGCGAACTTCGATTACATCGAAATCGACTGGAGCGGCAGCTCGCCGCAGATCGAACTGCAAGTACGCGACATCAGCGGCTCGCCACGGATTCGGCAGGTGTTCGAGCTGTCCGCGTTGCGGGTGTAACTCCGGTTGAAGTGCGTTCGAGCGCGAGCGAGTGTGTCTCGACATGTTCGAACTGCAGACGGGTGAGACTGAAGTCCCAGCGTTCGACGCTGCAGGTCAGCGCAGCGTCGTAGCGGACAATGTTTACCGAGTTGGGAATGCTGCCGCGCACCCGATGCGAGAGCGCAGTGCCGGCTTGCACGCACCAGCCACGGCGCGGCAATCCTGAATAACGCTCCGCCAGTGGCCGCACGTAGGGCAGATGGATGTGCCCGCCGATGAGAAGATCCGCACCGGCTTCGATCCAGCGGCGCACGGCGATTTCGGCGCCATGCAGCAGGTTGCACTCGTCGTTGGAGCGGACGACGTGCACCGGTTGGTGCGTCACGACGATGCGAAGCTGCTCGCGACGCGCGCGCTGTAAGCGCGAGCAAACGCGCTCGATCTGCTCCTCGGACACTTCACCATCCTTGTGTCGCCGCGGACGCGTCGTGTTGAGGCACAGCATCAGCATGTCCGGCAGGTCGAGCTCAGGCTCCAGAGCGCGACCGAATGCACTTGCATAGCCGGCATACGGAGCGAACACGCGTGCGAACACATTGAAGAGCGGAATGTCGTGGTTCCCCGGAATCGCCAGCACATGCTTTACAGGCAGCTGCTTCGCGAAGGCTTCTGCGCCACGCCATTGAGCGCGCCGCGCACGTTGCGTGATGTCGCCGGAGAACAAGGCAACATCCGGTTGCAGCTGGCCTGCGAGCTCCAGGAGCGCTGCAACCACGGGCGGTTGCTCAGTGCCGAAGTGGGCATCGGAGATCTGCAGCAGCACGCTCACGCGGTGCTCTCGACGGGTTTGATCAACATCAACGGCTGCGGTGTCAGCGAGAATTGCAATGGCGCACGCAGCGACAGTCGCTCGCCATCCGTCGCCACTTGCATACGCTGACTCCTGAACGCCGAGCGCGGCGCGACCGTCATGCGCTTGAGCTCGAAGCTGCGCACGTTGTCGGCTTCGCCCAGGCGGCCCAATGCACCTTGCAACGCCAGCTTCAGCAGCGCCATCGACCCAACCGGCTTCATGAGGATTGCGGCCAGCCGCCAGCGCTCGACCGCCTCCGCTTCAGGCAAGCCCACCTGTTCCAGCTGCAGCGAATTGTTGCTGATGAAGAGCGACGGGGTGCGCACGTTCTCGACGTTCTGATCATGCTCGATGTGGAGGTTTAGCTGATTGCGCTCGCGAAACACAGTCCGCAAGCCCGCCAACAGGGCGATGAAGCGGCGGCGCCCGTAACGCTTCGTGTACTCCTCGCGATCCTGCAGCATCTGCGGATGCAATCCGAGGCTGGCATTCACGAGGAAGATGCGATCGTTGACGGCGCCGACCTGCACGGGCGTGATGCGTCCTTCGAGCAGCACCTTTGCCGCTTCTGCCAGATCCAGCGGGATGCCGTGCACACGCGCGAAGTAGTTGAACGTGCCTTTCGGCAGGATGCCGAACGGTCGCAACGTCGGCAGCACACGTTGAGCGAGTGCGTTGATCGTGCCATCGCCGCCAGAAGCGATCACGGCACCGTTGCGTGTCTTGCCGAGCTCGGCCGCGCGCTCGACGACAGAAACGATCTCTTTGGGATGATGAATGAGCAGGAACTCGTGCGGTTGACCGGCGCGCTCGAACACCTGCGCGATGGAGCGGCGGGACTCTTCGAAATCCAGTGCACCTGAGCGTGCATTCATGACGATGAAGAGCGGCATGTCGCGAGTGATCCGCTCCGGTGGCGCGGGCTGGGCGGCGCGTGATCCTGAGGAAGACATGTTCCGGGCCATCCCATCCAAACTGCTGGTTGCCATAGTTCCGCCGCGCTCGAGTACAGGTGCCCCTGTAATGCCGCGCCTGTCGCTTAAGTTGCGCGTAGGGATACATCGCCGTCGCCGGGGCGTTAGGCAGCACCGGCCCGCTGCAAGGTATTTCGCCATGCGTTGGTTGTTCGCACTGTCCCTCTTCGCACTCGCCATCGATGCCGGTGCGCAGACCATCACGCCACAGCTCGACGACTGGAAGGTGCCGTGGCCCAACTCGCGGCCGCGCGACCCGGATGTCGATCGCAACGGGATTGTGTGGTTCGTGGGGCAAACGGGTGACTACGTCGCGGCCTTCGATCCGAAGAACGCGCAGTTCCGCCGCATCGATCTGGAGCGCGGCACGGGACCGCACAATCTCATCCTCGGCGAAGACGGTGCGATCTGGTACTCGGGTAATCGTGTCGGGAATATCGGGCGGCTCGATCCGGAGCAGGGCATCGTCGTGGAGAAGATCGCGTTGCCTGCAGGCATTCGCGATCCCCACACGCTGATCGGCGATGGCAAGGGCCACATCTGGTTCACGGCACAAGCATCGAACACCATCGGCCGCCTCACGCTTGCGGGTCACAAGGTCGATGCGGTCACTGTACCGACACCGAACTCGTTGCCTTACGGGATCGCGGTCGATGCGCGCGGCCGGCCCTGGGCCAACTTGCTCGGGACCAACGAGCTGGCGAGCGTCGATCCGAAAACGCTGAAGCTCGAGCGCATCGCGACACCACGCAAAGAAGCACGCACGCGTCGCGTTGCCGTCGCGAGCGATGGCGCCATCTGGTACACCGATTACGCCGCGGGACATCTCGGCCGCTTCGATCCCAAAACGCGCAAGTTCTCCGAGTGGGCGTTGCCGAGCGGTGCTGCGGCACGTCCGTACGCGATGGCCATCGATGACCGACAGCGCGTGTGGGTCGCGGATTCGGGCGCGCAGCCGAATCATTTGCTGGCGTTCGATATGGCGTCCGCGAAGTTCGTGTCGGATGTCGAGATCAAGAATGCCAACGGCGCCGTGCGTCACATGGTCTTTCACGCGCCGGGTCGAGCGCTGTGGTTTGGCACGGATACGGATTATCTGGTGCGGGTGAAGGTGCCCTGAGCCCCCGGAAATGGGGAAATGGGAAATGGAAATGGGGACATTCCTCATTTCGCATTGGAAATGAGGAATGTCCCCATTTCTCTGCTTGTCCCCATTTCCCTGCTTTACGGATGACTGTTTCTGTCTGCCCGCTGCTTCGCCGGCTTGGCCTCGTGCGACAGGTTGAACGCCGTGCTGATCAGCGCGACGTGCGAAAACCCCTGCGGAAAATTTCCCACCATGCGCTCTGCCTGAGTGTCGTACTCCTCCGCCAGTAGACCAACATCGTTACGCAGCTCGAGCAAGCGGCGGAACAGTACCTCCGCATCGTCTCGTCGTCCGCACAGCGCATACGCATCCGCAAGCCAGAAGCTGCACGCGAGGAACATGCCTTCGCCGGGCGGCAGACCATCGTCCGTGGCGAGCGTGTCGTAACGCTGCACCAGACCATCGTGCACGAGATGTGACTCGATGGCGGCCACGGTGCCGAGAAAGCGCGGATCGTCGGCCGGTAGAAAGCCAAGCTCGGCAATCAGCAGCAAGCTCGCATCGAGCTCTTTCGACCCATACGACTGGACATAGCAGTTGCGCTCGGCGTCGTAGCCTTGCTCGCACACTTGAGCATGGATGCGCTCGCGCAGGGCCTTCCACGCCTCGATGGGCCCTTCGAGGTTGAAGCGCTCGGCATCCTTGATGGCCCGATCGAACGCAACCCAGCACATGATCTTCGAGTACGTGAAATGACGAGGGGGACCGCGCACTTCCCAGATGCCGAAGTCGGGCTCCTGCCACGAATGCTCCAGGTGACGCAGCAGCTCGCGCTGCAAAGCCCACGCGGCTGGCATCTTCTCCACCCCATCGCGACGCGCCTGATGCAGGGCATCCATGACCTCGCCGAACACATCCAGTTGCAGCTGCGCATGCGCCGCATTGCCGATGCGCACGGGTGCCGAGTTCTCATAGCCGGGTAGCCACGGCACGCTCCATTCCGTGAGCCGGCGCTCGCCGGCGATGCCGTACATGATCTGCACACCGTCGGGCGATCCAGCGATGGCGCGGAGTAACCAATCGCGCCACGCGCCGGCTTCCTCGTAATAGCCCGCATCCATCAACGCCAGCAGCGTAAGCGTCGCATCGCGCAGCCAGCAGAAGCGATAGTCCCAGTTCCGGCTGCCGCCGAGTTTCTCCGG
>JBEVDW010000341.1:0-8346 GCA_040513115.1 Steroidobacteraceae bacterium | reverse complement strand
ACGTCCTGCAGCAATCTTGGCCGACTGACGGCGTCCGCGCGCGTGTACTCGCGGATCGCGTACTCCTCGACACCCATGGTTGTCGCCGCGAACATAAAACTCGCGATCGCAAACCCATAGGCATACATGCCCGTGCCTTCCGGCCCGAACTGACGGGAGATCAGCACGAACAGCAGCAGATTCAGCAGATCTGCCGCGACGCGACAGGCGAGCAGCCAGGCCGCGTTCCCGGTCATCGCAGGACCTGTGCAATAGGGTACTGGCGCGGCCAGGGCAGAACTTTGGCGCGAGCGCGTTCACCTGCAACGGCGAGAGGGTTGCGGATCATGGATAACGGTAAGCGAGCTCCCCGGAGCCCGTTTGCTGAGAGTAGTGGTTTGCCGGTAGGAGGAACGTGCTGGTGTGAAGGGGAGTTCCCGACGAAGGCGTGTCTCACCGGTTTGCAGGGTTCATCCTCCAGCCCAGCTCGGTACCAACTCCCGCGCCAATTCCTGCACCTCGCTGCCACCCAGGATTGCGGCCGCCGCCTCTATATCCCCCGACAGCTCGCGATCCTGCGTCATGAAACTGACCTGCGCTCGCAACGCCTGATGCGCCCGCTGCAAGGCAGGCGAGGTTTGCGAGGGCGCATGGAAGTCGATCCCCTGAGCGGCGCATAAAAATTCGATTGCCAGAATATTGCGTGCGTTGGCGGTCATCGTGAGTAAGCGCCTGGCCGCGTGCGTGGCCATGCTGACGTGATCTTCTTGGTTGGCGGAGGTGGGGATGCTGTCCACGCTCGCGGGATGCGCCAGCAAGCGGTTTTCGGCCACCAGTGCTGCCGCTGTGACCTGTGGAACCATGAAGCCGGAGTTCAAGCCGCTGTCGGGGGTGAGGAAGGGCGGTAAGCCGCTGAGCTTGGGATCGATCAGCAGGGCGATGCGGCGTTCGGAGAGCGAGCCCATCTCGGCGATTGCGAGTGCCAGCATGTCGGCGGCGAAGGCCACTGGCTCGGCGTGAAAATTGCCTCCGGACAAGACTTCGTTGGTGTCCGCGATGATCAGCGGATTGTCAGTGACGGCATTGGCTTCGACACTCAACGTAGCCGCGACGTGTCGAGCGAGATCGAGACACGCGCCCAGCACCTGTGGCTGACACCGCAGCGAATAGGGATCCTGCACGCGATCGCATTGACGATGGGATTCACGGATCGAGCTGCCCGCCATCAGTTGCCGTAATACCTGCGCAACGTCGGTCTGCCCGCGATGGCCGCGCGCTGCCTGCAGACGCTCATCGAACGGCGCATCGCTGCCCTTCATTGCATCGACGGATAGGGCTCCGACGACTGCGCTCGCGGCAATCAGTTGCTCCACTTCGAACAGCGCGGCGAGCGCCAGTGCCGTTGATACTTGCGTGCCGTTGAGCAACGCGAGCCCCTCCTTGGGACCGAGCTCGAGCGGAGCGGTACCCAACTGTGCCAGTGCCTCTGCTCCGGACAGCATGCGGTCATGGTGACGCACGCTGCCCAATCCGATGAGCGGCAGCGACAAGTGAGCCAGCGGCGCCAGATCGCCCGATGCGCCCACCGAGCCCTGCGCAGGAACGCACGGGTACATCCCTGCATCGAGCAAGCGCGTGAGCAGCCGGATCAGCGGTTCGCTCACGCCGGAATAGCCGCGCAGAAAGCTCTGGATCTTCAGCAGCAGCGTGAGCCTGACGATCGCGTCGTCGAGCAGCGGCCCCACGCCCGCGCTATGAGAAAGCACGATGTTCCGCTGCAGGTGATTGCGTTCCGCGAGCGGGATGCGCGTGTTGGCGAGCAAGCCGAAACCGGTATTGATGCCGTAGGCAGGCTCGTTTTGAGCCGCAAGCCGCTGGACGGCTGCGTGGCTCGCGTGAACCGCTGCCCAGGCGCGATCCTCGATGGCGACGTGGAGCGGTTGCTCGAACGCGAGTCGGAGCTGGCTCAGGCTCAGCGGTTCGGCCGAGAGCAATAGCGGATCACTGCTCATTGCGCCTCCTTGACGTCGTAGTCGCTGCAACGAGCGCAAGCGCTCGATTCCTATATCATCGCGCGCTGCATCCAGCCGTACGAGACATTCGCGAGTGGAAAGTTACTTACAGGTCATCCTGCTCGGCATCATCGAGGGCATCACCGAATTTCTACCCATCTCCAGCACCGGTCATCTGCTCATCGCAGAACACTGGCTCGGCCAGCGCTCCGATCTGTTCAACGTTGCCATCCAGGCCGGCGCCATTCTCGCGGTAGTCGTCATCTATTGGCGGCGCCTGCTGGATTTGGCCCTCCACTTCACGCGGCCCGAGAACCGGGACTACGCACTCAAACTCGGCGTCGCGTTCGGCATCACAGTTGTCGGCGGGTTCATCGCGAAACAAATGGGACTGGAGTTGCCAGAAACCGTCGCGCCCGTCGCCTGGGCGTTGATCATCGGGGGCTTCGCCATCTTCATCATCGAGGCGTATGCCGCGCGGTTACCCGACAGCGAGCGAGCAACGTGGGGTGTTGCGATTGCCGTGGGTCTCGCACAGATCCTCGCCGCTGTGTTTCCGGGTACGTCGCGCTCAGCGGCAACGATCTTCGCCGCGATGCTCGCCGGCATGACGTCGCGTCCCGCGGCTGCGGAGTTCGCCTTCCTCGTGGGCATACCGACGATGTTCGCAGCGACGGGATATGAAACGTTGAAGCTCGCTCACGATGGCAGTCTGGCTCATGAGAACTGGACGGAGCTCGCGCTTGGCTTCGTGGTGTCGGCCGTCGTCGCGTTCATTGCAGTGAAGTGGCTCTTGCGTTACGTGCAGACACACCGCTTCACAGTGTTCGCGTGGTATCGGTTGGTGCTGGGGGCGTTGTTGCTGACCGTGTTGCGTTGAGAGGTTACGCTTAAGTTCATCAAAACTGATGAATGAGCTGCCCCAGCATCTCCGGTGTGACCAACACCGTTCCGCGGTCCGTCACTTCGAAGCGCTTCCGGTCCTCTTCCAGATCGACCCCGGCCTGGAAGTTGTCAGGAATGCGGCAAAACTTGTCGATGATGCAGCGTCGGATTGTCACGTGACGACCGATCTCGGCGTTCGGCAGGATGACCGAGTCTTCGATCAAGCTGTGCCGTTCCACCACGGTATTCGTCGACAGCAATGAGCGACGCACCGTGGCGCCGCTCACGATGCAACCACCGGCGACGAGAGAGTCCATGGCATGGCCTCGTGCCTCATCGTCATCGAATACGAACTTCGCAGGCGGCAGTTGCTCCTGGAACGTGCGGATCGGCCAGCGCCGGTCGTAGAGGTTGAGCTCGGGTGTGACGCGTGTGAGGTCGATGTTCGCTTCCCAGTACGCATCGAGCGTGCCGACGTCGCGCCAATAGGGCACGCCGTTCACCGTGTTCACGCTGCTCGCGCCGAATCGATGAGCGTGCACATCGGCGTGGCCGATGAGCTGCGGCAGGATGTTGCGGCCGAAGTCATGTTCCGACTCGCGTCGCGTCGCATCGTCGGCCAGACGACGGTACATGAAGCTCGCGTTGAACACATAGATGCCCATGCTGACCAGCGCGCGATCGGGTTGCCCCGGTATCGCGGGCGGATCGGCGGGCTTCTCGTCGAAGGCGATGACGTTGTCGTGCTCATCGACGGCGATGACACCAAAGCTGCTCGCTTCCGCGCGCGGCACATCGATGCAGGCGATGGTGACGTCCGCGCGCGAGGCGACGTGATCCGCCAGCATCACACCGTAGTCCATCTTGTACACGTGGTCGCCGGCCAGCACGAGGATATACGTCGGCGATGACAGATGGATGATGTCGAGGTTCTGGAACACGGCGTCGGCCGTGCCCTGGTACCAGTTGTCTTGAACACGCTGCTGGGCGGGTAGCAGGTCGATGAACTCCTGCAGATCAGGATCGAGAAAGCTCCAGCCGCGGCGCACGTGTTGAATGAGGCTGTGTGCTTTGTATTGCGTCACCACGCCGATGCGGCGCACGCCCGAGTTGACGCAGTTGCTCAAAGAGAAATCGATGATGCGATGCTTGCCGCCGAACGGGACGGCCGGCTTGGCGCGCCAATCGGTCAGCTGACGCAACCGTGTGCCGCGACCGCCCGCAAGCACCACGGCATACGTCGATCGAACCAGCGGCGCGACGGACGGCGTGCGGTGCTGCTCGGAGTCGAGCTGGGAGGGGACCAGTTGCGGCAGGACATCCGTGTTCAAACCGACCTCCTGCAGCGGAAACGACCAGGCAGGTGTACGTGGATCATGATGTTCAATCTGGGCGTCGTGAGAAGGTCTGTGTGTGGAACGGCGCTTGTAGCCGCGCAGTTCGAACGGAAACGTCGTGTTGCGTAAGCAGGTTCCGCTGCTGCGCACGCGCATGCTTGGAACCGATGCTGCAAGAGGCACGCGACTTCAACACCGTGGGACTTCCCACGCGAGTAGCGACTATCGCTGCTTGCCTGTTTAGACTACGTGCCAGGTCCATCCCCCAGGTCGCTCGATGTCCGCCCGTCCTGTCCGCTACCCGCGCAAGCTGATCGCCTACTGGGTGGCGATCGCCTTTGCGTTGCGGGCACTGTTGCCGCAGGGCTTCATGCCGGGGTCGGAGCCGTTCACCCTCAAGCTGTGCCCCACGGGCCTGCCCGCCCAAGCGCTGGTGATTCCTGGTGATGCCCATGCCGAGCACCACCACCATCATGAGCCGCAACCGGCTCCGGACGAGCACCAATCCCATCACCAGCGCGCTGACCAATGTCCGTTTGGTGCTGCCTCAGCCAGCGTGGCGCTGCTGCAGTCGCTGCCGGCCCCTGTGGTGTGGACTAGTGGGGCTGACTATTCGCTTCCCCTCGTTGCTTCGGATCCCCATCCGCGTCCCGCGTATCGACCGCACCCCCGCGGTCCACCTGCTTTCTCCTGAACGTCTGCGATGGATTGTTGCGGCGGCTGCGTAAGCAGACCGTCGTCCTCTCTTACTGGAGAAAGCCTATGAACGCTGCTGATCGGCTCGCGAGCTGCGCGCCGTCCTGCTGCGCCGTGCTGCTGCTGTGCCTGGCACAGACGGCCGCGGCCGTTGATATGCCCGCGGACAAACCCCCGGCGTCGGAACAAGTGATCGTGTATGGACAGCGCCTCACGCCCACCGCGCCGGGCGAAGCCGTCGCGAAGTTGGAGGCCGCACGTGTGCCCGGTGGTACCAACATCGTTGGGAGCCATGACTACGCGGATGGCCGCGCTGCGAATCTCGTCGACGTGTTTGCGCTCGCGCCCGGTGTGTTCGTGCAGCCGCGCTTTGGTGCCGAGGAAGCGCGCATGTCGATCCGCGGCTCAGGATTGCAGCGCACGTTCCACATGCGCGGCATCTATCTCCTGCAAGACGGCGTGCCGATCACGTTGGCGGATGGCAGCGGCGACTTCCAAGCCGTTGAGCCGCTGAGCCTCGCGTACACCGAAGTGATGCGCGGCGCCAACGCCTTGCAGTACGGCGGCACCACGCTCGGTGGGTCGGTGAATTTCATTTCGCCGTCGGGATTCGATGGCGCGGGGTTCAAGCCCCGGTTGGAAACGGGCAGCTTCGGCTACCTGCGAGGCGTGGCACGGCTCGGCGGACAGGTCGGCGCGAGCGACTACTTCCTGTCGCTGTCCGCCTATGAGCAGGACGGCTACCGCGATTGGAGCGAACAGAAGAATCAGCGCGCGTTCGGCAACATCGGTTTCAAGATCAGCGAGCGCCTGGCTACGCGTCTGTACTTCTCCGCCGTTGACAGCGATTCACAGCTGCCCGGCTCTCTCACGAAAGCGCAGCTGAAGGCGGATCCCGAGCAGGCCAATGCCGGCAGTCTGAGCGGTCATCAACGGCGCGACTTCGAGCTCTATCGCTTCGGCAATCGCACCGTGCTGGATCTGGATGATGCGAGCGTCGAGCTGACGCTGGGCTACAGCTACAAGGACCTGTGGCATCCGATCTTCCAGGTCTTGCAACAGCGGTCGAACGATTACAACGCGGGCGTGCGCTACATCGATCGGCACTCGTTGGGAGGCTTCGACAATCGCTTCGTCATTGGCTTCGCGCCATCGTGGAACGACGTCGACGATGATCGTTGGGCGAATGTCGGCGGGCAGCGCGGCGCGCGGACTGCAGCCAGCAAGCAGACCTCGCGCAATCGGGTCGTGTTTGCCGAAGATGAGCTCGCGTTGAATCCTCGCTGGAGCGTCGTTGCCGGTGTGGAGTGGACCGATGCCGAGCGTCGTTATCGCGATCACTTTCTCACTAACGGCGATCAAGGCGTGAGCGCATCGTATGACGATCTGTTGCCGAAGCTCGGCTTCGTGTTCAAGCCGAGGGAGAACTGGAGTGTGTTCGGCAACGTCAGCGACAGCTTCGAAGCGCCGAGTTTCGGCGAGCTGTCCGGCGGTCCGAACGTCGAGACGCTGAAAGCACAGACCGCGCGCACCGTGGAGTTGGGCAGTCGCGGGATGGCCGCGTTCGCGAGCTGGGACATCGCCGTGTATGCATCGGAAGTGCGCGACGAGCTGTTGAGCTTGAATGCGCCGGGAGGACAACCGCTCGGCACGGTGAATGCACCGCGCACCGTGCATCGGGGTATCGAGCTCGGCTTGGCATTGCAGCTGGCCCCTGAAGTGCTGTGGCGTTCGTCGTACTTGTGGAACGACTTCCGTTTCGATGACAACGCGACATACGGCGACAACCGCCTGCCGGGCATTCCTGAGCACTTCTATCGGGGTGAGCTGAGCTGGAGTTTCCTGCCGACCTACGCCGCCACACTCACTGGCGAATGGTCACCGCGACGCTATGCGATCGACATGGCGAATTCGTGGTACGCGGATTCGTATGCGCTGGTCGGCGTGAAGCTGGCACGCACGGTGAACAAGGGGCTCTCCTGGTTCGTGGAAGGCCGCAATCTCACCGATCGCAAATACGCGGCGACCACAGGCGTCATCGCTGATGCGCGTGGACAAGATGTGGCTCAGTTCCTGCCGGGAGATGGGCGTGCGGTGTACGCGGGCATCGAGTGGCGGATGGAGTGAGCATGAGCGTCAATCGCACTGGCGCTCTCTATGGGCGCATCTGGCGCTGGCACTTCTTCGCGGCGCTGCTCGTGATTCCCTTCGTGCTGTGGCAGGCAATCACAGGTACGTTGTATCTGTGGCATGAAGAGCTCGCGGACTGGAGCTATCGCGAGCTGCGCTTTGTCACGCCGCAACCGACGCGCGTGAGCTACGAGCAGCAGTACGCGGCGGCGCTTGCGCATCATGCGGGAGAACGGCTTGCGTTCATGCAAGTGAGCGACCAGCCCGAGCGCGCGACGATGTTCTCGTTCTCTGCGGCGAACGGACTTGCGCATCCTGCGTTCGTGAATCCCTATACCAGCGCGTATCTCGGCTCCGTCGAGCCGACGCACTGGTTGCCGGGTTTTACTCGCAGCTTGCATGGCGGCTGGCCGATCAATCCGTGGGGCAGCTATCTGCTCGAGCTCGGTGCGTCGTGGGGCATCGTCATGATCCTCACGGGGTTGTACCTCTGGTGGCCTGTCAATGCGAGCGGGTTTGGAGGTGTGCTGTATCCCCGCTGGCGCGGCGGTTCGCGTGTGTTCTGGCGCGACCTGCACAGCATCGTGGGTGTGTACTTCGCACTCATCCTGCTGGGATTCCTGCTCACGGCACTGCCTTGGACGTCGTTCTGGGGCGAGCGCATTCTGCGGCCGATCCAGGAGATGACCGGGCAGGTCGCGCCGACGGCGGTGTTCTTCGGCGGCAAGAGCCAGCATCACACGGAGCCAGCGGCTCACGACTCGATGCAACACGCAGCGTTGAGCATCGAAGCGCTCATTGGGCTTGCGCGAGAACAAGGTGCGCGCGGTCTGTTGGAGATCTGGCCGCTTGCCAGCGACGGCCCGATCAATGTGCGCAGCCGTCTGACTACCGCGGCGAGTGAGGTCTATGTGCAGCTCGATCGCCGAAGCGGCGCGGTGTTGGCACAGGCGTTGTGGAGTGACTATCCCATTGTCCCGAAGGTCATCGCGACCGGCGTGGATCTGCACGAGGGCAAGTTCTTCGGCCGCGCGAATCAGATCTTCAATACTGCGGTTGCCGCCGCACTCGTCTGGCTCGCAGTGACGGGCTTCATCGGGTGGTACAAGCGGCGGCCGAACGGAGGCTTGGGGGCACCGCCGAAACGCGAGCTGCGGATGCCTCGATCGGTGGTCGTGAGTGGTGCCGCGTTGTGCGTCGTGTTGCCGCTACTGGGGTTGTCGGTTGCGGTGCTGTATTCGTTGGATCGCAGCGTCGGTCGTTCGATGCAGCGGCTGGCCCGCTGATCCGAGGAGGTCATCGATCGA
>JBEVDW010000340.1:0-9911 GCA_040513115.1 Steroidobacteraceae bacterium | reverse complement strand
CCATGACTTCATCGAAGCGCCTCGGATCGACGGGCTTACCGAGGAAATCGACGACCTTGCGCATGATGCCGACCTGGTTGCGCCGTGTTTCTTCGTACGTCACGTGCAGCACACCGTCGTTCTCGCCCAGTCTTCGCCAGCCGAGCACGTGGTCGAGCCAGGGTCCATAGATCGTTTTGCCGTCGATGAAACGCTGGACCCAGAAGTCCCAGTCGTCATCGAACTGTAGAAACGGAATTTGTAGCTGATGCCGGAACGACACGCACACGTCCTTCGGATTGCGCGTCATGTAGATGACCTTGGAACGGTGGCTCTTCCAGGACGCCGGCATGCGGTCGGCGGGCAAGTGAGTCTTCATCAAGCGCGGCGGCTGCGCCTGGAGGGACACTTCATAGCCCTCCATATCCGGGCTCGCGTACTCGAGTTGCGGCACACGCCGGTGCGGCGTAATGGCGCAGGTGCCCCAGTCGTCGTACAGGTTGGCCAGCATGATCTGCATCCAGTTCGTGCCCGACTTCGGAAAAGCGGCCACGAGCACATCGCTGGCGTGGAGCGGAAAGCGCTTGACGTCTTCCACCAGCTGGCGAGTGGTCGGTGGTCCCCAGGCGAGGCCGTCGTACTGCAGCACCTTCATCCCGAACGCCGGGTCGAAAGCGCATTCCGAGCCAAGGCTCGCATCGGCTTGCAGAGTCACAGTGATTCTTCCTGTCGCGTGCATGTAAACCAGGAGCCTCATTGTGAACGCGCATGCGGATTCGTGGAAGTACGTGTGTCCACCTGAAAGCGAAAATCCTTCGTCTGAGTCCTCGGGGATGGACTCATCTCAATTTCGCCTAAATGGCGTGCAATGCCGTATTGGACCGCACGCGCGTCACGGTCGTATACACATATATGTCGCGTGAGCGGCAAAGCCGGCGTTCGGGTCTGCGCTTGTGATCGAGAGAAGCCGAGATCCAGCGCTAGTGCGCGATCCGATCGAACTCGATGGCCAGACGCGCCGGACCGCACACCGAGACATTGATCGTCCGTTCGTAGGATTGATCGCCAGGCGCCAGCCGGAAGTTGCGAAAGCGCGCCAGCAAGCGCTCGAGCACGGTGCGCATCTCGGCGCGCGCAAGCAGGTTGCCCGGGCAGTAGTGCACGCCATAGCCGAAGGCGAGATGACTCTTGAGCTCGCTACGTTCGAGATTCACGCGATCCGGCTCGGCATAGCGGCGCTCGTCGCAATTGGCAGCGCCGTAGCGCAGCTCGAGGATCTGATCGCGAGTGATGGGGCAGCCTCCGACGTGCGTCGCCGTCGTCGTGCGACGGTAGAACGTCTGCAGCGGCGATGCGATGCGCAGCGACTCTTCGACGAATTTCGGAATCGCAGCCGGATCGCCGCGCAGCGTTGCCTCCAGACCGCTCTCGATGAGCAGCCGGATCATGCTGCCGATGCCGCTGGTGGTGGATTCGTTGCCGGCGATCAACACGTTCTGCAGCGTCCAGACGATCTCGCCCATGGAGGCGGGCCGCCCATCGATGCTGGCATTGGCCACGTCCGATACGACGTCGTCGCGCGGCGATTCCTGCGCGGCGTGCGCGGCGCGGGCGATGAACTGCTGCATCTCGATGATCTGCCCGGCGTACTGCACCATCTCCTCG
Source organism: Steroidobacteraceae bacterium (assembly GCA_040513115.1). Lineage (GTDB taxonomy): Bacteria > Pseudomonadota > Gammaproteobacteria > Steroidobacterales > Steroidobacteraceae > DATELY01. Next base: position 8,267 of record JBEVDW010000340.1, on the reverse strand, counting down.
GTCGTGCAGCGCGGATCGGAGCTCAGCATCATGGCATCCGACCACCGCTTGAAATCCACGATGTTTTCGGGCGGCAGCCCGAGCTGCTCGGCGATGATGCGCGTGGGCACCGGCATCGCGAGCTCCTGCATCACTTCCATCGATGTGCGCCCGCCCAGCGCGTCGAGCAACTCGTCGACGAGGCTCTGAATGCGCGGCTTGATGTCATTCACACGCTTGGGACCGAAGGCCGTGTCGAAGAGCGAACGCATCTTGCGATGCTCGGGCGGATCGTTGTCGATGGCGGTGGCGACGAGTGGAAAGCCGCGCTCGCCAAACATGCGATCCAGCAGCGGCTTGGCCGGACACTCACGCGCAATCCCGAGTTGTCCGGTCTTGTTCGAGAATGTGGCGGGATCTGCGATTACCTGCCGGATGTGTTCGTAGCGCGTGAGCACGATCGCGCCCGTCACCGGGTCTCTGTGCACCGGATCCTGATCGCGCAAGCGCCGGTAGGTTGCGAAGAGATCCCGCAGCGCCTCGCTGTCGGTCATCGTGAGATCGGCAATCGGTTTCATGCACGCCTTCAGCACGAGTCATGGCACACCGCGACTATGCGTGCGCGCAGGTCAGGTTACAAGTGATGCGGTGATCGCGCGCCGCGATTGCTGACATTGACAGTGTGCAGCGCATCTCGTTATATACGTGTATAGAACTAGCAACGCGGCGCAATGGCACCGCTGCTGCGCACTTGAGGGGGATACATGACGAATGGGCTTGCAGCGCTTGCACCGCGCGCGCTGCTGATCATGCTGGCGGCGACTGCCGGATTTCAGATGCGCGCATATGCGCAACCCGTCGCAAGCACTGCCTGCCCGGACGGCGCGGTGGCATGTGAGCTTCGCTCCGGCTTCGCGGGTCGCGAAGGCTCGCTTGCCGTGAACTCGAAGGGCTCGGTGTTCCTGGCTGGCTTGATGCCGAAGCGTTCGGCTGAAGGCGAGCCGCTCGAGCCCGCGGGTCTCGCACGGTTACGGGCGGGCGCCGAACAGTGGGACAAGGTTGATCTGCCACGCGGCACCGACGCGATCATTGCGTACGTATACGTCGACAAGGACACCGACCGGCTCTTCTACACGAGCTCGACATTCGGCAGTTGTGGATTGCCACTCGGCTTCAGCGACGACGAAGGCGCGACATGGCACCTCACGAAAACAGGCTGCTGGCCGCTCACCCTCGGGGACTGGGGACGGATCTTCACCGGCAAGCCCGTCTCGAGCCGCACGGACGGGTATCCCAACATGGTGTACTACTGCAACTACCTCCCATTTCCCACACTGGGACCGGGAGTGGGCTGCTGGAAATCGAAAGACGGCGGCAAGCACTTCGAGTACACGAGCTCGCCGCACAATTTCATCACCGGCTGTCGCTCACGCAGCTTCACCATCGCGGGCGCGGGCGTGGTCGATCCGAAGGGCGTCATCTATCTGCCCATCAATGCCTGCGGCGACATGAAGCTGGCGATCAGCCGCGATGAAGGTGCCACGTGGACGCAGGCCTTCGTGCCCGGTGCGCGGACAGGTAACTGGGCTTCGCAGCAGAAGGACAAGGGGCAACGGAAATGCGACGACGAGCCCTGGAGTTGCCCGACCTTCGCTCAAGGCTTCATCTCCGATGTGTTGAGTGTGGATACGGCAGGAAATCTGTACTTGATCTGGAGCGAGGATTCGTTGCGGCTCTCGGTGTCGCGCAACGGCGGCAAAACGTGGTCACGCAACCGCGTGGTTTCGCCGCCGGACGTCAAGCTCACGCAATTGGTTTCCATCGCCGCGAACGCGCCGGGCGAAGTAGCGCTCGCGTACTACGGCAAATCGAACAGCCCCGGCTGGCACGGCTACATGGCGCGCAGCGTGAACGCCCTGGACGCGGAGCCCGCATTCGTCACGGCACCCATCAGCAAGCCCGATGATCCGCTGAATCCGGGCACCTGCTGCGGCCATCGCGGCTACAAAGAGCGGGGTCCGTGGCTGATCGAGTATTCGGGCGTGAAGTTCGCGCCGGATGGTTCGGTGTGGGGTGCGTTTTTCCGCGACCATCCGCAGGATCGCATCTTCGAGATGGTTGCCGGCAAGATGAGCGCACCCAACACTGCAACCAGTGCCACGACGGCGGCGATGCAATGAGGAACGTCATGGGCTATCTCGTCCGAGTGCTGATCCTGATCGTTGCATTCGCAGTGGCAGCGGCGATTCCGGGGCTCATCACTGGGATCTACTTCGGCGGCAGAACCTACGGCGTCGTTGCCACCATCATCGCTGCTGTGAATGTCGTCGTTCTTGCCGTCCCGGCGTACATCATTCTCGCCTCGCTGAAGCGCGTGACGTTCACGACCGTGTGCATCGCTTCGATGCTCATCGGGATGCTGCCGGTGGGCTGGCAGTTGTTTCCAACCGGGCAGCACTGGATGACCACATCCATCGAAGGCGGCGGACCCGAGGACGTTGCCGCAGGCATCTCCACGGCCGGTATCTGGCTGCGATACCTGTGGGCGTTGTGTACCGCTGCTTTCCTGGGCCTGACCGGCGGTCTTGGCTTCTGGTTCGTATCGCGCATCGGTGTCAGACGTCAGCAGCCGAATGCCGGATCAGACGCAGCTGTTGTCAGCGCCAACGCATGAGCACGCGAAGAAACGCGTCCTTGGAAAAGCTTTCTGCTGAGCCGGTGCAAAGCCAATATAGGGCATGACATGATCACACGCAGAGAAGCGATGATGGGCGTGCTGGGTGGAATGACGATTGGCCTGCCCACGGTGCGTGCAGTCGCCGCAGCGAGTGACTCGAAGCCGCGGGCGATCGTCAGCGGTCCGGTGCAAGGCGGCGCGCATGGCTGGGCCTTCGGTGGCACCCCGAGAAGTCTCGACGAGCTCGGCTATGTCGAGCGCGAGTACTTCATCTCCGGGACCGCAACACGTTTTCGGGCGGTTGGCGAGACGGGTGCCGACGGCCGCTGGAGTATCGAGCCGAACGGGCAAGCGCCGTTCAAAACGCGTTTTCTGGTACGCACGCCGAAGGATGCAGGCAAGTTCAATGGCACCGTGATCGTCTGCTGGAACAACGTGACGGCCGGCTACGACATCGCGCAGGACACGCGCGGCGCCTTCGATGGATTTGCCTTCGTCGCTGTGAGCGCGCAGGCAGCAGCGATCGAGGGCTTCGCCAGAGATCCGCACGGGCTCAAGTCGTGGGATCCGCAACGCTACGGCGATCTTTCCATTCCGGGCGATGCCTACTCGTACGATGTATTGACGCAAGTTGCGCGGGCCGTCGGACCGGACCGTTCGAAGTCGAAGGTCGATCCGCTGGGCGGGCTCCAGGTGAAGCGCCTGATCGCCACGGGCGGATCGCAATCCGCCGGTCGACTCACGACCTATATCAATGCGGTGCATCCGCGCGAGCGCGTGTTCGATGCGTTCATGCCCACGATCTCGTTCGGCAGGGCTGCCGGCATCGATGCAAATGCCATCATCGATTCGAGCATGCTCGACAAGATGAAGCCGGAAGAGGTGCGCGCGATGTCGACCGGCAACGTGCGCATTCGCGACGATCTGTCCACGCCGGTGATGATCGTCAACTCCGAGACGGAGACGCTCTTCTATCTACCGAGTGTGCAACCGGACACGGACACATTCCGCTACTGGGAAGTGGCCGGTGCATCGCACGCGCCCGGTCCATTGTTGGCGGTTGCGGCGGAAGTAATGAAGCGCGATGGCATGCAGCGACCCGTCGGCACAATGGCCGGCGTGCCGAGTCAGGTCGACTGGACACTCGCCTTCGACGCAGCGTTACACCATGTCCAGCGCTGGTTGACGGAAGGCAAAGCCCCGCCTGTGCAGCCCCGCATCGAAGTCTTCGGCTCCCCCCCACGGATCGCGCGCGATCGTTTCGGCAACGCCGTGGGGGGCGTGCGGCTGCCGGACCTGGAAGTCCCGACTGCGAGCTACTTCAGCGAAATGGCGCAGATCGGCATGGCGGGCCTGACGGGCACGACCACACCGTTGTCGCCCGAACTGGTGAAATCGCTTTATCCGACACGCGATGCATACGTCGCGAAGATTCAGGCTGCTGCGGACAAGGCTGTGAAAGCGGGTGTGCTGCTGCCGCGCGATGCGCAGGCCTACGTTGCGGCAGCCCGGGACCGACCCTTCGCTTAGCTCGGTTGCCTCCAGGCGTCCTGCGTCGAAGCAGTCCGATTTCGCCGGACCGCGTCGCCTGTGTGCGAGCGCCCATCCTTAGTCGAACGCAAATCCATCGAGTGCAGAATGCGGCTCGCCACATCTGCAGCGTGATTGTATAGTCGGGGCTCAATCAAGGGACCTCCTTTACAGAGATGGGCCCGCTCGGCGCTCAGCCTGATCGCAGCGCATGCGGGTTGGGCGCCGCATATCTGAAGAATCGGGAAGAGAATGGCGACAGCGAGCGAAGAGCAGTACACCCGCCGCGTACGCGATCCGTTCAAGATCGGCGTGTGCATGGAGTTCGCTGGCGGCACCCAGATCATCAAGGACTTCTACGACGCGATTCGCCTCGTGTGCGATGAATACACGGAACGCGGCGAGCTCGACCGTCCCGTGGATCTGATCATTCGCGAAGTCAAAGGACCGATGCGAGGCACCAACCCCGTCGTCATCGAAGCGTGGCGTGAGCTGGCGTTGCAAGAGAAGTGCCTCGCGATCATCGGTCCCGAAGTGACCGAGGCGAATCTTGCGCTGGTGGAGGAGGTGAACCGGGTCGGCGTGCCGACGATTTCCTTCTGCGCGACGCTCGACTGGGCGGGGCCTTACTGCTACGCGCTCCAGAATGGCTGTTTTCCGGACGAAGCGAACCTGCTCGCTGGCTATCTCGCAAAACAGGGCTTGAAGAAAGTCGGTGTGTTCCGCGAGGACGGCATCATCGGCACGGAGTACTTCACTGCCTTCCGGACAGCCGCAAGGCGCTACGGTCTCAGCATCGTCAGTGATCAGATCGTCGGCCTGTTCAACACGCAGCAGCCGGTGGAGCCGCAACTCGCAGCCGTGCGCAGTTCGGGCGCGCAATGCATCGTGGTGTTTTCGGCGTACGGTGCGCTGCCGCCGGTGCAGCAGGCCATCAGCCGGAGTCGTCGAGTTCCACTGCGGCTCGCTGCCGGCGGCGATGCGCGCGCGGGCAGCGTGAGCGAGTCCGATGACCTGCCATGCTTTCAGAACACGACCTGGGTGATGATCACGGCCTTCGGTGCAGCGGGCGATTGGGACAAGGCAGCGCTGCTGCGTGAGTTCGAGGGCTGGACCGGGATCGATCAGATTCACGAGGGCAATCAGACCTTCCAGCGCATGCTCGACAAGTTCGAGCGGCGTTACGGCCGCAGGCCCTTCCACTGCTACACGGCGCTCGGATTCGATCACGGCATGGTCATCGCGGATTCACTCTCGCGCATGAAGCCGCCGTCGCCGCTCGGCTTCAAGAAAGCACTCGAGCGGTTGCGCATGCGCGAGGCCTGCATCGGCGCGCCGGGCACCGTCATCAGCTTCGGCGCACACGACAATCGCGGTTACAAGGGTGAGTACGTCGTTCTGCGGACCATCAGGAATGGCATAGAACAGATCGTGAATACGCGCTTGCGCGATGTGCTGCAGACCCAACCGTTGCAGGTGGGCTCCGAACGTGGCGACACGGCGAAGCACGCGAGCATGGGCGGCAAGTCCAAGTACGCGCTCGTCGGCGATCGCACGCCATTTCGCGTGGGCGTGATTCAGGACTTCGCGCTCTTTGCGCCTGTGAAGCTCTGGTATCAGGGCCTGCAGCTCGCGTTCGAGGAAGCTTACGAGAATGGGGTGGTCGATCGGCCCATCGAGATCGTGTTGCGCGAAGTGGAGGGGCCGCCCGATCGCAGTGCCGCGCCGGTCGTCGATGCTTACCGCGAGCTCGTTCACAAGGAGCACGTATTGGCGGTCGTCGGCCCCTTCATCACCGACATGACACGCATCCTGCAACCCGTCGTCGAGGCAGAGTGTGTGCCGACGCTGTCGTACTGCGCCACGTTAATGTTCGACGGCGACTACTGCTTCCAGACGCCAAACGGCACGTTTGCCGACGAGACCTATCTCATCGTGCGTCACCTGGTGAAGGCGGGCGTAAAGAGTGTCGGCGTGGTGCGCGAGGACAATCCGATCGGGGATGAGTACTACGACTACTTCCGCCAGCACGCGCGACGGCTGGGACTCGCCATTGCCAGCGATCAGATCGTCTCGCCGCGTGTCACGCCAGAGCAGATGACCGACGCATTGGAAGCGATCCGAGCTGCGGACGCGCAATCCGTCGCGCACCTCGGATACGGGCTTGCCTTCTTCGAAGCCGTGCGCGGCATGCACACGATGGTGAAGCGCGGCTGGGACGTGCCGCGTGTGACGATCACGACGTGGGTGATGTTCAGCGGCATGGACGAGGAATGCGGCAGCCCGAAGCTGCTCGCCATCGACGTGGACCGAGGGCTGCTCGAAGGGTGGGTCGGTGTGGACCTGCTGCACGAAGGCAACGCGGTATTTCAGGCGTTTCTGGATCGCTATGTGAAGCGCTTCGGCGGCCCGCGCCCCTTCAACTGCTATCCCGCGCACATGTACGACATCGGCCGTGTGCTCGCGGAAGGGATTTCGCACGCACGCCCGGTCACGCCGAAGGGTCTGAAGCGAGGTTTGGAGCAGGTCCGCATGCTGCCCGCGACCATGGGTGCGCCGGGCACAGTGATGAGCCTCGCTCCCTATGATCATCGTGCGTACAAGAGCCCGGATTATCTGGTGCTGCGGACGGTGAAGAACGGGAAGGAGCGGTTGGTCGATTGAGGAAATCACGATGAGCAATCACCAGCAGGCGCTCGATGCGTGGACGACTCTCTGTCGTGCTCTGGAGAGCGCGGGTCGGAACGTGCTCGCGTCGGCGCCGGATTCCCTGGATGCCGGTGAAGGCTTGCGCTTTCTCACGCGCGCCCTGCGCTTTGCGCTCGAGCGACAGATGGAAGGCGCCGATGCAGACTTTCCGCTGCTCACGCGCTCGAGCCACGAAACGTTGAAGCTGATGTCCGACAGCCCGGACTATTATTACGAGATCGCGACGATCAGTGGCGCGCACGACTACCGTATCCGCACCACACGCGGCAGCGGCGAGGTGCTCGCATTCTCGACGTATGGCCGCGGTCCAGCCGGTGTGATGTGCACCGGCGAGTTCCGGCCCACGCTCGAACAGTTCGATGCAAATGGGATCTGCGAGTTCGTGGCCTCCACTCGTTCACGCGGCAGTGGCTGGCTGCCGATGGATGGCAGCACGTTCTTCATGCAAGTGCGGAACATGTGCCGGGACCCTGCACGGCGCGATCCCGCATGGGTGCGCATCGAGCGCATCGGCGCGCCTATCGTTCCCACACCCTTTACCATCGAGCGTGCAACACCATTACTGCAAGCGGCGGCGGGACAGTTGAATGCAATCGTTGGCAGCATCAACGCATTCCGCGACGGTATTCGTGCCCGCGTCGGTGTGAATGCATTCGATCATGATCAGGGGCCATGGATTGCGGGCGGCTCTCTGCCGAGCACGTACTACATCCAGGCGGTGTACGAGTTGGAAGAGGACGAAGCGCTCGAAATCGAGACAGACGTACCTGAGAACTCGTACTTCAGCGTGCAACTGAACAATCACTGGGTCGAATCGCTCGACTACCTTCGTCATCGCATTCACTTGAGCAAGTATTCGGCCGAACGCGAGCGCGACGGACGGCTACGTATCGTTGTCGCGCATCGCAGCCCGGGTACCGCAAACTGGCTGGATACGGCTGGGCATCGCACGGGTGTGATCGCATGGAAGTGGAACGATGCAGAGTATCGGCCGCAACCGAGCATCCGCCGCGTGCAGCCGTAAGAGCAGAAAGTGAAGCACTGACGGGGAATCGATGAACAACGATTCGTTCGACGGCTATCGCGGTTCGGCCGCGCAGCAGCAAACCTTCTTCGCCGGCGACGGCGTTTACGATCCCGCGTATGGCTTCCGTGTCTTCCTGGGTGAAGACGGCTACGTCTGGTCGCCCAATACGTCTGCCGAAGTGCTGCGGCAAGTCGAGCAGTACGAGTTCGACGCCAGCGATGCCACCGCGGTGGGCTATCCGAAGTCCGGTACGAACTGGCTGCAGATCATGCTCGCCAATTTGTATGACGACTGGGGCACGACGGCGATCGCGCACAATCGGGCAGTACCTCACCTGGAGATCCC
>JBEVDW010000339.1:0-8331 GCA_040513115.1 Steroidobacteraceae bacterium | reverse complement strand
GAACCCGCGTTGTTTTAGCTAAAGCCATTATCCTAAAATAACGACCCGCGCTATTTTAGGATGCTCCATGAAGCGCCCCCTACAGGGCAGATATATAAAGGTGGCCGCGGCTGGCGAGGCATTCAAAGCCTTTGTCCCTGCGCCTCTGCCACCCAAGCCGCCTGTTCACTGGAGCACGGCGTTGCATGCTCGTTTCGATGCAGCATTGTTAGCGCTGGGCAGGCTCGACGCGGTGACCGATCAATTACCCAACGCCTCGCTGGTGCTGTATAGCTTCGTGCGCAAGGAGGCGGTGTTGTCCTCGATGATCGAGGGTACGCAGTCGTCGTTGGCGGATCTCATGCTCTATGAGTTGGATGAGCAGCCTGGTGTACCCGCGGAAGACGCGCGGGAAGTGAGCCGCTACGTAGCTGCGCTCGAGCATGGCCTCAAGCGCCTGCGAAATGATTTGCCTTTGTCCCAGCGACTGATCTGCGAAGTACACAAGGTGCTGCTGGGCGGCGGACGTGGTTCGAAGCTGATGCCCGGAGAGTTTCGCCGCACGCAGGTATGGATCGGCGGTACGCGCCCTGGCAACGCGGTCTTTGTGCCACCACCTGCCAACGAAGTGCCGGAATGCTTCAAGCATTTCGAGCGGTTTCTGCATGACGATCCAGAACCCACGCCATCGCTGGTGAAGATGGCGCTCGCGCACGTGCAGTTCGAGACCATTCACCCATTCTTGGATGGCAACGGTCGCGTGGGTCGGTTGCTGATCGCCTTGCAGCTGGCCGCTGAGGGTTTACTGCGCCAGCCGTTGCTTTACATCAGTCTGCATTTCAAGGAACAGCGACGTACGTACTACGAATTGCTCAATAGAGTCCGTGAAAGCGGCGACTGGGAAACTTGGCTGGAGTTTTTCGCCGATGCCATTGCGATCAGTGCTACCCAAGCCGCAAGTTCAGCTAAGCGTCTGCTGGAGCTGAGTGTAGAAGATGCGAAGCGCGTTGAGCAGCTCGGCCGAGCGGGCGTGTCTGCATTGGCGGTACACCGCAGCTTGCAACGTCAGCCCTTGGCCACATCCGCCTCATTGGTGAAGGCTACGAAACTCACACCCGCCACAGTGAACAAAGCGCTGGCGCACCTGGAACGCCTCGGTCTCGTCACTGAACTCACCAGCAAGCAACGCGGGCGTGTGTTCAACTACACCCGATACACGGACATTCTGAACGAGGGCATGAATTTGCCGGAAGGACCGCACAGCGCCTAAGTTGGTCACGCATCCCGCGTCATCTGTCCGCGACTGCCTTCAATTTCCTCAGCGACAGGCGGCGTACTGCGTGGCCGCGTACAACTATACGGAACGCTTCATAACTGTTGCTGGTTGATCAACGCGTCACCCCCGATTCAACTCGCTCGCCATCCAGTCTTTGTTCTGGCATCTCGTGTTAGCAACCTCCAATCCACGGCGGGACGTCAGCACAAATACCGGTGCCGCGACTGTTAGGGCCGAACTACTGTCGCTCACTGCGTGTGCTGCGTAGAGAACGCGCCATGATTGTGTGGTTGCGAACTCGCGCACTCCACGGCACGACGCCGACTATCAATCGACCAATGTGCCTACGCCGAGGACGATCACTTTCCTGAGTTCCGACCGTACCCAATGGGGAGTGGCGGCGGGATCCAGCGCAAATTGCTAGATCTCAGGAGTGCTCCATGAACGCTCCCGACACAGATTCCCAGACAGATCCTTTGAGGCGGCTTCTGGCTGGCGTACCCGACCTCCTTCCGATGCTGGAGGCGGCGTACAAGGACGTGCACGCCCACCCCGAATTGTCCATGCAGGAAACCCGCACTGCTGGTCTCGCTGCAAAGCACTTGGCGGACAACGGCTACGAGGTGACGACCGGCGTCGGCAAAACCGGTGTCGTCGGGCTGATGCGCAACGGCGGAGGTCCGACCGTCATGATGCGTGCCGACATGGATGCGCTGCCGATCCGCGAGGCGAGCGAGCTCGACTATGCAAGCAAGGTTTCAACCACGGACGCGTCCGGCGAAACAGTGCCAGTGGCGCATGCCTGCGGCCATGACATGCATGTGGCGTGGCTGATGGGAGCGAGCAGCTTGTTCGCACGCACGCGCGATGCATGGAAGGGCACGCTGATCGCTCTGTTCCAGCCCGGGGAGGAAACGGCGCAGGGCGCGCGGGCGATGATCGACGATGGCCTGTTCACGCGCTTTCCAAAGCCCGACATCGTACTGGGCCAGCACGTCATGGTCGGACCTGCAGGTACGGTCGCCGGCAGCGCGGGGCCGATCACGTCGGCGGCGGACAGCCTGCAAATCCGCCTATTCGGGCGCGGCGCGCATGGTTCAATGCCTCAGGCCAGCATAGATCCTGTGGTCATGGCCGCTTCGATCGTTCTGCGGTTGCAGACCATCGTCTCGCGCGAGGTGGCCGCCACCGAAGCCGTCGTGCTCACGGTCGGCGTGTTGCAGGCCGGGAGCAAGGAGAATGTCATTCCAGATGAAGCTCTCATCAAGCTGAATGTCCGCACCTTTGATGCAGACGTGCGCAGACGCGTGCTTGCCGCGATCGAGCGCATCGTGAAGGCCGAAGCGCAAGCGTCAGGCGCGCCCCGTCCACCCGACATCACTTCGCTGGACCGTTATCCGCTGAATGTGAACGACAAGGCAGCGAGCGACCGGGTCGCGGAGGCATTTCGGGCACACTTTTCCGTCGAGCGCGTCCGCCATACCGGCCCGGCGCCGGCCAGCGAGGATTTCGGATGCTTTGGCACGGAGTGGCACGCACCCTCGGTCTTCTGGTTCGTCGGCGGCACCGATCCTGCTCTGTATGCCAAAGCGAAAGAAGCCGGACGCATTCACGAGTTGCCGGTCAATCACAGCCCGCAATTCGCGCCCGTGCTGCATCCGACACTGCAGATAGGCGTGGAGGCCATGGCGGCCGCAGCGATGGCGTGGAATCGAGCCTGATGGTTGCTTCTCGGCGGTCACATGACAGAGGCTGAGTTGCACGCGGCGCTCGAGGTGCAGCGGACACTCGTCCTCACTCTCGATCTGTGCGGGACGTTCGCGTTTGCGCTCAGCGGCGCGATGGCCGGAGTTCGCAGGCACCTCGACGTGTTCGGCGTTCTGGTGCTCTCTGTCGCAGCCTCCACCTTCGGAGGGATAGGTCGTGATGTACTGATCGGTGCGACGCCGCCTGCTGCGTTGGTGGATGGGCGCTATCTGACAGTATCGCTCGCGGCGGGGTTGATCGCCTTCTTCTGGTCTACCCGGATCGAACAGCTCCGCAATCCAGTACGGATGATGGACGCGATGGGCCTCGCCTTCTTCGCAGTTGCGGGCACGCAGAAGGCGCTGGCCTTTGGACTGAGTCCGGTAATGGCCGCGCTGTTGGGGATGTTGACTGGCATTGGCGGTGGCGTCGCCCGCGACCTGTCTCTCACTGAAATTCCCGCCGTACTCCGTTCAGATCTCTACGCGGTGGCGGCGCTGGCTGGTGCAGCGATTGTGGCTGTGGGCAGCATGCTGAATGTTCCGGCCATCATCACCACGCTGTGTGGAGGCTTGCTCTGCTTCGGCCTGAGAATGATGGCGATCCGCTGGGGATGGCATCTGCCGGTCGCTGGTGGAAAAAGCACACGACCTGCCGACGGTGAACAGTGAGACAACCTTGCGCCGGTGTATCCCGCTCAAGTTACGCTGAAAGTCTCCGTCGATCGGCAACACCTGCCACGAAATCCCGTTGGCCGCATCGGAGCCAGAAACACGGCGAGTGCAGCGATGTCCGCGGGGGTCCACGAGATGCTTGATCGACTGATTTGCTATCGCACTACGTTTGACGCCGTCCAACGACTGCCGCTATCCGCTGTCTGTTTCTTTTTCATTAGGTATTGGTCTGATCAGGCGGCACATCGACGGGAAGGTCAGCGATGCCTTCGGCCGCAAACGGCAAGTCGAGCTCGGGACCGACGTTGTAGCTCGTCATCGACAGCGAACCGAGTGAATAGCCGTGGATCAACGGCTGAGCGCGTCCCTCCGCAGCAGCCATGCCTGCAGTGTAGAGCAGCGGGATGAAATGATCGGGGGTCGGTACGGCGCGTGAGAAGTCGGGATGCTTGACGAGTTTTACGATCGCGGATGGGTCGTCGGTCATCTGCCTGATGGCCGCCTCGTCGAACCGGTGCGCCCAGTCAGCACCTTCGGTCCGTCGGTGCCACTCGATCAACCGCAGGTTGTGCACCACGTTGCCGCTGGAGAGTACGAGAATGCCTCGATCGCGCAGTGACGCGAGGCGTACGCCGAGATCGAAGTGATAGTCGAACGACTGCAATGCGTTGATCGAGAGCTGAACAACGGGAATATCGGCGTCGGGGTAAAGGTGCGCAAGAACACTCCAGGTTCCGTGGTCGATCCCCCATTCATCGTTATCCAGCCCGACCCAGTTTGGTTTTACCGCTTCCACCACTTCCTGCGCCACTTCGGGTGAGCCGAGCGCCGGATACTCGAAGTCGAACAGTGGTTGAGGGAAGCCATAAAAGTCATGGATCGTGCGCGGCCTCGCCATGGCCGTCACCGCCGTCGCGCCGATGTACCAATGCGCAGACACAGCGAGGATAGCGCGCGGCCGCGTCAGCTTCTTTCCGAGGGCGCGCCACGCACGGGTAAAGCCATTTAATTCGAGCGTGTTCATCGGGCTGCCGTGACCGATGAAGAGAGCGGGCATACGCTGCATTGGTTTTTCCGTGATGTCGGCAGTCTAGCTACTCAGCGCGACGATGGGCATTCTCAGCTTGCACGACTGCCGATGGTGGAGGGCGTCGCAGTGCCGATGGTCACTCAGCATTTGAATGCGGACAAGAACTTCCGGTCGAACGTGCACATCGATAATTCAGCGCAGACAATGCTCGGTGAGCTCCACAAGTGGGCGCTCGCGTTGCAACCCCTGCGTAGTTGAAAGTTCCTCGCGCCGCCATGCGTGCCCGTAACGCATATATCACGACGATTGCAGGCCCTGACTCCGTCTTCAGAATCTCGCCCTTCACACCCGCGGCCACCGCGACGTACTGCGTGCATTCACGAGATACGTGACGACGCCACCGCCGATCGGGCCGCCGGCTTTGATCTGATACAGCAGCTTGCCATTGGCCGCATCAAATGCGAGCAGCGCGCCGGTCAGATTGCCGGTGAACACGCCGCCGCCGGCTGTGGGCGTGATCGCAGCCACCATCGGCAGTGTGGAATATTTCCAGAGCACTTTGCCGGAATCGGCACCCACCGCATGCAGCCGTGATGGCTCTGCCATGCCACGTTCTTGAGATCGCGATCCAGGCCGTTTTTGGCGCCGACGGCCACCTCTTCTTCCCCGCCGCAGCGATGTCCCAATCATGGAAATCGTTCTTCGGAACGGATGCGCACCGCGGAAGGTGCCAGTGAGCGCATCGAGTTTTAGCACCGACCAAAATGTGCAGGTTGTCGTCGGGCGATAGTCGCGATTGAAATCAGGACCGGGATTCGTACACGCATCGATGCAAAACGCTCCTTATCCGGAGTCGCTGCGCGCAGGAGTCGCAGCGAAGCGTTCCATCGCCTGAGACGTGTGAAGCGCGGCGACGCGACAGCTTCACGAACTGCTCATTGCGCTGCTCGTGAACGTAACCGTTTCGATCACCTTGATCGTGCTCCGGCAAGCTCAGGTGAACGGATGCTAGGCAAAGTTCCGCTCACGATTTTGATGCAGCGACGGCTGCATCAGCTCTCGGGCGTCGCGTGTGACGTCTGCCGTATGCGGGATGACGAGCACGTCACAATCTACGCCGCGCAATACACCATCCGCCACACTTCCAATCAGAAGACGCTTCATCGCGAACCAGCGGCTTGAACCAATGGCCAGCAGCTCTGCACGCTCTTGCTCGACCACGTTGCGAATCGCCGGCAACGGCAGATCCACTGGCGTTCGCACACGCAGCGCGTGCGGATCCACGCCCGCCGCGGAGAGCATCGCGTGCACTCTGCGGCTGATATCGTGGCGCCAGCAGCCTCGATAACCCTGCAGCTCAACATCGTCGACGCCGGCCGCTCTCAACTGGCCTTGATACGGTGGTTCGAACGCGTGCAGCACGGTCGCCTGAGTGCCATCGAGGATGCCGAACTCCGCCGCCGTCCTCATCATTGCAATAGAACGACTGGACAGATCGGTCGCGAGCGCCACGCGCTCGTATGGCCGCTGCGCGTCGTCGCGCACCAGGAGCACGGGTCTTTCGGTTGCACGGATCAGTCGCTCTGCCGTCGTTCCTACCAAAGAATCGAGCGGTCGCGGCTCAGGCGCTGCGATGACGAGCAGATCGGCGTCCCACTCGATGGCGGCCTTGGAGATGACGTCGAACGGGCGACCGGGAAGCACGGAAATGTCGATGTTCGCGGCCCCAGGCCCGGACGTTTTCTCGACGAGCGACAGCAGATTCACATACGCGCGGTTGCTTTCGGCACGCACAGCCCGCCGCGGCCGTGCCGCGTCGATGACGTGCAATACCGTGAGTTTGGCCTCCATCTGACGCGCGAGCAGCACTGCGCGCCGCAATGCTCGCTCGGATCTGGGCGTGAGATCGCTTGCACACAGCAAGCGCCTACTGGGATTCGTTTCCAGGTTGCGTCGTACATTCATTGCAGCACTCCTTCAGGCGAGCAGTAACCATTCCGTCGCGGAGATCGCCTGAGAGGGCTTGTTCCGTCTCCGTCGAACCGCTTCGATTTTCAAGCGCACTGGACCTGGCGATACACGCCAATCGATCTCATCGCCAGTGCGATGTCCGAGCAACGCGGCACCCAGCGACGACGCGACCGAGATCCTCCCTCTTCTCACGTCCGCGTGCGCGGGAAGCACGAGCGAATAGATCCAGCACACGTTCGACTCATCCTCGCGCACCAGTACGGTCGCGTTCACGGCGACGCGGTCTGACATCAAATCCCCCGCATCGACCAGCGTGGCACAATTGAGCTTCTCTTCGAGGAAATAGCCGTTCAGGCCGCGATCCTTATCCGAGGCGAGCAGTGAGCGCAGCCGCATTGCGTCGAGGCGCGAGATGACAGGTGTGAGATCCATGCCGTTTCCTCCCGAGAAACATCTTGCTTGCCAAAGTATTTGTACCTCCGACATGTCGTTCGATCCATTAGAATTATTCGGCTTGAAGATTCGACTATCACGAATGATTTTTCGCGTGTTCCCGCAACTTCGATCGCACAGTTTGCGTCGTGTTCCGCGCCGCCGCCGCTGCGAAGGTCTTACCCATGCCAGTCATCCGACGCCTCAACTACCAGCACTTGTTGTACTTCTGGTCCGTCGTTCGTACGGGCAGCATCACGCGCGCGTGTGAGGAACTCGCGCTGTCGGCGCCGACGGTGAGCGCACAGTTGCGCACGCTGGAGGAAAGGCTAGGCGAGAAGCTGCTGCGCAAATCTGGGCGCACGCTCGTGCCAACCGAAGTCGGCCGACTGGTGTACAGCTACGCGAGTGAAATCTTCGGCCTGGGCCAGGAGCTGCTGGAAGCATTGGAGCATCGGCCGTCGACTCGGCCGGTGCGCTTGCTGGTCGGTATCGACGACGTCGTGCCGAAGGAAATCGCCTATCGCATCATCGAATCGGGCCTGCAGCTGAAGCAGCCGGTCCGCGTCTTCTTCCGCGAGGCGAGCCTTGAACGTCTCGTCGCAGAACTGGCCATCCACGAGATCGATGTAGTGCTCTCCGATGCACCGATCACCCCCACACTCAACGTGCGCGCCTACAGTCACCCGCTTGGCAGCTGCAACGTCTATTGGATGGCTACCGCGGCACTCGCCAAGAAGCTGCGTCCGGGATTTCCGAAGTCGCTCGACGGCGTGCCGGTGTTGCTGCCCACCGACGATACGGCCATCCGGCGTGCGCTTGACCGATGGTTCGACGCGCACAACGTGCGCCCTCTCATGACGGGTGAGTTCGAGGACTACGCCTTGCTCCGCGAATTCGCACGTGCAGGCCACGGGTTTGCTCCGGTGCCCGCGGTACTCGAGCCGCAATTCCGCACGCAGCACGGTTTCGGTCGCATCGGCGTGGCGCGTGGGGTCAAAGCGGAGTTCTATGCGATTTCGGCGGAACGCAAGATCAAGCATCCCGCGGTCGCGCTGATGACGAGCAGCGCGCGTCAGTTGTTCTCCCAGACCTGAAGCGTGATGTTAGGCCGCTGCAACGTTGCCGACGATTGCAAATATTCGCCGGGTCGATTCGCCTTTATCTAACTGACCTCGCTGCAGAGTTGCTCTAGTCTTCAGCAATGGTTCCCACCAGGTTGG
>JBEVDW010000338.1:0-4966 GCA_040513115.1 Steroidobacteraceae bacterium | reverse complement strand
TGATTCGTTTTCAGCCAGCAACGAGTCGCGTGCGTCGCCCAGCGCCCGCAGAAGGCGGTCGTGATGGGTGGCGATCCGTTGTGATGGGCCGGCAAGCGAAATTGCCACCGGTTGTCCGGCGAGCCACCCGGAGACGGCCAGCGCGGAGACATGTTCGGCACCTTCGCCTTTCGCCTCGTACCAGCCTTGGCGGCGCCCATGCTCGACCTGCTCGATCAGTTGCCTCGTGTTCGTGACCGTGTTCGAGGTCAATGGCTGTAGGTTGAGCCGCTGGACTTCGGCCGCCAACTCTTCACTCGAAAGCAGGCCCAGCAAGGCCTTCCCTAGCGCAGAGCCGTGCAGCGTGATGCGCTCGCCGATCTGGACGATGAAGCGCAACGGCAGGCGACTGGATTGCGTCGCCACCACCTTGGCTCCCGATTGATCCAGAACACCGAAGAATGCCGTCTCGTTGGTCATCTCGGCGAGCTGATCGACCGCTTCCTGCGCCACAGCTCGCAGAGGGTCGCTGTCTCCGATCTGGCGCGCCATTTCATACCAGCGCCCGCTCGGATAGAAGCGCAGCGTGCGCGGCGTACGCATCAGATAGCCTAGCGAGTGCAGCGTGTGCAGCAGGTCCAGGCAACTGCTGTCGGCCAGGTTCAGCAGGCGCGCCAACTCCTTGTTGGACAGTGCACGCTTCTCGCGTGCAAAGGCTTCGAATGCCGCCATCGCTCGACTGACAGCGGGAATCAAGGAAGGCATCTGGAAAATCTCTTAAGCGATTCGTCGATTCAGCAACTCGTAGTATCATACAGCTGCTCGCATTCGAATTCAACCCATCAAAGCTGAAAAGGAGACGACGTGATTGATAGAAACCTGATAGGCCAATCCCTGGGGACCCGAACGCTTGCGGTCGAGGAAGGTCGACTGCGCTTCTTCGCCAAGGTCATCGGCGAAACGAATCCGATCTACACGGACGCCGCAGCCGCTCATCAAGCTGGCCATCGCGCAGTACCGGTCCCACCGACCTTCCTGTTCTGCCTGGAAAGCGACGCGTTCGACTCGGTGGGGACGGCCAAGCTCACGAAGCTCGACCCGGCGCGCATTCTTCATGGCGAGCAACAGTTCGAATACCACGCCATGGCGTACGCAGGCGACACCTTGACTTTCGACGTGAAAGTCGCGGACATCTATGAGAAGAAGGGGGGCGTGCTGGAGTTCCTGGTCAAGGAGACGCGCGTCACCGACCAAGGCGGCAAGCACATCGCGGACCTGCGCGCAATCGTCGTTCAACGCAACGCCTGAGGAAGCACCCAAATGACAGCACCATCTTTCGACGCCGTCCAGGTGGGCGACACCCTGCCCGTACTGACGCTGCCTGCAATTTCGCGCAAGACTCTCGCGTTGTATGCAGGTGCATCCGCCGATCATCATCCCCTGCACATCGATCTCGACTACGCGCGAGACGCCGGCATGAAGGACGTCTTTGCACACGGGATGCTTTCCGCGGCCTACGTGGGGAGGCTTCTGACTAGCTGGGTGCCGCAGGAGTGCATTCGTAGCCTGTCGATGCGATTCAGCGGCATCACGCAGCTGTACGACGTCCCGACCACCAGCGGCCGCGTTATCGAGAAGTTCGAGCAGGACGGCGAGAAGCGCGCCAAGCTCGCATTGAAATGCACCAACCAGCACGGCGAAGAGAAGATCGTGGGCGAAGCGGTCGTGGCGCTTGCCTGAAGGTCAAGGAACTCTGAATCATGAACATACTGTCTGGTGTCAAAATCGTGGAGATCGCCGGTATTGGCCCGGGTCCTTTCTGCGCGATGCATCTGGCCGACTTGGGTGCGGAGGTCATCACGGTGCAGCGTCCCGATGGACGAGCCGGCTCCCTGGGCCCGGAGACTTGCATCAATCGTGGCAAGCGCGCCATTGCGCTGGACCTGAAGTCCGAGGAAGGCCGCGAAGCGGTGCTGCGTCTGGTCGACGGTGCGGATGCCCTGATCGAGGGGATGCGCCCGGGCGTCATCGAGCGGCTTGGCCTTGGGCCGCAGGCGTGTCGAGCGCGAAATCCGCGTCTTGTGTTCGGTCGTATGACTGGCTGGGGGCAATCCGGACCCCTGGCGCAAATGGCCGCACATGACGCGAACTACATCTCGCTGTCGGGAGCGCTTTGGAACGCGAGCCCCGCAGGACAGGCGCCAGTCACGCCGTTCTCTGTCGTGGGAGACATTGCCGGCGGAGCGTTGTATCTCGCCATCGGCATTCTGAGCGGCATCCTGAACGCTCGCAGCACGGGCGTGGGCTGCGTGGTGGATGCCTCGGTGGTGGACGGGTCGGCGCATTCTCTCCATCTGCTGCTCGCGGCCAAGGCCAGGGGCCTGATCAGCGAAAAGCGCGGCAGGAGCATCCACGATGCCTCGCCTTTCTACGCGACCTACCGATGCGCCGACGGCGGCTACCTCACGGCCGGAGCGATCGAGCCGCAGTTCTACCGGGTGATGCTCGCGAAGCTCGATCTGGCGAACGATCCGGACTTCGAACGGCAATGGGACCGCGACCGGTGGCCTGAATTGAAGGAACGGTTGCAGGCCGTCTTCGCGACCCGCACGCGCGACGAGTGGGAAAAGGTGTTCGAGGGAAGCGATGCATGCATCGCGCCGGTACTGAGCCCGGAAGAGGCAGCGCGCCATCCGCACAACGTGGCGCGAGAAACGTACTTCGAACGCGAGGGTTTCCTCCAAGCCGTTCCATCGCCGCGCTTTGATGACCGTGTCTGCGTGCCCGGGCCGATCCCGCGACACGGTCAGCACACGGACGAAATCCTAGCGAAGCTTCACGGTGACGAGCCGGAATCGGCATGGAAAAGCCGCGTCTAAGAAGTAACAGAGCCTCGCCCCAGGCTCTCGTTCCGGCCGAGATGCGCGATTCGTGCGCTACCTGAGTGCGGACAACCCAAGTTCAGCCTGTGCCATCAGCATCCCCAGGATCTGGTTGGTGCCTTCGCCGATACTCAAGTGACGCGCGTCGCGGTAGTAGCGCTCGACCGGGAAGAGCGTGGTGTAGCCCGCACCGCCATGAACTTGCAGGGACAGTTCTGAGACGCGCAGCGCTGCATCGCTCGCGTATCGCTTCGCCATTGCGCACAGTATCTGATTGCCGGGAAGGTCGCGGTCAAGCGCGTCGGCAGCTCGATAGCACAGTAGCCGCGAAGTTTCGACATGCGTCATCATTTCCGCGACCATTTGCTGTACGAGTTGGAACGAGCCGATCGGGCGGCCGAACTGTACACGGTCCTTCGCGAAACGGATCGCGGCTTCGAGCGCCACCTCTGCGATCCCCAGCGACGCAAAGCCGACGATGCTGCGACCGATGTTCAAATACTTCTTCGCGATCGAGAAGCCTCCGCCGATTCTTCCGACCAAGTTCTCTGCAGGCACCTCGACGTCATCAAACAGGAGTTCACCCAGCGAGCAACTGTGCATGCCCATCTTGCCGAGTGGTGTGCAGGAGAAGCCCGGCATCCCGCTCTCGAACACCAGGCAGGAGACGCCGCGCGTCCCATCGGCCAATGGCGTGTTGACGAACACGATGCCGAGATCGCACACCGGACCGTTGGTGATGTACAACTTGCGGCCGTTGATGCGCCAGCCGGAGGACGTGCGCTCGGCGCGCGTCTGGACGTTGGCCGCATCGGAGCCGATGTTTGGTTCACTCAGCGCGAAGCAGGCGATGGTTTCTCCGCGCAGGATACGCGGCAGGTACTTTTCGCGCAGGACGGGACTACCGCTGCCGGCAAGCACCGAGGCCGTCAGGTTGCTGACGCTCAGCGTCCCTCGCAAAGATGGCCAGACCCGGGCGACTTCGGTGATGAGCATGCCGTAAGTCGTCATCGAAAGTCCGAAGCCACCGTCGGCTTCCGGCAGCAGCCCACCGATCAGGCCGAAATCGCGCATGGCTGCGACGACCGGTCGCGGCACGGGTGTCTTGTCCGATTCGTGGCTGTGCACGATGGGCGCCACTTCTGCTTCCAGATAGCGTCGCAACGAATCCTTGAGCGCGATCTGTGTGGCATCAAGCAAAAAATCCATCTCACATTTCCTCGATGTTCACCTGTCAATTTCGAAGCCCTTTGCAGAGACCACCCTTTTCCATTTCGCGTAGTCGGATTGCAGGAGGGTCGACACCGCGGTGGCGCCACCTCGCAACGAGACCATGTGCATCCGTTTGAGGAAGGCCTGCGTGTCCTGTTCGTCCGAGATTTCGTCCACTGCCACTTCGAGCAGTTTGAGGACTTCTGGTGGAGTCTTCGCGGGTGCCATCAGGAAAAAGCTGCCGGTGGTCTCGAAGCCCGGAAGGCCCGATTCGGCGATGGTGGGGACGTTGGGCAGTTCAGCGCTGCGTGAACTGCTGCTGATCGCGATGGGCCGAAACTTTCCGGCCTCGATGAAGGTTGCAGCCCCGGCGATGTTGTCGAACATCACATCGATTTCTCCGGCCATCAAGGCCTGTTCGGCCGGAGCTGCGCCGCGATATGGAACATGCGTCATCTCGACGCCCGCCATCTGCTTGAACAGCTCGCCAGTCATGTGCATTGACGACGTGACGCCCGCAGACCCGAAGGTCACGTGTGTCTGTTTGGCCTTGCGAATGACGTCCGCAACGGTACGAATGGGAGACTTCTCTGGCACGACCAGCACGTTCGGCGCGGCGGCCAGAAGCGCGATGGGCGCCAGATCGCGTTGCCAATCGTAGCTGCTCTCGCCGAGCGCAGCGTCAACGGCGATGCCGGTGGTGCCCAGCACGATTGTGTAGCCATTGGCCGGTGCATGTGCCGTCGCGTATACCGCGATCGCTCCGCCCTTGCCTGGCTTGTTGTCGACCAGAAAGGGTTGCCCCAGCTTTTCCCCGAGGCGCTTCGCGTAGTGGCGTGCCAACAGGTCGGTCCCCCCTCCTGCGGCGAATACGACGTTGATCTTGACCGGGT
>JBEVDW010000337.1:0-15511 GCA_040513115.1 Steroidobacteraceae bacterium | reverse complement strand
CGAGCTCGCCAATGCAATTGGTAATGGCGAAGAAGATCTGGCTGCTCGCAAGGTGGCACAGCTCGAATCCGCCATCGAAGTATTGCAGCCCGAGCCCGGCCGCGCCGAACAGATCGTATTGTCCAAGCGCTAGCCTTCAACACCGATGGCCAGCGCTGGCGGCGTGTCCGCGGACACCGAACCCGCCCGCCGCTATCGAACGTTTCCCCGCGCCCGCAGCGACTGGATCTCTTCCTGCGAGTAGCCGAGCCAGGCCAGGATCGAGTCATTGTGCTCGCCCAAACCCGGTGCCAGGCGATGTGCCGGCAGTTGCGCATCGCTGATGCGAACGAGGCGAACCATTTCGCGCACATTGCCCTTCTGGGGATGCCTCACTTCCGCCACGCGATCGAGACGACGCTGCTCAGGATCGATGAAGAAGGTGTGCTTGAGTGACGCATCCACCGGCTCGACGACGCCAAGGCCCGTGGGTGCGAAGAGCGCGAGCCACTCGGCCGTCGTGCGATTTGCAAACGCGTCGCGCAGGAGGTCGGTGAGCGCCTCTCGTTCCGTCACTCGAGCTTCGATGGTCGCGAAGCGCTCATCGCCCAGAATGTCGATGCCCAGCACCGCCTGGAATTGCTTGATTTCGGAATCTTCGCGGACTGCAACACAGATCCAGCCGTCAGCGGTGGCATACAGGCTCTCGAGCGCATCGGTGCCCATCTGCAGCACATCGAGCAACCCCGCCCCGACCACCTCGCCGTCCGCCTTGCGGACCGCATGCGCCATCATTCCCATGGCGGCATGCAACTGAGGGTTCTCGCAATACAGTGCGACACCGGTGCGGCGACGATGTAGCAGTGCAAGCAGCATTCCCACTGTGCCGAGCAGTCCGTTGCCTGGATCTTCGTTGCCGGTCGAAGGCATCGGCTCGTTGAACTGGCCTGCGACTTCATACGACGCACCCACGTAACCCGAAAGCATCGGTGCGAAGCTCTGCCGCAGACGATGCGGACCCGTCGAGCCCCAGCCGGGCGCGTACAGATAGATCGCCTCTGGATTGACTGCGCGTACGTGCTCGACGCCCAGATTGAGGCGCTCTGCCGCGCCAGGACGCATGTTGTGATGGACGACGTCCGCCCACTTCAGCAACTCGTGAACGGCGCGTCGCAGGCCAGCGTCCTTGAGGTTGGCAGCGAGCGAGCGCTTGCCAGCCTGGGCTGCGAAGAATGGCCGCTCGAGACCACGCAGCTGATCGCCGATCATCGTTTCGACCTTGATGACGTCCGCGCCGAAATCGGCCAGCACCCGTGAGGAATATGGCCCTGCGTAGTAGGCACCGAAATCCAGCACTTTCACGCCCGCCATCAATGGTCGCGTATCGGGCGAGTCACTGCGCCGTGGCGGTCGCCAGGAGGATCCCGCGTCGGGCTCGTCGAGCCACTTCAGCACGTCTGCCGTGTGCTGACCGGGTGTGGGCGCCGGACCGCGAACACGTCCTTGTGCCTGGTCGAAATGCACGCCAGGCGCCACTTGATCAACCTGTCCGAGCACTGGATCGTCGACCCGCACGACCATCCGGCTATGCTGCGGCTGTGGTTCGTCGAACACTGCCGTCGGACGCAGATGTTCAATGGCACACACATCCGCCTCCATCAATCGCTGCACCCAATAGGCGCGCGGTTGCGAGGCGAAGATGTCGTGAATCCTGCTTTCCAGCAGGTCCGCCTGCTCTTTCGTGAGCGGCGTGCCCAGATCGATGCCGCTCGTCGTGGGCGGAATTTTGTCGTCCAGCCCGAGTACCTGCATCAGACGCCCGAAGGCGCCGGTCGCGGCGGTGTGGATGCCGATGTATTCATCGTCGCCGCAGATGAACGAGCGCGTGACCATGCGTGTCGTGCTCGCAAGGCGCGTCGCCGCAACACTTACGTCGGGCGCGTTTGCGCCAGCTGCCAGCACCTCGTCCGACTCGCCCCACATCATTTGCTGGTACGCGAGCAGGCCATCCATCAGAGATGTCTCGACGTGACGGCCGCAGCCATCGTCGAGGCGCCGGTAAAGCGCCGCGAGAATACCGATCGTCGCAAGTTGCGCTGCTCCGATGCTCGCGAAAGGTAAACCCTGGAAGATTGGTCCCTCACGATGTCCCGCCTGTTCGAACATCGTAGCCATGAGCGCATGCACCAACGGCTCGCGCGCAGGGAGTCGACTGTATTTGCCTTCGACGCCAAAGCCGCTGATGGAGCAATACACCAGCTGCGGATTGCGAGCATGCAGATGGCGGTAGCCCAGCCCCATCGAATCGGCGCTGCCCGGCTGCCAGGTTTCGATGAAGACATCTGCGCGATCGGCAAGCTGCAGAAGTTTTTCTTTGTCGGCCGCCACGTTCAGATCGAGCACCATGCTGCGCTTGCTGCGGTTGAATACGGCTGCCGCAGCCGGCGCGCGTCGACGCTCGAGATCGCCGCCTGGGGGTTCCACCCAAATGACGTCCGCCCCGTAATCGGCGAGTAGTCCCGAGGCGCGCGGCCCCGCCGTGCCAGAAGAGCAATCCACTACACGCAAGCCGCTGAGCGGTTCTGACTTCATCTCGAACTCCGGATTGACGAATTCATGAGTGCCAACCTGATCATTGATATGGACACCCTGACGTAATGATTGCACGCGCCTCGCTCATAGCCGCCCCCCATCCACGTTCATGACCTGGCCGGAGAAGTAGCGCGACTCGTCGGATGCGAGATACACAGCAGCACCAATCACCTCCGCGCTGGTACCCAAGCGCCCGAGCGAGATTCGCTCCAGGATTCCGTGTGCCTGCGCCTTCGAGTGCACCGTCTCGTATGTGGACGGATCGGTGACGATCGAGCCCGGATTGAGCGCGTTCACGCGAATGCCGTCTCGACCCCACTCCTTCGCCATGTATTTCGTGAGCAGCAGCAGCGTGCCCTTGGCCAAACCGTATGCATCGTAGCCCGGCGTCGGCTGCACGCCCGTCGTGGAGATCACGGTGATGATGCTGCCACCGCCGTTGGCCGCCATGCGCGGCGCAAGGGCGCGCAGCAGGCGCATGGGCGACCACACGATCAGCTCGTGCATGCGCTCCCACATCGCGTCAGGCGTCGAGAGCACCGTGCCGGACTGTTGCTCTTCGGGACTGGGTGCGGCATTGCTCAGCACGATGTCGATGCGACCCAACGCATCCCAGGCGCGCGCAGCGGCACTGTCCAATGCCTGGCGATCTGCCAGGTCGAGTACAACGCACGCTGCACGACTGCCACGCTCACGTAACTCGCGCGCAAGCTCCTCGAGCTTGTCCACACGGCGCGCGAGCAGAACGACGTCTGCACCCTCTTGTGCGTACGCACGCGCCAACACACTTCCCATCAACCCGGTCGCGCCGGTCACCAGCGCCACTTTGCCGGCCAATCGAGCCACGTACAGATCCTCAATCGAGCAACCGAGAGCAACTTTCGATCAGTATAATACTCGAGCAGCGCTACCGGAGGCGCTTACCACCCTAGATCCCAATACGCTGACGGTCCAGACGGCACGGTCACCTCGCTCGCTTCGGACCACAGAACATCGGCAGCCGCCCGTGAGTGCTGACTCAGGCCGCCCAGCTCGCTCTGCAGCGCAAGCAACCGATACGTCCAGTAGTGCAGCGGATGATCGAGCGTGATGCCGAGTGCACCATTGAACTGGTGCATGTCTTCGACCGTCTCGCCGATGAAGCGTGAGACATACGTCGCCGCCAGCGTGCTCGTGAGTGCGTCCCCCTTCGCCGCGGCTTCCAGTGCGATCAGGCGCGCGCCCTCGCTATGCACCGTACCTCTCGCGAGGCGATGTTGAATGGCCTGGAAGGAGCCGATGGGGCGGCCGAACTGCCTTCGGTTCGTGACGTAATCGACTGTGAAGCGCGTCGCGGCCCCCATCGCAGCGGCTGCCTCGAGCGCGATCGAGGTTCGCCACCACTGCAACAGCGCCTGGCTTTGCTGCGCGCTCAAGCGCCGGCCGCGCGACCACTCTGGCACACGTTTGAAGCGCCCGTACGGATACGCCAGCATGCCGGGCGCGGTTTCGACGGCATCGCTCTCGACCGTCATCAACACTCCGCCACCCTGATCACGAATGAATGCGTGCCGGGCAACGGACAAGAATCGAGCCGGTCGCTGCCAATCTTCCACGAGCGCGATCGGACCCGGCAGTGTCTCGTATAGAACGGCGGGTGCTACCAGCACACTGGCGCCGCACTCCACTGCATACGGTGCTCGGCTCAGTACCTCGACGATCAAGGCCGCTTCGAGCGCACCGTACTCGCTTTGCAGCGAGACGCTCGCAAAGTCGCCCGCCGCGAGCCGTTGCTGCAATTCGGCGGAGTACGCGTACATCGCGCCGCTGCGCGGCGCCTCTTTGAACTCACCCAGCAGCTGCTCGGTTGCGTCGACGAGCGCCTGCTGATCGGCATTCAGTTCCATGTCCATGCGTCAGGTTCCCGCGGGCAACTGCAGCGCGTCGCGCGCGATCAGATTGAGTTGCACCTCCGCAGAGCCTGCGGCGAGCCCCACGGTCGCGCCCGCGCCATACGCGAACTGCAGCTGACCCTCCGCATCATCGAACAGGGTCTCGGGCGCGAACTCCGCAAGAAATGCCGCTGCCGCTTT
Organism: Steroidobacteraceae bacterium; assembly: GCA_040513115.1. Classification (GTDB taxonomy): domain Bacteria; phylum Pseudomonadota; class Gammaproteobacteria; order Steroidobacterales; family Steroidobacteraceae; genus DATELY01. Next base: position 10,868 of record JBEVDW010000337.1, on the reverse strand, counting down.
GTCCGCCTCGTACAAGGCATAGCGCGCGATGTTGGTCTCCGCCCCAGGCTCGCGCCCCTTCGCGCGACCATCGACGACGACGTACACCAGCAACCGTGCCGCGCGTGCTAACGCCAACGCCGCTACGGCCTTCGAACGCACCAGCGGATCGCTGAACCGTCCTGAGCGCCGCAGCCGCGCGACCGCCTTCAGGATGGTTCGACGTGCGAGCTCATGACGAGCAGCCCCGATGCGTTCGTTGTGCAGGGCGCTGCGGACGATGGACCAACCTTTGCCCTCCTCGCCCAAGCGCGTCTCCTCCGGCACGAACACATCGGTGAAGAACACTTCGTGAATGTCGCCCTCGCCGACGACCGATCCGATCGGCCGCACATCGATGCCTTTCGACTTCATGTCGACCAGGAACACCGTGATGCCCGCATGACGCGCGCCCTCCGTGCGCGTCAGCAAGAAACAGTAATCGGCCGAGTGTGCATACGAAGTCCAGATTTTCGAGCCGTTGATCACGTAACCGCCAGGCACGGCCTGCGCCAGCGTGCGTAGCGCAGCCAGATCGGATCCCGCCGACGGCTCGGAAAAGCCCTGGCACCACAGCGACTCGCCACGCGCGATGCGACCCAGATGGAATTCTTTCTGCTGCGGCGTACCGAATTTCATGATGGCTGGCGCAATCCAGTTCGTGCCCATATAGCCGGAGCTGCGCGGATCGCCGATGCTCCACATCTCCTCGCTCAGGATCATGTGCTCCCACGGTGAGCCGTCGTCACCGCCGTACGCCCTTGGCCAATGGCGAGTGAGCAATCCGGCCGCCGCCATGCGGGGACAAAACTCGCGTGCGTATGCCATCTGCTCGTGCGAGCCCGGACCGTGGCGCGTCATCGAGGACCAGTCGGGTGGCAGCGTACGCTCGAGGAAATCCACCAACCGGTGGCGAAACGTCACCTCGGCAGGCGTCCAATCGAAGTTCATTTCGTGCCTTTGATAACACTGGAGCGGCGGAGGAGCCGGGATCACACTGAACGACCCTGACAATCGGGTGGCCCGCTCGGATGTGAGTCTTATACTATTAGCAGCCGGCTGGAACGCAAGCTGGGACCATTCGACCGAGCAACTCAACTCCCCCGACGATGAACACCCTTCTCATGCTGGAAATGGCGTCCGGGGCTGCCCCGGAGCGCATGATTCTCGGACCTCGAGATGCACACATCAGCTTCGCGGAGATGTCCGCACGCGTCGCCGGGGGTGCGGCGCGCCTGAGTCAATACCCGGCGAACACAGTCGTGTTCCTGGGACTGAACGGGCCCACGTTACCGATCGCGCTGTTCGCCAGTGGACTGATTGGCGCGCCGTTCGCGCCTGTGAACTATCGTCTGCCTGACGCGGACTTGCGTCGGCTGCTGGCGCGCACGGCGCCTGCGGTCGCGATCGTGGATGACGACATGCTCGGGCGCGTCGAGGGCGTCGAAGGCGTTCAGCTGCTGCCGCGCAGTCAATTCGAGGCTGCGTGCGGCGATGAATCGCTGCGTTCGGCTCCAGGTGATTACTCGCCGCAGTCGGACGTTGCGGTACTGCTGTTTACGAGCGGCACCACGGGGGAACCGAAAGCCGCCGTGCTGCGGCATCAGAACCTGGCTCACTACGTCATCTCGACGGTCGAATTCCTCGGCTCGGATGAGGAGGAAGCTGCCCTCGTCAGCGTGCCGCCGTATCACATCGCCGGTATCTCCGCGATCTTGACGGGCGTGTATGGCGGACGACGCATCGTTCATCTGCCCGCCTTCACGCCAGAAGCGTGGGTGCAGACCGCAGCTGCAGAGAAGATCACGCACGCCATGGTCGTGCCCACCATGCTCGGCCGCATCCTCGATGTGCTGGAACAGCGTGGCGAGAAGCTGCCGAGCCTGCGGGCGCTCGCCTATGGTGGCGGACGCATGCCTCAGGTCGTGATCGAACGCGCTCTGCGTCTGTTGCCGCACGTCGATTTCACCAACGCGTATGGCCTCACCGAAACGAGCTCGACCATTGCCGTGCTCGGCCCGGACGATCACCGTGAAGCCATCGACTCGAGCGATCCCCGGGTACGGCGTCGACTGGGCTCGGTCGGCAAGCCTCTGCCGACCATCGAGCTCGAGATCCGCGGCCCGGGCGGCGAAGTGCTATCCGTCGGCGCGTCCGGCGAGATCCATGTGCGCGGCGAGCAGGTTTCGGGCGAATACTTGCATCGCAAGGTGATCGACGCGGACGGCTGGTTTGCCACCAACGACGGCGGCCATCTCGATGCGGACGGCTATCTCTATGTGGAAGGACGACTCGATGATGTCATCGTGCGGGGCGGCGAGAACATGTCGCCGGGCGAGATCGAAGACGTGTTGCGTCGACATCCCCACGTCAGTGATGTCGCCGTATTGGGAGTGCCCGACGATCAATGGGGCGAGCGCGTCGCCGCGGTGATCGTGCCGAAGGACGCATCGCCTTCGACTCAGGATCTCGCTGCGTGGGTGAAGACGCACCTGCGCTCGACGAAAGTGCCGGAGACCTGGGAGTTCCGCGCGACCCTGCCGTACAACGACACCGGCAAGTTACTGCGACGCGTGTTGAAGGCCGAGCTGTCGAAATCCCCATGAGCTCATGAATTCCAAGCGCCAGCCCCTTGATGCTCAGCAGTTGCTGGTCGATCTTGCCAAGCTCGGCGGCTCTGGATTGCGCGTACACGAGTTCGACGCTGGGCCAGCCAAACCCGTTGAGGGTCCCGGCGTCGTGCGGCTTGGAGTACATCGCACCCGCGCTTTGCCGCACGTTTCCGCAGATGACTTCGACATTCTCTTGACGCCGCAGCCGGCCCCCGCGCCGTGGGTCAGCGTGTCCGCTGGACGCATGGACGAAGTCATCATGCATCTGCACGGTGTCGTCCAGACGCAACCTGCGGCCGTTGCGGCTGCCGCTCAAGTGCTGCGCATGACATTGGCCATTCCTTTCGAAGACGCTCAATGCCTCGAGTCGCTTGCGTATTCCATGCTGCTGGCAAGCCGCTCCTTCCGTGCGTGGCGTGCCGCGACGCCCATTCGCACGGTCGCAGACGAGGATTCTCCACGGGTGCTGCTGTCGCGCGCAAACGGCGTGCTGCACATTCGGCTGAACCGACCGAACGCGCGCAACGCGGTGGATGCGCGCATGCGCGACAGCTTGGTGGAGGCACTGCAGTTCGCGCTCGACGATCCCGATCGCGCACCCGTGCTTTTGACTGGCGCAGGACCTTCGTTCTGCTCGGGCGGTGATCTCAACGAGTTCGGTCAGGCCGATGATCCCGGCGTCGCTCACCTGATTCGCGTCTTGCGTGTGCCAGCACGTCTCGTCGACCGCCTGCGTGATCGCATTCGCGTGCACGTGCACGGTGCTTGCGTTGGCGCCGGTATCGAGATGCCCGCGGCCGCGGGATGGATCACGGCTACCCCCGATGCCCTCTTCCGGTTACCTGAGGTCGCCATGGGCCTGATTCCTGGCGCTGGCGGTACGGCCACGATTCCGCGGCGCATAGGTCGGCATCGTGCCTGTTACATGGCGCTGACGGGCTACGACATCGATGCGCACACGGCGTTGTCGTGGGGATTGATCGACGCTCTGGAGCCGGCCTGATGAATGCGCTGACTGCGGCCATCGATTACCACGCCGCGCAGATCGCGCATCGCTCTGCGCTCCTCGGACGTCGGGTCGATGTCGCGCAAATGCCGGTGCTCAGCCGCGAACCGTATCTCGATCTGCGCAAGCCAGGCCTGTGGTCCCCCAACCGTTCGTGTCGGATGTTGCCCACGGCTGATGCCTGGATCGCGTTGAACCTTGCGCGTGAAGAGGATCGTGCGCTCATGCCTGCATGGCTGCAGCTCGAGGAGATCGCGGCGGACCACTGGCCCACCATCGCGAGACGCGTGCGTGAACGCACGGGCGCACAGCTCATCGGCGAAGGCCGCGTACTGGGACTGCCTCTCGCGCGTGTGGGTGAGGTGAGCGCCACGAGCTTGGATCCACGTCTGCACGCCATTGGCGCGCGTCGCGAGCTGCAGCTCGAGCGGTTGCGTGTACTTGATTTATCCAGCCTGTGGGCCGGTCCACTGTGTGGCGCCGTACTCGCCGAGTGCGGCGCCGAAGTCACGAAACTGGAAAGTGTGCAGCGACCTGATGCATCGCGCGTCGGGTCACCGGAACTGTATCGGCAGCTGAACCGGAAGAAGCAACCGGTAACGCTGGATTTCTCCACCGTCGCCGGACGACTGCAGCTGCGCGAGCAGATCATGAACGCGCACGTCGTAATCACGAGTGCACGACGGCGAGCATTCGAGCAGCTGGAGTTGGATCCGTTCGCGCTGTGCACCGCACGTCCTGGCCTGATCTGGGTTGCGATCACCGGCTATGGTTGGCAAGGCGTGAACAGTGATCGTGTGGCATTTGGCGACGATGCGGCTGCCGCCGGCAACCTCGTACATTGGACGCAAGCCGGCACACCGCGCTTCGTGGGCGATGCCGCCGCCGATCCACTGACAGGACTCGCCGCTGCTGCCGCTGTGCTGAGTGCGGTCACACAAGGCGGCGGTGTGCTCATCGATGCGGCACTCGCGGTGTGCGCGGCCGCCGCACAGTCACACGCGGCGCATAGCATTGCGGCATGAGCTCGCGCGCATTGATCCTGCGCAATGTCGAGATCGACGGACGCTCGGGACTCGACGTGCGCGTCGCGCACGGTGTCATCAAGGAGATCGGTGCCCTCCTGGAAGGTCGAGCGGATGAGATCGACGGCCGTGGCGGAGCGCTCATCCCGGGTCTGGTCGATCACCACATTCATCTATTGGCGCTCGCTCGTCAGGCCAGCTCCATCGACCTCACGACTGCGACGACTGCCGCAGCGCTGCAGGCGCTGCTCACCCGCGCGTCCGCCAACGTTCCGCGAGGTACGTGGTTGCGAGCCGTGCAATATCACGAACACGGGGCGACACTGCTCAGCCGCGATGAGCTCGACCACATCGTGCCGGCACACCCGTTGCGAGTGCAGCATCAGACGGGCGCGCTCTGGATCCTGAACAGCCGCGCACTCGAGGCGGTCTGCAGGAGCGATCTGCCCGACTGTGTCGAGCGCGATGCGAACGGGCGGGCAACAGGTCGCATCTGGCGTGGCGATGCGTGGCTGCATTCGCGCATGCCCACGCAATCTCTCGCGCTCGATGCCGTGGGTCGGCAACTGGCTAGTTACGGCTTCACGGCGCTGACCGATGCAAGCGCAACCACGGGCGAGAGCGCAGCGAAGCATCTGGCAAAGGCGGTGCGTGAGCGAGCATTGCCGCAGCGGTTGTCGCTCATGAGTGCCGGAGAATTGCACGCGCCTGAGGATGGCGCCTTTGCGGTTGGTGCTGTGAAGGTTCTGCTGGATGATGCGCAGCTACCCGAGTTCGCCGCGATGACAGCCCGAATCGCTCGCGCGCGTACCTGGCAACGGCGCGTTGCCGTCCATTGCGTCACCGCTGGCGAGCTCGCACTTACATTGGCTGCCTTTCGCGAAGCCGGCACGCTGCCCGGTGATCGCATCGAGCATGGCGGAATGATCTCCGCAGACGCGATCGCGGAAATCAAAGCCCTGGGACTTGCCGTCGTGACGCAGCCAGGCTTCGTGCTCGCACGCGGTGATCGCTATCTGCAGACCGTGGCTGCCGCCGAGCACGATGATCTCTACCGTTGCGCGAGCTTGCTGCGGGCCGGCGTCGTGGTTGCCGCGAGTTCGGATGCACCCTATGGACCAGTCGATCCCTGGCTCGCCATGCGAGCCGCCATCGAGCGGCGCACGAGTGCAGACCAACTACTCGGCCCCGATGAACGTGTCGATCCTCGAACAGCGTTGGAATTATTTACCCAGGCGCCCTTCGTCCCGATGCGCAGACCGTTGCAACTCGTCGTCGGCGCGCGCGCCGATCTCTGCCTCTTACGCGCACCACTGCAACAGGCATGCAGCGATCTCGATGCCAAGCTCGTGCGCGCCACGTTGATCGACGGAAGAATCGAGCATGGCCTGGCGGACTGATTCGATCTCACTGCCGCTAGATGCAGCGCACGCAATGAAGGAGCTACCACGGTCATGAGCGAACAGCGGTCCGCACCCATGTTCACGTCACGAGTTGGCTTGGAGAAATTGATTGGGCCGGAGGACGACAACTTCCACCCACCCAGGACCAACGGCTGGTGGGAACACGAGACTCAGTGGTACTGGTTCTTTGCACCCGAGCGCAAGCTCGGCGGCTGGTCGTATCACTACGTGCGTCCGAACATCGGAGTGAGCGGCGGTGGCGTGCTCATTTTCGACGAGACAGCGTGGCACCACGTCGAGACGCCGTACTACACGAGCTATTGGAACCAACCGCTGCCCGAGAGCAAGGACCTGCGGGACTGCAGGTGGCCGAGCGGCTCGCACATCAAGGTCATTGAACCAATGCGACGCTATCACCTGACGTTCAAGGACCGGGACATCCTCTCTTACGATCTCGACTGGACCGCCATCATGGAACCGTGGGTCGCGGCCGACGGCGATCCTCCCCTCACTCGGCACATCGACCAGCATGGCCATGTCACCGGGGAGCTGATCCTGCACGGCGAGCGCATTGCGATCGATTGCCTGGCCATGCGCGACCGTTCCTGGCACCACCTGCGGCCTGAAGGCTGGAAGGATCAATGGGGCGGCGGCACGTGGGCCAGTGCAGCGGCTTCAAGGGACCTGTCGTTCCTGGGCGCAGGTCCGAGCGGGTTCCTGGTTCAGGATGGTGTGCGTGCCGCACTCGTGGAAGGCAAGCTCGAACGCGAGCGCGACCCGCAGCACGGCTTCATGCGGAAGATCAGCGTCGACGCCATCGATGAGCTCGGGCGCAAGCTCGTCGCCAACGGCGAGAGCGTGAGCCGCATGGCGATGCCCATTCCCGGCGTACATGGCGTGGTCTGGACCAGCCTCGTCAAATACACGCTCAACGGCGTCGCCTGCTGGGGTGAAGATCAGGACGCCTGGCCCATCAACCTGTGGTCGGCCATGCGCCGCGAACAGAAGGGCTTGCACGACGTGCGGCTCGCTCGCGGCAAACTGAATCTGCGCGGATAACTTTCGAGCGTGGAATCCTTCGGTCACGCGCACAACGTGCGCGCCACGTGTCCATTCCCGCGTGTGCCCGCGTTGGCTCCGCGTTCAGTGCTGGGTTTCGGGCATGCGCACGACCAAGCCGTCGAACTCGTCCGTCACCTTGACCTGGCACGAGAGACGGCTGTTCGCCTTCACATTCTCCGCAAACTCGAGCATGGCCTTTTCCGCCTCGGAGGCGGCCCCGGTCTTCTGTACCCAGGGTTCATCTACATAGACGTGGCACGTGCCGCAGGCACAACTCCCGCCGCAGTCTGCGTCGATGCCAGGGACGTTGTTCTGCACCGCGCCCTCCATCACCGACAGTCCCTCCTGCACGTCGAGCACGTGCTCCGTCCCGTCAAACTCGATGTACGTGATCTTCGCCATTCTTGATCTTCTCCAGATGCCGTTCGTTGCGCTCAGAGCGCGCGGATGCCGCTGCGCTTGCCTGGCGTGAAGGTGACCGGCAGATGATCGATCCCATTGACGATACCGAGGCCCGGCGCGGGAACGATCCCGGTTTCATTCACCACGTAATCGGGCAGGCGTTGCAGCACCTTCGACAGTGAAGAGCCCAGCTCGAGGCGAGCGACGTTCAATCCCAGACACAGATGGGCGCCGATACCGAAGCTCAAATGGCGGCTCCTGTTGGGACGATCGAAATTCACCTCGTGAGGAAGGGCGAAGAGCTGCGGGTCGCGATTGGCCGCGCTCCAGGCGAGGAACACGCGCTCGCCCGCTTTGATCATCACGCCGCCGACTTCGACATCCTTGGTAGCGGTGCGGAAAAGCCCCTGTTGAGGCGTCACCCAGCGCAGGAATTCCTCGACGGCGCCCGGCATCAGCCCCGGCTGATCGATCAGCTGCTCGCGGTAAGCGTGATTGCGGTAGAGGAAGAGCAAACTGTGGCCGATGGCGGCCATGGTCGTATCGAACCCGCCATCCAGGAGCAACTCCATGATCCCCAGGGTCTCCTCGTGCGTGAGCTTGCGGCCATCGATCTCCACCTGGAGCAGGTAAGGCAGCACCTTCTCGTCCGCGGACCACCTGGGCGACTGCCGCTGCCGCTCGATCTCTTCGGACAGCAGGGCCGTCGTTTCGGCCCGAGTCGGTATCCACTTGTCGTCTATGTCGCTGCGCACCGCTCCGATACTTGCGATCACGGACATGGAATATTCCCACCACTGTTCGCGCGGCAACCCGGTCATGTGCATGATGAAATTGGCGGTCAGCGGATGCGCGAGATCCGACTGCAAATCGGCTTTACCGCTCTCGATGAAGGTGTCGATGCGCTCGTCGACGAAGTCATTGACCCACGGCTCGAGCTTCTTCAGCCAGCTGGCGCGGAAGAACGGCATCAGGACGTTGCGGTACTTGAATGAACGAGGCGGGTCGATGCCAATCGGCAGCCGCAGCATTTCTGTCGTGGGCAGGCCGGGCACTGTGATGCCCGCTTCGCTGGAGAATGTCGCGTCATCACGCGCGACCCGGACGATGTCCTCATACCGGGTCAGAACGACATAACCGCCGAACGCATCCGTGCGGGCCACCGGACAACGCTCGCGCAGATCATCGAAAATCTGCTCGCGGTTGGCGCCGAATTCCGGCGCGTGGTGATTGAAGTGACGGTTGAATGCCTTGGGATCGAACGGGCAGTTTGCGCTCACGAGCCTGTCTCCACAGTGATTTCCCCCTTACACACTTCCAACGGCAACACATGCAAGCTGCATGTGGAGATTGCGCGAACGTTCACTCAGCGCGTGGTTGGCAGCTGCAAGCGCTCTCGCAGCTCACGTTTCAGCACTTTGCCAGCGGCATTGCGCGGCAAATCGGCGACGCACTCCAGGCGCTCCGGAGTCTTCTGCTTGGCAACTCCGGCAGACTGAAAATGCGCACGCACTGCGCTCAAGCACAGCTCCGCCGTCGCGTCGTGCAGTACCACGAACGCGCAGACACGCTCGCCATAGGCCATGTCGGGCGCGCCGACGACCGCAACCTCCACTACGCCCGGCATTTGCATCATCAGATCCTCGATCTCGCGCGCCGAGATGTTCTCGCCGCCGCGGATGATGAGGTCCTTCTTCCGACCGGTGACGACAACATAGCCATCCGCATCGATGCGACCCAGATCGCCGCTCTTGAACCAGCCGCCCGGCAGAAAGCTCTCCACGTCGAGCGACTCATCGGTGTAACCGATGAACTGCTCCGGGCCACGCACGACGATCTCCCCCTCGGATCCCTGCGGCACGTCGACACCCGTCTCATCGACGAGTCGAACCTCGTTGTGCGGCGTCGCGCATCCGTCCGTGGCAGCGCGCTTCTCCAGCGGCGCATCGTAGGGCGCCCAGGTAACGGTCGGCTGCTCGCTCATGCCATAGCCGCGGCACGAGCGCATGCCGTGGGCTTCGGCCAGCTTCACGTGCTCAGGCGTGACACTCGCGCCGCCCATGGCGAAATAGGTCGGCAGCGGCGCGCTGCCCCCCGCCGCCTCGTGCGCCGCGAGGAGCGACATCAGGAAGAACGGAGTACCGCCGCAATCGGTCACTCGATAGCGCTCGATCAGCTGCAAAGCCAGCCCCGCATTCCATTGATCCATGAACACTTGCGGTACACCGAGGAGCACGGGGCGCAGCAGGTAATACAGCCCACCGACATGACCTGCCGGCCAGACATTCAGGAAGGCACCGCGCGGCGCGTAGAGCGGGCATTGCCAGTCGATGAGCAGCGTGTTGTGTGTGTGCTTCACGCCCTTCGGCACGCCACTCGTGCCCGAGGTATAGATCAATGCGCAAACGCTGTCGGCGGAAATGTGTGACGCCGTGAAGGCCCGCTCGTCTCGTTTGAGCTGCTCATATGTCACTGCACCTGCAGGTGCAGTTGTACCGAGGACGATCACGTGTTCGAGCGATGGCGGCATGGCCGTTTGCGACAGGCGTGCGGTGAAATCGATGTTGCGCCACCGGTCCGGCAACATCAGCGCCCTTGCGCGCGACTGATTCAGGATGAAGCCGAGCTCCGCGGAACCATACGCGGCGATGACGGGCACGATCACCGCGCCGATCAACAAAGCCGCTTGATAGAGAACCAGTGTCTCCCGCGTGGTCGGCATTTGAATCACCACGGCATCGCCCGCAGCCAGCCCACGCGCCTGCAACGCCCCCGCCAGCTGCATCGCTTCGCATTGGACTGCTCCCACCGTCGTCTCGAGCGCGCCGTCTGCATTGGCGAAGATCAGCGGCACGTCGGCATGGCGGCGCGACCCGTCGATCAGCCGCTGCGTGAAGGTCTGGTCGGTGAAGTAGCCTTCCCGGTACCACCGCTGGCGCAGGGTTTCGCGGTCCACACGGATCTGTTCGAGTGTGATCGTGTTCATGCCAGCCTTCATCGCCTGTGCCTCACTCCAACTTCGGCGTCATGTGTGGATCGGCCTTGGCGATCGCTCGTCGATAGGCCGGACGCTCACCGATACGCCTCAAGTACGCGCGAATGTTGGAAAACTCACTGACGTCGCGCACAGCGAAACTGCGCGCAGTGGAAACAGCGAAGAACATCATGATGTCGGCGGCGGTGAAATCCGGGCCGGCGAAATAGGGATAGGGAATGCCGAGCTCTTCGCACAACCAGACGATGCGCTCGGATTGCGAAACGCCGAGATGATGGACGATGAGCATCAGACGTCCATACCAAAGTTGGTCCGCCAGAATTTGCGCAGCTCCTCCTCGCTCAA
>JBEVDW010000336.1:0-14160 GCA_040513115.1 Steroidobacteraceae bacterium | reverse complement strand
GCCTGCTTGAGCATGGCAGTGGCATCCGAGATGATGGACGAGCTGTCCTGTGACGGCCCGTTGCTGATGTAGATGATGAACTTCTTGGCGCAGCCGGACCCATCCTTGTCATACGGGTTGTATTGGGTCGCCGTTTTCGAATCGAGCGCGTTGCCATCCAAAGCGTAAATGGCCTGCATCGCTTTCTTGGAGTCATCGCTCGTCGCGCTCTTGGACCAATCGGCGCCCGTGTTTCCCTTATAGTCGGTCTTGGCCTTGTAGTTACCCGAGCGCGGGATGCCGCGGCTGAAATAGCGGTAGGCCTCGGCCATGACCAAGCTCGACTGACCACTGTTGCCTTTGTCATTGTTCACATCCATGTAGGCGAACATCTCCGAGTACGCCTTCTTGTTGACCTCGTTCATGGGCCGAATGGCTGCACGTACGTAGCCGCCCTGAACGTTGTTGTCGGCTTTGCTGGTTTCCGCAGCAAACATGACACCGACTCTCACCTTGTCAGTAGGCAGCGACGCGAACACGCTCGTGAGCGCAGACATTTCGTTCGTGAACGCTTGCGTCCAGTTGGCCGTGTTATCCAGGATGATGAGCACACTGGGCAGATCGGTCGAGCTGGCTTGTGCACCCACGAATAGGTCGATGTCCTCGGCGCGGGGAGCCATGGACGCACCCAGCATGAGTGCCAGCATCGCAGTCATCAAACGCGCTTTCATAGTCAGGCTCCCGCAGCTCGCTGCAGCTACACGTTGCACACGGCGTTGTATTGAACTTGAGTCAGCAACACGCGCACGCCTTGGTGCACATGAACCGCCGCACCGCTCGCTGCAGTGCCGTTTTGATACGGGGCCACGTCCGCCTGTAGATCCCAAACTGTCTGGTAGCTGTCGCTGGTGGACATGCTGAATCCAGTTCCCAGCGACAGACTGCTGGGCGGTATCGTGGTACCTGCGATCTTGGATGCGCTGACACACTCCGGCTTTGCGAAGCTGACGGCAAAGTCCATCGTGCCGTCGTTGTCGATGTCCACGTTCACCGTTTGCGCCGCAGGCGCTGTGGTGAAAGACGAGCTCATGACGAGCTCGATTGCGCGGTTCGCGGCTGCAACGGCTTCGCCACGCACCTGCATGTTGCCGACGGACTGCAGATTGGTGCTGCTGATACTGAATGCGCTAGTGACCATGATGGTGATCAGCAAGAGCATGATGAGGCCGACGATCAGGGTCGCACCACGCTGAGCACGAAGGGCCGTGAATGGAACGGTGCTCATGGCTCTGGTGTCTCTCTGCGGCCGGAGATGTTGTTGAGCCGCACGCTGGTCGTGAACACGTGTCGCTTGTAGTTATCGTTCGCAGCGGCGATCTTGCTCTCAGCTGGACATGAGCCGTCGGCGGCCGGCTCACCCAGGCAGTACTCTTTCGTGTCCGTGTAACCAGCCGTGATGTCGCGACTACGGGCGAGTACATATAACTTCACCGCCACGACATTGCTGAGGTCTGCCGTGCTGCAGGGTGCGGCCGTCGTGCAGCGCTTGAATTCATCGGGAGCACCATCGCCACGATTCTTCGGCTGCGTCTTGGTGGTCGCGTCCACCCAGTCGACCGCTTGCGTGTAGTCGACCGCGGCACCTGTCTTGCTCAGGTTGTCGATACCCAGCTCGACACGCAGCGCTTCCACACCGTCGAGCAACTTCACGGGCTTCATCTGCACAGGTGTACCGCTGGACAGATCCAGCTGTGAGCGAACAAGCGTGGGCACCGCCTCGTTTGGACGATCGGGGTGCGTATAGTTTGCGATGTAATAGACGTTGGAGATGAGTCGACGCTTTTCCGCGGGCGTGCCGGCGGTGAGCGGTAGGGTTGCAGGCGTACCGGTGCCGGCACAATCGCGTTTGTGCAGCGGGTAGGCGCTCGTGCCCAGGGCGTACTCGAATGCGTAAACAGAGGTCCCGTCGGGGATCGTCGCCCAGGGCGTGCTGATCGTCGCTGTCTTCGTCGTACCGTTGTACGCACTGACGTTGCGCAGCTGTCCCATGCCGGTACCACTGACGATGCGCAGAGTCACTCCCGCGTAAGCACCGTTGCTGGCATCCGCAGTGCTTGCGAAGACGATCGTGTTCGATGTGGCACTCACCGCCGTGCCCGCATTTTTCTCTGCGGCACATTGGGATGTTTGCATGTACACGCGGCCTGCAACGTCCGCATCGCAATTCGCCCCGCCAGGCACGCAAGTCTCGGCATGGCGCACGATGACCACGTCTGTGTTTGCTAGCTTTGCGTCAAACGAAACGCAACCCGCGCCCGAGGGCAGCGTGTCCGACGCTTGCACCGGAATCCCCAGCACATTCGCTTTGTAGTCACCGATCCAGTTGGCGTAAGGATCGCAAACGTCCGGCGTCGCCGTGGGTGTGTCGCCTGGAATTGTCGACACAGTGAGATCATCGAAGTGCGGCACAAATCCGCCCCAGTAGCCCACATGCGCAAGATCGTTCTCGAGAATCTGAATGGCGAAGCGACCGTTCTCGATCATGCTGTTCGTCTTCGCCATTTCGTCATTGGTGCGTGAGAGATTCACGTAGACGTTGACCATGACCAGCAGGACGAGAAGTGAGATGGTCATAGCGACCATCAACTCCACCAAGCTCATACCTGTTTGACGATGAGTACGCATGGAGAATGACCTGTGCAGTCTCATTTCAGGTCAGCGATGCGCACCAGCGTCGTCACGGCGCGGCGGCACAGATCGTTGGGGCACTGCGCATCGTCGTACTCGCCTTGCCCGCACGCGACACTGGCGGGTGGGCTTGCGACCGGAGTCACTCCCTGCCATGCGACGGTGATCAGGTACTCGTTATTCGGAAGCTCTTCGATGCAACCGCGCGCCCCGATCATCGCACCCGCTTTGCTGCCGCCCGAGATCTCGGCTGCGCCCTGCAGCGCGTTGCACCACTGCGTCGCGTCGATCTCCTGTCTCGTGCCGACCGAGGCGGGACAAACGCCGTCCTTCGGCAATGAGGCATCAGTGCCCGTCACATAATCCAACGCGTGGGCACGATTCGTCGCGATGCGGTTGGCCATATCCTGCAACAACACCAGCGCCTGCGCGCGCTGATAGCTCTCCATCTCGGAAACGCCCAAGCGGGTCTGCAAGCCCGCGAGGCCTAACATGCCGATCGCCAGGATCACGATCGTGACCAGCACCTCAATGAGGGACGTGCCGAACTGCGGCAGCTTGCCCATGGGTAGGCTCACTTCTTCCACTTTTCGGGATCCGGTCCCTTATTGCCCTCACTGTCCAATGTGAGATTCCCATCGCTCACTTGTCCGCCACTAGCTGTGAACGTGATCACAAAGCGCGGTTTACCTGAGGCGGTCTCATCGGTAGTCACATCCCATGTGTAGTTGGGACTGACCTCACCGGACAGCGCGTAGCCAGTCGCTTCGAGAGCTGCCTTATCCAAGTAAGTGCGATTCGCGAGCAAAATCTGCTGCTCGCGGTTCGCAAGATCCATCATTGCCGCCTTGGCAGCAGAACGATTGCCACGGATCACATACTGGCGGTAGCTCGGCAACGCAATGGCCGCGAGAATCGCGACCACGGCTACCGTGATCATCAGTTCAATCAGCGTGAATCCGCGGGGTGAGAACGTGCGCATGCTTCGACTCGATGAAGATGTGCTGCATTCTCGCAGTACGTTGAAAATAGTCGCGGGCGCATATCACAACTGCGCTGACGGACTTATGCAGTTTGATGGCGGCACGGGTGCCGAAGTAGTGCACAGTGCGAAACACATCACAGGAAGAAGGCACCACGCCCTCGGCAATTGGGAGTATGTCTAATCCGAGTGACCGCACTCACAGCAGCGTATTCAGACTGATCGAGGCATAAGGACCGGAACGTTCGAGTACTGAGCGGTCAATCAAATTTTTGGGGGAGTACCCGAGGCGCCGCTTGCGAGTGCGTCCCAACAGCGCGCTCGAGCCGAGATACACGTTCAGTATGTGCACTGCTTCACATCTGCAGCGCACCTCGCGCGCGAGCGCATGCTGATCACCGCATCAGCACGGCCCGTTCGAAGACGCGTTTGTCACAGCGCGTGGATAACGGCCGACCAGGCAGCGTGATTCGTTGCTGCGGCGGATCGAACACGAACAACACGTCGGAGGCGATCGCATACACATAGCCCGTGGGTCCGACGATCGGCGCGGCCCGACCACCACCCACCCACGGCACGCTGGCAACGGGCACCATGTTCGTCACGTCGTATGTCACCAGTTCGTCCGTGGTCGCAACGAACAAGTGCGTGCACGAAGCCGCCGCCGCCGCGATCGATTCGCCGTTGAGCTTCGTGATCGACTCGACGCCGTAGTTGCGAATCATGCTGAGATAGCCGGGGCGGCTGACGACCGCCAGACGTCCATCGTTCAATCGTGTCGGGGCTGCCGTGATCGCGCCGAGATTCTTGATCGGATTGACGGCAATGCCGTTGGGACCTAGGAAGCTCAGCGTGCCGCGATCATCGCCTACAGCCGTGTGACCGTCCGGCAGCACGACTGGCGGCGAGGCGGCTTGCCGGTCCTTGTCGGTGACGCGAATGTATTCGTAGAACCCTGAAGCCGGCGAGAACGTGTAACCGACGACGTCATGATCACCGTCGGACACCATCACCCAGGGCGTACCGCCTTGCGGATGCTGCCAGATCGCAACGTTGGGCAGCGGCCAACCGGCTGATGCCAGCCCGTCGCCAAGGCTGAGCTCGAAGCCAAAACCACCTTCACTGATGTAGGCCGCGACGATGCAGGGAGCAGGGAAATACCACGTCATCGCGTAGCAGACGACGAACCAGCTTGGAAGGTCGGAGCCTCCGGTCACTTCGTAGCCCGTGTACGTGACCTGTTGATCCGCCAGGACGCCGCCCTCTGGCGAGAACGCGATCAAGCGCAGCTCGCGACCGAACGGACCTTTGTAGATCACCGGCACCATGATTGCTTCGACGCCATCCTTGAACCAGATGTTGGGCGCCGCATTGGACGCGCCGCGTCCCGTGTACTCCGGCCAGTATGTGTTGTGCTCAGGAAACGGCATCGCATACAACCAACCGCCACCCGGCGTGAACTTGTGCAGGAACGACTCGTACCGATGCGCTTCGACGCCGCCACGATGATCGCGATACTCGATGGTGGAGACGACGTACACCGAGCCGTCGCTGCCGATCACCGGCGATGCATAGATGCCGCCCTGCAGGCTGTTGAGCTGGCGCGTCCATGCCGGCGTGCCGTTCGCATTGAACGCTTTGAGCTCGCCCGACAGATTGCCGATGTACACCATGCCGTCGTTGCCGACGACGGGATTTGCACCCGGTGCAAGTCGGCCGAGCGGCTGCGTCATCCGCGGACGTTGGGCAGGCAATGTATCGACGCTCGAGAACCCTGTGTTCGCAGATTCGCCATGCGGATGACGCCACTGCGCCGCCGCGGGAAGCGGGGGCAGCCACACGGCCAATGCCAGCAAAAGACCAAGTGCTCGATGCATGAATCGATTCCCCATTCTTGTTGAATGCATCGAAACTAGAGCAGCAACCTGCAGGCTTCCTATCGGACCGACGGGACGTGAACGAACGTGCAGTGAAATCATCACGCGAGTGCCATCGTTGGTGCATTGCGCCTGAATTGACACTCTGCGAGCGCCTCACTAACGTCGGTCACATCCTTCGTGCGAGAGCGGCCAATGAACGCCATTAGGGAATTCGCCCCGACTGCCTGCCGTCTCGAAGCCGACGTTGGCTGTGCGCCGGTGCGCACGCGACTGCTGAGAAGAGCGCTCGCGGTCTACTGCGTTCTGTTCGTCATTGGCCTCGTCCCCGTCGTCTTCGACGCGTCCGCGGCGTGGCAGGCATTCGGCATTGGCCTATGGTTGCCCGGTGCTGGTTTCCTGGCCGCAGGGCCGTGGGGTGTGCTGCATTTCGCCGTGACGTTGATCCTTTTCGCCATCGCTTCGTTCGTACGCTTCGCAACCGGTGCGCTCGCCTTTCCAATCTTCGTTTGGCTGGGAGCCGCCGCGCTCGCAGCGTTGACGGTCGGCGATGCGATGGCACCGTGGGCTTCGGTGACCGCGGGCGCAGTCGTGTGCACGTTCGCACTCGCCTTCTTCTATTCAGGTGCCACCAAGCGCAGACATCAGCTTGCCGCCCGCGAGCGCCGTAACCAGTATCTGCCCACGGCCGTCGCGGAGAGCGCCCAACGAGCGATGGTTGCGCCTGCGGTCAACTGTGACGAACTGTCACCGCGCGAGCTCGCGATCAGCCGCTACGTGCTCGATCGCGCGTTGCAGCCGGTCGATCAGTTCCAGGGCTTCACGCATCTGGATCAGTTCCAACCCGCGGCGCTGCGCTACCAGCTGAACTTCCTGCACTACTCGCTCGCGCTTCAGCAGTGCCAGTTCACCCCGAACTTCCACGGCTATCTCTCGCTAGGTCAGCGGCAGTTACTCGAGAAGTTTCAGGATCGTCGCGTGTGGGGTTACTGGATCTACGAAGCGCTGCTCGGTCGCTTCAGCCTCGACTTCGATCCCATCGGCTGGGACAACATCATGCTGGGAGGCTTCTTCAATCTGAATCTCAGCCTGTATGCGTCGAACACCGGCGACTATCGCTACTGCGAGCCGGGCGCATTGCGTTTTCGATTGAATGGACGCAAGACCTATCTGCATGACGCGCACGACATTCACCGCATCTCGGCGCGCAACTTTCAGGCAAGCCAGCTGGGCCTGTACCCGTGCGAGCCCACGTTCGTTTACCCGTACTGCAATCTGCTCGGGCTGGGCGGCATCGTCGCGCACGATCGCGTGTTCGGCGGCACGAGCGCAGCGACGATCTCACAGCGCTTCCGCAAACATCTGACCGAGGACTTCACGGGCCTCGATGGCTCCATCAAACCCGGCATCGACAGGCTGACGGGCACCTCGATCGAAATCGTAGCGGGTCTCTATACGGAGCTTGGCTACGCGTGGCTCGCCAACCCGCACTTCCCTGACATCGCACAACGCACTTGGGCAATCGCGCGCACGGAAGGCATGACCATCGATGATGCGGGCGACTTGCAGCTGCGCATGCGCAGCGCGGCCGACAACCTCGACCTCGGCAACTATCGCAAGAGCGAGCTCACGACACTGGCGCTGGTCGCAATCGCCGCTCGCGAAATGGGCGATGAGGAAATCGCGAGCGCCGCTCTGCGGCGCATGGATCGGGTGGGCCAGCCCATTACCGACGGTGGCATCCTGCGCTACAACGCATCGACCTACACCAACGCCCACATCGCACTCGCTCACTTCATGCGACGCGACGCGTGGCGAACGACGCTGACGCAGGGACCGTCGCCGGCCACGCTGAAGGGCCCGATCCTCACCGAAGCGAAATACCCGGACGTGCTGGTGGCGCGAGCCGTGAGCGACGGCGCAGACCTGTCGCTCGTGTTGTATCCCGGGCTGACGCCCGGACCTCAGACGATTCGTATCGAGCGTCTGCGCCCGGGACAGGCTTATGTGGTCGCTGGAGAGCGCAGTACGAGCTTCACGGCCGACAACACAGGTGCCGCTGAGCTGCGGATCGAGCTGCGTGAGCGCACGGAGTTGCGCATCGCGCCCAAACAATAAGACTCGACGTTTGCGATCCCTCCGTTACCCCTGGTTCGGTAGACCGTTCGTGTTGAGCCTGTAGAAGCACTCTGGGTCGCAGAGCCCTTCGACAGGCTCAGGGCGAACGGAGAGCACAGGGCTGACTCTCGAATCAATCATTGGGAAACATGTGGATGGTGTAGAGATGCGATCGCGAATTCTCGACTGGACGTAATGGTTTCACGGACGTGTGGAACCCTGGTCGCCCGCCACAGCTTGCGCACACTGCACCCGAATAATCTCAAGGAGCCGCGATGGCCTCCCCTCCCCTCGAGAACGCAAGGAAAGTCGCGCGCCTATCCGCGGAGCTGCTGCGTTACCGCCGTGCAACGGCGCCCGCCATCGCCGCCAAAGCAGTGCTCGCGCGTAGCGTGTGGGGTATCGACGTCACCCCGCTTTCTCATGCTCATGGTCGGTATGTATGACCAGAGCATGAGCCGCTGGGGAGACAGCATGAGCTATCTCGTGGATCTCGAGCCCGGCCTGCGGACGATCAATTGGCAAGGCGACGGCAAGACGCTCACGGTGGACAAGTTGATCACGGCCGAGCGCTGCTTGCAGAAGCGCGTCCCGGCGGCGCCGCTGATAGCTGTCATCGGGCGCGACAGCGCCGCACATCCGCACCAAGGGCTCTTTCCACAACTGTCATCGGCGCGAGAGATCACCTCGACGCTCGCCGAGTGCCCCGATCAACTCTTCGTCAAACCGGCAACCGGCTGGCGCGGCGATGGCATCTTCGGCGCTGAACGTTCGGGTACCGATTGGAAGGTAGGCACTGAAACACTGTCCCCAGACGCGCTGGCGACGCGCCTGCTGGCCGCTGCTCCGCCCAGCGGCTTGCTGCTGCAGGGACGCGTTCGCAGTCATCACGCGTTGGCGCCGATCGGTGGCGAGCTCGGATTGGGCTGCGTGCGCATCAACACGGCGCTAACCCTCGACGGCCCTGAACTGTTGTTCACGTTTGCGAAGATCATGGGCTCCGAGTGTCTGGTCGATAACTTCGCGGGCGGCAAGTTCGGGAACATGCTTTCACGCGTGGACAACGAGTCCGGCAGGATCACGGCCGTGTTCGGCCGCAACCGCGATCAACGGTATCTGATGGAGGCGGTGAGCCATCATCCAGTCACCGGCACGCCGTTGCTGGGTTTCCAATTGCCGCTCTGGACCGAAGCCGTCGCGTTGGCGAAGCACACGGCGAGCGCCTTTCCGGAAACGCCCCTGATCGGTTCCGACATCGCCATTACAGACGACGGGCCACTCATCATCGAGGTGCAGTCGGATTGGGATTCGAACGTGCCGCAGCTCATCATGGAGACAGGGTTGCGGCCCGTGCTGCGAAAATTGATCCCGCGGCTGGTGCTGAGTGAGGGCCTGAAGCAGCGGGCGTTCGAACAAATGGGCCTCGGATCGCCGCCGCGGCGAGGCCGCAAGCTCGAGCGGCAGGCCCGCGCTTGAACGTCTCACTGCAAAGCACCGCCGCGTCAAGCAGCAAAGCACACCGTTTGCCGCTCCTCACGCTACACTCCTGAGCACATATCGGCGTGCATTGACGCGCACGAATCGCACTGCGATCTCGCGGTGCGATCACACTCCTGGAGCTGGATGACGTGAGCGAGAGCAATCGAGCTTTGGTCGTGGCCTATTACAAGAAGCTGTATTCGCGCGACTGCGCTGCAGCGATGGACGAGTCCCTGGCCGACAACTATGTCGAGCATCAATACACCACCGGCTTCACCGAGACCGGGCTGCGCGCCTACGTGATGCAAAGGCTGGAACAGCATCCGCAACATCGCGTGATCGTTCATCACGTGTTGAGCGACGGCGATTTCGTGTTCCTGTTCGTCGAAGAGAAGCTGAGTAACGGTGTCGACTATGCCCGCGCCGAGCTGTTCCGCCTCGAGAACGGCAAGATCGCCGAGCATTGGGGCTCGCATGTGCTCGACGAGAAAAACCGCAAGAACAGCAACGGCACGTTCGATGGCCCGCAAGTGAATCGCAACGTGGATTACGGGCGGCGCTTCGCTGCAAGGCTGGAGGAGCTCGATGCGCGTGGTTTCGACGGTCAGGAGCTGCACACCTTCGAGGAAAGCCGCGTGCCCGAATATCGGCAACACAGCCCCAAAGGCGGCGATGGAATGACGGGCCTCGTGGAGATCCTGTCGAAGGCAAAGCAGGCGGGAATCAAGGTCTCGATGAGTCGCAAGCGCACGCTGAGCGACGGCGACTTCGTCATGAGCCATCGCCTGTACAACACCGATCCACCGCATCCGTTGATGAATCGCATCAACACCTTCGACATGTTTCGCCTGAATGCGGACGGTCGTGCCGTGGAGCATTGGGATGTCATGGAAGACGTGCCCTCGGCAGATCTGCTCACAAGAATGTTCTGAACACTGAATTGGTATCGCGACGCGGAGTCACACAATGAAGAGTCCTTACGGCGAAGAGCTCGAGTCCTATCGCACGGCGCTGCGCACCTTCTATCGCAAGGAAGTCGAGCCGCGCGTGAAGGAGTTCGAAGCGAACGGTGTGTCGCGCGACATCTGGCGTAAAGGCGGCGATGCAGGCTTGCTCGGTGTGTGCGTGCCGGAAGAGTACGGCGGTGCGGGCGACAAAGGCCTGGCCATCGTGCTGGGCTCGGAAGAGCTCGGCTATTCGTCGGCGGGTGCGACGATCGGCGCGTTCTTCGGCACCGACATCTGCACCCTCTTCCTGGTCGGCCACGGCACGGAAGAACAGAAGAAACATTGGTTCCCGAAGATCCTGTCCGGCGAAGCCATTCAAGCGATGGGCATGACTGAGCCGCAAACCGGCAGCGATGCATTCCAGGCGCACACGAGCGCGAAGCGCGACGGTGATCACTACGTCATCAACGGTCAGAAGTGCTTCATCTCGAACGGATCGAAGGCGAACCTGCTGTACATCATCGCGCGCACGGATCCGGCGATCCGCGGTCCGCGGGGACTGAGCCTCATCATCGTGCCGTCCGAAACGCCGGGCGTGACGCAGCGGCGCATGAAGACGCTGGGCTATCCGGGCGGGGATACCGGCGAGATCTTTCTCGACAACGTCCGCGTACCAGTCACCAATCTCGTCGGGCAGGAAGGCAATGCG
The DNA here is from genome assembly GCA_040513115.1 of Steroidobacteraceae bacterium. GTDB lineage: Bacteria > Pseudomonadota > Gammaproteobacteria > Steroidobacterales > Steroidobacteraceae > DATELY01. The sequence continues at coordinate 3,381 of JBEVDW010000336.1, read as the reverse complement.
CCTTCCATGTTCCACAGCATCATGGCGCTCGATCGCTTGCAGGTGTGTGCCCGCGCTGTCGGCGCGGTCCAGCACGCATTCGAGATCACGCTGGAGTACGTCCGTAGCCGGAAAATCTTCAATCAGCGCGTGGTCGATTTTCAGAACTCGCAGTTCGTGCTCGCAGAAGCGGAAGTCGACGTGGACGTCGCCCGCGCCTACCTCGAGAAGCTCATCGATCGCTATCGCGACGGCGAGTTCACCGACCGCGACGGCTCACGCTGCAAGATCTGGTTCTCGGACATGGAGAACCGCGTAGTCGATAAATGTCTGCAGCTCTGGGGCGGCAACGGCTGGATGGACGACATGCCGATTGCACGCATGTACACGGCGGCACGGCTGCAGAAGATTCACGTCGGGCCCAACGAGTTGCACAAAGCGCTCATGGGCCGCAAATACGTGAAGGACGCGTGAGCTGACAACCCCTCCTTCGTGAGGTACGTAGCGCGATGGCCGGGCACGGCAACAGGGGCGGCATTCCTGCTGATGCCGATCTCTGCCCATGCTGCCAACGGCTATACCCAATACGGCTATGGCACGGCGTCCAAGGCCATGGGCGGCGTCAGTTACGCCTTGCCGATGGACAGCCTCATTCCAAGCAGCAACCCCGCCGGTCTCACACAAGTTGGTGAGCGCCTCGACGTCGGGGTAGATTGGCTCTCACCCAGACGCGGCGCCAAGATCAAAGGCAATAGCACTGCGCCGCTCGTGTCGGCGGACGGTGCTTACGACGCGAACGAGATCAAGCAGTTCTTCGTGCCTGAGTTTGGCTTCAGCCGCGATTACAACGAGACGCTGAGCTACGGCGTTGCCGTCTACGGCAACGGCGGCCTCAATACGGAATACGCCGAGAATCCTTTCGCCGCGTTCGGCGCCACCGGTAACGCAGGCGTCGATATCGCCCAGGTATTCGTGTCTCCCACCATTGCCTGGCGCATCAACGAACATCACTCCGTGGGACTCGCCGTGAACCTCGCCTATCAGCAGATGAAGGTTTATGGCTTAGGGATCTTCGGGACGGAATCATTTCCAGGTCCCTTCTCCCAGTCGCCTGATCATGTCAGCGACAAGGGCTATGACCGCTCGTGGGGAATTGGGTATCGGCTCGGCTGGTTCTTCGAGCCTGTGGAAGGAGTGAGCATCGGCCTGAGCTGGCAGCCCGAAACGCGCATGTCGCGCTTCGACAAATACAAAGGACTCATACGCGATCAAGGCCGCCTCAATATCCCGCCGAACTATGGACTGGGCGTGAGCTGGCGCGTCGTCGACCGTGTGACGCTCGCCTTCGACGTGCAGCGTATCGACTACGACACGGTGCCGGCGCTCGGGAAAACGCTGCAACCCTTCATCGCAGGCGAACTGCTGGGAGCAGGCAACGGCCCCGGTTTTGGCTGGCGGGACATGACCATCTACAAGCTGGGCATGGCCTATCAGGTGAACGCGAAGTTGAAGCTTCTCGCCGGCTTCAGCGACACGCGTGCGCCGATTCCAGCAGATCAGACGATGCTCAACATCGTCGCCCCCGCAATTCTCGAAAAGCATTACACGGCGGGTTTCATCTACGAGCAGAAATCGCTGAGCTTCGCCGCATATTATTTCTACGCTCCGCGTGTGACAGTGCGCGGGAAAGGTTCGATTCCGCCCACAACGGCCTCGAATCCGTTTCCACCGCAGAGTTTCGGCGGCGGCGAGGTCGATCTTTCGGCTCACGGACAGACGGCTGGCGTGTCCCTTACGTGGCGCTATTGAATGACGTTTGCTTTGAACATCGCATGAGTTCCTGGGGAGAAGACGTTTGAAACAGCATCCACTTGCAGATCAGTCTCTCGAGCCGGAACAGTATCGCATCGTGGTTGATTTCAAGGCCCCGATCGAAGCCTGCTTCAAAGCAGGAACGGCGGAAGAGGCCATGATGGTGTGGGTCCCAAACATCAAGAGCGTGGAATACGACCATACGAAGGCTGCTGTTCCCTATGGTGCCGGGTCCTTTCGACATGTGCGGATGAATGGCGGCGTCGCGGTGGTGGAGCGGGTGCTCGTCAGCCAGCCGCCGACCCTGCTTATCTATTCGATCGAGGCCAATGCGTTCGTCAATAACCATGTCCTCAGGAACTATCGAGGCTTCATGCACTTCGCCCCGCTTGCCAGCAACGAGACGCGATTGACGTGGGTGGGGCACTTCGCCAGCACTCCACTCCTCAGGCCCCTCGCTAGAACCGTTATCCGCGGAATGATCCGCACGTTCGCCACTCGAATGAGTGGTTATTTGACTCGGCAATGACCGCGCGGCGTCCACCGCTCACTTACTGAGCGGCGGCGGTTTCCGCTACATCGCACAGCGTCTTCACGCCCGCTTGCGCCTGCGGCGAATCCTCCGGCTGCTCAGGTGCAAGCGCCGAGAACAGGTTATTGAGCTTGTCTGTCAATGCACCCAGAGCTGCATCGAGATCCGTTGAACTGGCGCCGGATTGCTGGAGCGATGAGGCCGCTTCCTGCAAACCATCCTGTACGGAGTCGTGTACGTCCTGCGGCGAGTTCGTGCTTTGAAGCGCGGAGCTCACTGCGCTCGCAAGCTGATTGCTCGCTTGCTCGTCGTCACTGAGACCGGCAACTTTGCGCGACCCGCTGACAACCACGTCCAGGCGGGCGCGCAGCGTCGCGACCACCTGCTGCATCAGCGCTTTCTTCACCGAGCGTATCTGTGCGCTCGACTGATCTTACAGACAGTGGCGTAGGGTCCAGCAGCCTCGCAAAACCCATCGAATCCCGGCCAAAAGGACACTGGCGAGCCCGATTGATCGGGCATACACCGGAACTGAAACGGACGCGTGACACAGTCGCACCGCGTCCGCATCCGAGCCTGGGCGTATCAAGGAGGTTGCCATGTCGCTGCGCATCGCCACGTTCAATCTGGAGAACCTGGACTCCGGTCCCGACGTGCGCCCCACACTCGCCGAACGCATCCAGATCATGCGTCCGCAACTCGAACGCATCTCAGCAGACATCCTGTGTCTGCAGGAAGTGCACTCGCAGCTTGCAGGCGACGTGAGAACACTCGCCGCTCTCGACGAGTTGCTCGCGGGCACGCCGTACGCAACCTTCAATCGACAGACGACACTCACGACCGGCGGCACTCTCTACGACGAGCGCAATCTCATCACGGCCTCGCGCTTTCCCATCCTGAGCACACAAGTGATCCGCGACAGCGGCGGTCCGCGACCCAGCTATCGCTTCGCCACTGCGGACCCACCCGACGCCGCAGCCAACCCGCTCGAATGGGAACGCCCCATGCTCTACACACAGATCGATCTTGGAGCGGGTCGCACGCTGCATCTCATCAAC
>JBEVDW010000335.1:0-18873 GCA_040513115.1 Steroidobacteraceae bacterium | reverse complement strand
CAACTGGAGGGATTCGTGATCACGATGAAGCAACACGGGCCATGGGCTCTCATCGCAGGCGGCTCAGAAGGCGTGGGGGCCTCGTTTGCGCACAAGCTCGCTCGCATCGGCATGAACCTGATGCTCGTGGCCCGCAGGTCCGAGCCGTTGGAAACGCTTGCGCAGAACGTTCGTGCTAGAAGCCAAGCGGAGGTTCGCACGCTCTCTCTCGATCTCAAGCGTAGTGACGCACTGGAGCGCGTTCGTGAGGTTACTGACGACATCGAGATCGGTCTGCTCATTTTCAATGCGGGAGACCTGGGAAGCGCGATGGGCTCTTTCATTGATCGGAACCTCGAGGATGTTTTGGCGGCCGTGCGAGTTACGGTCATCGGCCAAACCACGCTCGCGCATCATTTCGGCGCGCGGATGGCCGCGCGCGGTCGTGGCGGAATTATCCTAATTGGTTCGCTCTCCGGAAATGCAGGCGTGCCAAATCAGGCGACCTATTGTGCCGCCAAAGCGTACAGCCAGATTTTTGCGGAAGCGTTGTGGTGCGAACTCAAGCCACGCGGCATCGACGTGCTTTCTGTTGTGCTCGGAATTACCGACACCCCGGCCCGAGCACGCGCCGGGCTACCGGACGTTCCAGGAGCCCACGTGTTCACCGCGGACGACATCGCGCAGCATGCTCTCGATAACCTGGTCGACGGCGGCCCCGTCTATGTCCCGCCACCCTTGGCAGAGCTGTTTCAGCTCTTTAGCTCATCGCCGCGCCGACAGATTGCCGAACTCATGAGCGGCGCGGCGGGTACGTCGTAGCAAGACCGACGTGAAAGAGCTGCCATCGCCCAACAGCGCCATGCACGCGACGTGCGACGACGCACGCGCGTGATGCACACGTTGGGCCTGCAATCCCAAATGGATTACCAGCTCGTAATCAAGTTCTGGCGTAAGTCGCTAGAAGACGAAGCGTTCCTTCCAACCATCCAGAGCGAACTGCAGGATGTGCTGGGCGATGCTGCCCAGCTTGACGGATACGACGTCAGTGCCAAAGAGATCAATCTGTTCGTGGTAACGCCTGACCCAAAGCATTCTTTTCGGCGCATCAAGAACGTTCTGGAGAGCCGGGGCATTGTGCGGGGTGTTTCAGCGGCGTCTCGGCTGGTAGGTGGCTCGCATTTCACGTCGATCTGGCCGCTTCGTGCGACTCGAAAGTTCAAACTTCCGTAGTGTCGCTTAGGCCTCAAAATTCATCCAAGCCGACGCCGCACAGCGGCGTGGCTTGATTCAGTGATAACGTCACTCCTTTCCTCGCACCCTCTTCAACAAACTCAACGCCATCGCCATCAACACCGCCACGCCCACGATCAACACGCCCCACAACACCATCAACCGCACGGGCGTCTTCTTCGGCAACGGTCTGAATGCATCCTCGCCACCGAGCTCGCGTGGCGTGCCCAACGCGGCATCGCCGATCAGCTCGCGCAGCTTCTTCGGCTCCATATCACCCAATAGCTGGTCGCAGCCGCGTGCAGTCGGGTTGTCGATCTGCTTGCTGCCATACGCCACCGTGAACGGCCGATTGCCCTGCGCCACGAAGCGCAACAACGCAGGACGGTAGCCGAGCTCCAGCCCGATATCGCCAGCGACATCGCCTGAGAACTGCACTCGCCATTCACGATCGCCCGTGGCCATGAACTCCGCCGGAGCACTGGCCTTGCGTTCGCCATTGGCCACGATGGCATACATCTCACCGCTCCAGCGCGTAATCCACGACGCCTTGTCGTCCGGCCGGCTCTGCACTGTCGCGCGTACCGTCATGTTGTCGAAGGGCAGCTTCAGACGTGCGTACTGCACTGTGGCGCGATGATCAGATCGATAGGCGCGGCCTTCTTCATTGGCGTCAACGAACACGGGTGTGAACCAGTGCGGCTCGAGGTGCTCTGCCTCGGGGACTGCTTCGGCCCTCGCAGCCTGAATCGTAATGGGAGTGCCGCCGTCCACTCGCTCCACGCGGAGATAGCGGTACTTCTGCAACGGCAGGGGCACGCGTGCGCGTAGCAACTGTTGTTCACCGCTGCCGGCGTGCACGAGCCGCGTCGCTGGAACGACAGATCGCCACTGATCGAGATCGTCGCTCTCATCGATGCGTACCTGTGCTTCGGACGAGCCATCGGCAGTTTCCCAGTCGAACGCGATCGAGCGCAGGGCCTCACCGACTCGTGTGGCATCGATTACATGCGCTTGCGTGCCAACGGGTGTCTCCGACGTGGTGCCGTCGCGGACTGCGACGTGGGTGCCGCCTTCGGTGTGCACGTCGATCTGCGTGCCGCTATCCGCGTTCGACGCTGCTGCTCTCAACTCGATCACGGGCAATGTCAAAAACGTGGCGAAGCTCGCTAGGATTTGCGGTGCCGCACAGAACGCATGCGGCACTACATTGCCGTTGGCATCGAAGACGCGGACGTCGGCGAGATCCGCGCGCGTGACCGTTCGGTACACTTCATCAGGCAACGCAAGCTCGACGAGCGGTTGCGGCGACTGCGGCATCACTGCGATGCCTTGCGCAAACTGTTCCGTCGTCGTCGGCGCGGACCACGCAGTGTTCACGCAGCACGCGAGTGCAATCAACCAATGCAGGGGCCTCATGCGGTGTGCGCCTCCTTTTGTCGAGGGGGTAGCGGTGCGAGATAGCCGGTGACGAGCAGCAGCGCACCGACCGTGAGGAACGAGGCAATGCGTGCCAACGTGCCGCTGTTGGAAAGATCGACGAGGAACAGCTTCAAGACGACCACGATCATGAGGCTCGCGCCGACGAGCCAGACGATGCGCCAGTGACGCTTCGCTCCCGTGGTCATTGCCACAAATCCCAGCAGTCCCCAAAAGATCGAGAGCGACGCTTGTACGAGCGTGGAGCTCATCATGCCGTCCACGGACAGCGGCGCGCCCCAGCCGTGATGCAAGGCGCGAAGGAGGGCGGCATTCAGCCAGATGAAGGCCAGTGTTGCGATCAAGGCAATTGCAGGCTTCGTGCGGCCTTCGAGCAGGAACGCGTGCGTTTCTCGCGGCAAGGCAGTCCCCCACAGCGCGAGTGCTGCAAATGTCAGTGCCACGCTCACATCGAGCGGGTTCAACAATGGCAGATAGGGCAACCAATCGGGCGCACCGTCTTGAGTCAGATTGACGAGCAGTATCCAGACACACGCGCCCATCGCGAGCACCAGGCCAGCAGTCACGCGATAGGCATGTTCATGTGCTGCCAATGGCCAGACCGGTTTCAAATCTCGGCGTCCAAGCAGTGCCAACATCAACGCCGGTACGAGACCCCACGGCAGCGCCGGCCATACGCCCATCGTGCGTACGTCGATCTGCCAGCTGCTCTCGCCGGCGATGAGCAACGTGATGAGCCACATCGCGCCGGCGTGCAGCCATCCGATCGCTTTATCGTGCGCAGGTTCACGCCGCGAATCCCACCCTTTCAACAGGACGTAGTGCGCGACCAGCAAAGCAACCCAACCGACCGCACCCCACTGCGCGAATGGATGTTCCAGATCGAGGGCATAGCCGAGTCCGAAGACCGCGCTTGCCGCAGGCAAGTACAACGCGATCCACCGCGGCATGGGCCAACGGCTCTTCGCTGTGAATGCTTCGAGTGCGAGCGCAGTCAACGCGACGTAGGTGAGCGCCGCGCCAAGCCGCGCCTCATTCAAGAACCGGTCGATCTCATGCAGCCCCGCAAACAACCACCAGGCGGTTGCCCACGCCGCATACACGATATGGACGCCCTGCTCGTAGCCCGCCTCGCGTTCGCGATTGCGATGCAGCCAATAGCCGCTGAAGTATCCCGACAGCGCGAGCATGAGTGCGCCAATGAACGCACCATTCAGTATGGGCTGGGTGGCGATAGGCGCGTTGATGAGAAATCCAACGCCCGCTGCGAACTGGAGCAATGTCCCGAACACGCGCGCCAGTTTGCGTTCCTGCCGCACGCCAAGCCATAGCAGCCCGGCGCCTTCGACTGCCCACATCGCCGCCGTGGTTCGGGTATCGAACGCCAGCGGAATCGCCAGGCTCGCAAAGATCACACCCAACGCAGCGAAGGCTTCCACCAGCAAGCGAAAGCTCTCGCGGCGGGTGCGATAGAGCGTCCAGCCGACGAGCAGATAGAGCGTACCCACGGCCAGCGCGCTCCACGCGAGCGCGTACTCGATGCGATGTACGAGCGAGGCATGGAGGCTGAATGCCACGACGGGCAGGCCGAACACGAGCGAGCCCGAGACGTAGCCTTTGAGATTCGGCGGCTGACGTACGCAGTTCAGGATCGAGACGCCGACGTACATCAGGAAGAACAGGATGAGGAACGCATCGGTACTCAAGAGATTGGACGGTGCATACGCGGCCGCGCGCCAGAGCCCCGTGATCGTGAACGTGAACAAGAACCCGAGCACATTGAGCACGCGCCACGTGCGGAACCACGCGACTGCGAACACGCCCAGGTTCAACAGCGCGTAATACGAGAACAAGGCGATGTGATTGCCGCTGCCCGTGGATACCAGCAGCGGTGCCACGAAGCCGCCGGCGGTTGCGATCACGGCGAGCGCCAACGCGTTCTGTGCCACGGCGAGCACAGCGCCAGCCAACGCGATGAACACCATCAAACCAAACGCGAGCGTGAGCGGCAGCAGATGGAACTTCGTCGCGGCAAATACCGTGAGATACAGCCCTGCGATACCGCCACCTTGCAGGATCTGAGCATAGACGCTGCGCGCATCGCGCAAGCGCCAGCCGATGAACAGCAACGCGAAGGCACCGAGCGCAATCAACAGGAAGCGCAGCTCCACCGGAAACAGGCTGCGCTCCGCGGCGTACTTGGCGAGAAAGGCGCCGCCGAAGAACAGGATCACGATGCCGATGCGCGCCAGCGGATTGCCGCCCTTCGCCCAAGCGACGGCGCGCTCGACCAAGGTATCGACGAACGTCGGTGTGGTCTTGACGACGATCCGAGGCGTGACGGGCGCTGGTGCGGCGCTGCTCGCCGCAGCGGCGGATGTAGGTGGTGGCTCATACGCGGGTTCTGCAACCGGCGCCGGCGCAACGACCGGCGCGCTGGCCACTTCGGGCTGCGGTGGCGGTTGCGTCGCAACGGGTTCTGAGGGCGTTTCGACACGCGCACGAACAACGCGCCCCTCGAGCGCCCGGAGCTGCTCGCTCAGCGCCCGCGTTCTACCGCGCAAGTGGAGGATCTGCGCCAGCAACGACCCCAGCACCGCGCCGAAGCAGACGCCGCTGAACTGGGCAATGCTGCCGCCGACGATGGCGCCACCGATCGCCAGCCCAATCGTCAGCCCCTTGGACGAAGGCTCTTCCCGCTCAGCCATGCACGTGCGGCTCCCGTATTCTTATTGTCGAGTGGCACCGGGCTCTCAGGCCGGTACGGCCGCATCTTGCTTGAGGCGCAGGGTGAGTGCAAAAAGGCGGGGTGACCGCGAGACTCCGAATGATCCAGGACCCTGAGACACCTGCGACTGCCACTATCGATGCCGGACCCTTCGGCGCGTGGCTGGTTGAATTTCGTGAGTCCTTGCGCGAGCACGGCGGCACGCACGTGCCTTGCGGAGAGTGCGTTGGCTGCTGCGTGTCGTCCTATTCGATTCTCGTGCGGCCGGAGGACACGCAGGCGCTCGCGGCCATTCCCGCCCATCTGTTGACCCGCGTGCCGTCGCTGGGCGAGGGCGTCAAAGCGATGGGGTATCTGCCGGACGGTCGATGTCCGATGCTGCAGGCGGGTCAGTGCTCCATCTACTCACATCGTCCGCAGACGTGCCGCGACTACGACTGTCGTGTGTTCGCCGCCGCTGGCATCGAGGCGGGTGAGACCAAGCCGGCGATCAACAAGCGCGTTCGTGAGTGGCGTTTCACGTACGTATCGGAGCAGGAGCGTGCAGCCCACCGTGCCGTGCGCGCGGCAGCGGCATTCATCATCGAACATCACGCCCAGTTTCCCGAGCAGCGCCTGCCGAAGAATCCGAGCGGTATCGCCGTGTTCGCGGTGAAGTGTTACGAGGTCTTCCTCGATGACTCACTCGCGCGACGATGCACAGAAGACACAGTCTCCGCGATCGTCAACGCGAGTCGTCGCTTCGACGAGAGCGCTCAGTCGCGATCGCGTCCTTTGCCGTGATCACCCAAACCAGGCGCCACATAGCGCGGCAAGTCCACGGCGGGCACTCGATAGGAGTGCAGCACGCCCGGTAGCAGCGAGTAGCCGGTCGGCGGCGCGCCGATTTCCACGCCATCGAGTCGAGTGGGTTGATCGAGATCGCGTTGCACGGTTCCGCCCGTGAAATCCACATACACGTCGTACTGAGTGCCCGCGCCCGTCTGCGTCACGGAGTAGTCGTTGTCATTGCCAGTGATGATGGCGCGACTGTCGTCCTTCAGCCGCGGCCCGATCGCAAGACCTTCCCACTTTTCGGCCAGCTTGCCATGCGGCAGCAGCGTGTTCGCGGCAAGGTCGATGAACACACCCGACTTGCTCACCGGTACGATGCCAGTGGGCAACGCGTCGGCAGGCAGCGTGACCTTCGACACATCGGTCGCTCCGCGGATGTCGATCTTGAACACGCGCTTCGAGCCAACGACATTGGCACCCTTGGGGTCGTCGACGCCGATGCCGCGGTTGTCGCGCTCGAGCACCAGGAACTCGTGCGCGTTGATCGCCACGATTGCAGACAGGCCGATGTTGCGGCCCTGACGCGGATCGGTGGCGCTCGCAGTACCACCCGCAGCGAGGATGCGGGCGCGTACATCCGCTTGCGCTTCGAGCTGATACACGTACTGCGCGATGCTCTTACCGTACGTCGGACTCCACCAGTTGTTGTCGAAAGCGACGATGCGCACGTTGCGTCCATCGCGCCCGTTGTTCGGACCGGGCTCATTCACCAGCGGATCCTGCAACGCTGCGTAGAGGCGACTGCCATCGGGCGAAATCGCGAGTCCTTCGAAGCCGCGGTTGTCTTGCCGGCCGAAGGCCGTAATGGTGCGATCGGAAACGTAATCCAGCGTCGCGCCGTCAGCCAACCTGGGTCGCAGGTTCTCCGGCGTCTGGAACACTTTCAGCAGCCGACCGTGACGACCGAATACGTACACGGAGGGACCGTACTCATCCGACACGATGAACGTGTCGAAGCGCGGGTCGACGACCAGGCCTTCCGGATCGAAGCTGCGGCCGAGGAGGCTGATCGAGCCATTGAGCTCCAGCGGATTGAGGCCATTCATCGCGCGCGGTTCGCTCACGCCCGGGTTGTCCGGCGCCGCCAGCAAGCCGAACGGGTCGGTAAGCTTCACCGTCTCCTTGATCTTCACTTTCTCGATCGCGCCCGTCTTCTTGTTCAGATCGATATCGAGCAGCTGCAGGCGTGTCGAGTAGTCGAGCAAGCCACCGCCCGGCCCGCGATCCGACAGCGCCCACCACTCATCGCGCTCGGCGTCGTAGGACAGATCGGAAAAGAAGCCGAAGCGCCCCTGGTTCGCGCCCTGCAGTCGCGTGCGATCGAGCGTGTCACCTGCAATGACGACCCCGTTCACGAACTGTGGTGCTGCGATAGTGGATTGCGCCGACAACGAGCCCAGGACCGCGGCGACGGCCGCGGCAAGCACTTTCAAACGCATGGATTGCCTCTGCGAGATGCCGTTAGTCGAAGAAGGCGGCGAACATAGGCGGGCTTTGTGACAACTGAGCGACAGCGCGGAGCGTGTGCCTGTACTGTTCGCAGCCGGACTGCTGACCGGAGAACGACATGACGAGCTACGACAACACCGCGGTGCCGGACTACCGCTCGATGACGCGTCTGGATGGCAAGTCATTCGTCGTTATCGGCGCGGGGCAGGGGATCGGGCGCCAGACGGCCCACGCGCTGGTGCAAGCAGGAGCGCAGGTTGCTTGTGTGGGCCGCAGCGCGGATCTCACGGAGGCTGTTGCCCGAGAGGTTCGCGGCGTCGCCATTCTCGGCGACGCAACGGTGAGGGCAGACGTGGAGCGCATTTTCGATTCAGCCCGTTCTCACCTCGGTGGCGTGAACGGCGTGGTCGATACCCTCGGCATGGTGCGACGCAAGCCCCTGCTGGAATTCACGGACGCGGATTGGGATTGGCAGTTCGACGTCGTTCTGCGGCATGCCTTCCTGGTCACGCAGATTGGAGGACTCGCGGTCGCGGCGGGTGGCGGTGGCTCGCTAACCTTCGTCGGTTCGGTGGCCAGCTTAGTCGGCTCGGACAATCACACGGTGTACGGTGCCGCGAAAGCCGCCCTCAACCACATGGTGCGCGCCGCTGCGCTGGAGCTTGCGCCGCACGGTGTGCGCATCAACGTCGTTGCGCCGTCGGTCGTGACGACACCGCGCGTGCAGGGATGGATCGACCAGGGCCACGGACGAGACGCGGTTCAATACTTTCCCTTGGGCAGATTGGCACAGCCGGCCGACGTGGCTGCGGCGATTCTGGCGATGGCCTCCGGTCTGCACGGCTACGTCACGGGCCAGACGCTGCTCGTCGATGGTGGCATGCTCGCTCAATCGCCGATGCCGGACTCGGTGTGGTTCGAGAAGAAGTGATGCAGCTTTCCTGGGATCGACGCTTTGTTTTGTGGCCTTGGGCTCAAGACGAGCGTTCGCGGCAACCGGCTGCCTCCACGAACGCATGAGCGCCGCAAGCGCCGTATCCGAGCGGCATTGGCCGCGCTGGCTGGCTGCGGCCGCCTCGCTCGTGATCTTTGCCATCGTGCTGCTCGTCCTGCACAGCACGCTCGAGAAATATCACCTGCGGGACATCCTGCAGCACCTGCGCGCGACGCCGTTCCACAATCTGTGGCTCGCGCTGGCGTTCACGGCTGCAAGCTATCTCATGCTCGTCGGGTACGATTTTCTCGGGCTCAAGTATGTGGGCCACGAGGTGAGCTTGAGGCGCACGGCGACGACGTCGTTCATGGCATTCGCCGTCGGCCACAACGTTGGTTTCGCCACGCTGACCGGCGCGGCCATTCGCATCCGCATGTATGGCGCCGCCGGTGCGAGCGCCACTCAAGTCGTGATGATCAGTTCCATGGGCGCACTGACGACGGCGCTCGGCGCGGTCGCGCTGATTGCTTTCGCGCTGTTGGCTGAAGCGCAGGAGGCGGCGCTCGTTCTGCGTGTGTCGACCCCGATGGCACATGCATTGGGCATTGCACTCACGCTCGCGTTGCTCGCGTACTTCGCCTGGGTGGCGGTGCGGCGTCGACCCATCTCATTCCGCAATTGGTCGTTCTCGCTGCCGAGCTTGCCGCTCACCCTCGGCCAGGTCGTCGTGGCCGCAGTCGATCTGTGTTTCGCCGCTGCAGCGTTGTATGTCCTGCTGCCGGAGCCACCTGCCATTTCCTATGCGGCGTTTCTCGCCGTGTATGTGCTCGCGATCTTTGCCGTGCTGATCTCGAATGTGCCCGGCGGCATCGGTGTGCTCGAATCGTTGGTGCTGTTGGCCATGCCGCAGGTTCCGGCGGATCAATTGCTGGCATCGCTGCTTGCCTATCGCGCCGTGTATTACCTGCTGCCGCTCGTCGTGGCGGTCGTGCTGCTTGCGGCGCACGAGGCCTGGCTGCATGCACATCGCATCAAGGTAGTGGCCGGCGTGGCGCGCGACTGGCTTTCGGCCGTCGCGCCGCAGACGTTGGGCGCGGCAGTGTTCGTCGCCGGCGGCGTGTTGCTGGTGTCGGGCGCGACGCAGAGCATCGGTTCTCGCATCGACGTGGTAAGTCGGTTTGCGCCGCTGCCCGTTCTCGAGCTCTCGCATTTGCTCGGCAGCATCGCGGGCCTGGGGCTGGTGATCCTGTCGCGCGCTTTGTTTCGGCGCGTGCAACTTGAATGGCAACTGGCTGTGGCCCTGCTGCTCGCCGGTGCAGTGTTCTCGCTGTTGAAGGGCTTCGACTACGAAGAAGCGCTCGTCGTGCTGGGCGTCGCGCTGCTGCTCTATGCGGGCCGCGATGAGTTCTATCGCGAAGCCAATCTGCTGAGCAGTCGCCTCACGCCGCAATGGCTTGCCGGGCTCACGATCACCGTTGCGGCCGTGGTGTGGATCGGATTCCTGGCTCACCGCCACGTCGAATATTCCCACGAGCTGTGGTGGACGTTTGCGTTCTCCGCGGATGCGCCGCGCATGCTGCGCGCATCCCTGGTGGTGAGCGTGCTCGCAGCGGCCTTCGGTCTGCTCAATTGGCTGTCGCCGGCCAAGCCCGAGCCGCGCACACATGACACGGTCGCCATGGAGCAGGTCAAACCGATCGTCGCGCAGGCGGACCGTGCCAGTGCGAATCTCGCGCTGCTCGACGACAAGCGTCTGCTGCTGCATCCCGAAGGCAATGCATTCCTGATGTATCAGATCTCAGGCCGCAGCTGGATCGCCATGGCCGATCCGGTCGGGCCGCAGCGCCAGGCGCTCGAGCTCGCCTGGACCTTTCGTGAGCTGAGCGATCAGCACGATGGCTGGACGGTGTTCTATCAGGTGACGCCCGAATGTCTGCCGCTCTACGTGGACCTCGGGCTCGCGCTGTTGAAGTTGGGTGAAGAAGCCCGCGTGCCGCTGGCCGAGTTCGGCCTGGAGGGCAGCCGGCGGTCGGAGCTGCGGACCGTGCGACGCAAAGCCGAGCGCGAGGGTGCGAGCTTCGAAGTCTTGCCGTCCTCCGCGGTGCCAGCACTGATGAACGAACTGCAGGCGATCTCGGATGAATGGCTGACCACGAAAGCCACGAGCGAGAAGCGCTTCTCGGTGGGGTACTTCAGTCCGTCCTATCTCGCGAACTTTCCCGCGGGTGTCGTGCGCGTCGGCGGGCGCATCGTGGCGTTCACCAACGTGTGGACTTCGGGCAACCACGAAGAGCTCTCGATCGATCTCATGCGCCACTCCTCAGCGGCGCCGCGCTACGTCATGGATTACCTGTTCATCGAGCTGATGTTGTGGGGTAGGGCGGAAGGTTATCGATCGTTCAATCTCGGCATGGCACCGCTTTCGGGCCTCGAGCAACGCCCGCTGGCGACCGCGTGGCATCGCATGGGCAATCTCGTCTTCGACCTCGGCGAGCATTTCTACAATTTCGAGGGCTTGCGGCGCTACAAGGAGAAATTTCATCCGGTGTGGGAGCCGCGCTATCTCGCAACGCCCGGCGGCCTGGCATTGCCGCGCGTGTTGGTGGACGTGACGAGCTTGATCGCAGGTGGACTGAAGGAGATCGTCTCGAAATGAGATGGCACTCGATGAGGCAGTGGCTCGCGACGCTACTGTGCGGGCTGGCATTCGCCGCGTCGGCGCAAGATCCAACCGGCGTGATGAAGAAAGACACGCATGAGGAAACGTTCGAGTACGGCCGCTTCGGCACCGTGCACACGATCGTGCCGAATGGCCCGATCAAGGATGTCGTGTTGTTCGCGGCTGGCGATGGCGGCTGGAATCCCGGCATTGCGGACATGGCGCAGCTCATCGCGAACGAGGGCGTGCTCATCATCGGTTTCGAAACAGTTGGCTATCTGACCGCGATCGACGCGGGCGGCCCATCCTGCGCCTACCCCGCGGCCGACTTCGAGAATCTCGCCCATGCGGTCGAGAAGCGCTACCAGCTGGGCAACTACATCGTGCCGTTGCTCGCAGGCTATTCATCGGGCGCCACGTTGACGTACGCCGTCCTCGCGCAGGCGCCGCAGGGCACGTTTCGTGGTGCAATCAACCTGGGATTCTGCCGCGAGCTCGCGCTACAACGGCGGCTCTGCCCCGGTCGTGGTGTCGAGTTCAAGCAGCGCAAGGAGGATTTGTCGCTGGTGCCGATGAAGGCGCTGGGCGCACCCTGGGTGGTGTTGCAGGGAGAGGCCGATCAGGCGTGCACGCTCGAGGTCGTGAATACTTTCGCCGCCAGCATTCCCACCGCTCGCATCATCGCTCTCAGCAAAGTCGGGCACGGATTTGCCATAGGGCGCCACTGGCACGAACACCTCGGCAAAGCATATCGAGAACTGGCGCCGCCACCTGCGCCTGCGTTGGCTGCTGCCGTGAACGACTTGCCGCTGATAGAGGTGACGAGCACTGGCAAGCCCGCACCCTACTTCGCGGTGTTGCTCACGGGCGATGGTGGCTGGGCCGGGCTCGATCAGGAGCTCGCCACTCAGCTTGCCCATGCCGGTATCTCGGTCGTAGTGCTGAACTCGCTCAAATATTTCTGGAACGAGCGCCAACCAGATGCCGCTGCGCAGGACCTGGCGCACATCGTCGAGCACTACACGACGCAGTGGCGCCGCAGTCGTGTGTTGTTGATCGGCTATTCGTTCGGCGCGAACGTGCTTCCCGAAATGGTGGCCCGCATGCCGCAGCGAGTCCGAGCCCATGTGCAGGGTGTGAACCTGATCGGTCCCGAGCACGAAGCCACGTTCGAAATTCATGTGGGGGGATGGTTCGGCAAGCAGAGCGAAGGCCGACCGATCAAGCCTGTGCTGCAAACCCTTGCAAGCTATCGGCTGCCCATCGCGTGCATACATGGTGCGGAAGAAGAGAGCTCCCTCTGTACCGAAGTGCCGCCTGGCGTTGCGCGCAACGTCGTCATGCCAGGGGGCCATCATTTCAACGGCGACTATGCGCGGCTGGTCGAAGTCATGCTGAATCACTGAACAACTCGAAGATCGCACGCGCTTTGGCCTGCGTGGTGTCATTGGATATCGCACGCGAACAACATTGGATGCTCCCTGGCGCCGTCAGGTCGGTAACGGCCCCACGTCCGCAGCGACTGCACACACGCGCTGTACGAACGCGGGCTTCGGCATCTCGACCCGTCCCTGCTCGAAGGCGACGACGGTGAGTCGCTCGCGCACGCGATCGAACAGCTCGTTCGGCCGCAGCAGGAAATCCGGATTCGAAGGCCTGCCCAGGCGCTCGTTGCCGACCATGAACGTTTCGTAGATCAGCACGCCGCCGGGCCTGAGCAGGTCGAGCAGCGCATCGAAGCGCGGGCGATGGAGATAGTTCGTCACGATCACGCCGTCGAAGCATGCGGCGCCGTAAGGCCACGCACCCTCTTCGAGATCAGCGGTTCGCGTCGTGACTCCCGGGATCGCTGTTAGCGCTGTGACGCTTGCCGCATCACGATCGACCGCTGCGACGCGATAGCCCATCTCTGCCAGCAACCGCGTGTGGCGGCCAGAGCCACATGCGACGTCCAGTACGATGCCATCGGCGGGAATCAACGGCGCGAAGCGGCGGACCCACGCAGAGGGGATCATCATCTCAGGCAACGAGGTTCCGGACCGGAACGTCCGGACTGACATCGGCCTCGTAATCCACGCGCTCGATGCCGAAGCCGAACAAGCGCAGGAACTCGCGCTTGTAGCCGTCGAAGTCCGTGAGCTGATGCAGGTTCTCGGTCGTGACCTTGGGCCAGAGCTCCTGCACGCGTTCTTGCACGGCAGCGTCGAGCTCTTTGAGATCCGCGCGCAGGCGACCTGCTTCATCGAGACGCGGTGCAGAGCCGTACAAGCTGTCTTTGAACAGGCCGTACACCTGCTCGATGCAGCCTTCATGCGTGCCGCGTTCCTTCATGACTTTGAACAGGAGCGACAGATACAGCGGCATCATCGGTATCGCGGAGCTCGCTTGCGTGACGACAGCCTTCAACACGGATACGCGTGCATCCCCGCCCACCTTCGCGAGCTTTTCGCGAATCGCGAGGCACTTGCTGTCCAGATCCTTCTTGGCCGCGCCGATCGAGCCGTTCCAATAGATGTCCTGCGTGATCTGCTTGCCGACGTAAGTGAATGCAGTGGTCTTCGCGCCTGGCGCAAGCACGTCGGCCTCGAGCAGCGCGTCGATCCACATCTGCCAGTCCTCGCCTCCCATCACCGCGATGGTGTTATCGATTTCGCTCTGTGTGGCAGGCGGCAGTGAGATCTCCTCGACGACTTCTTTATCGGTATTGATGGTGCGCAGCGTGACGGCTTTGCCGATGGGTTTCAGTGCCGAGTTGTACACCTCGCCCGTCTTGGGATGCGTGCGCCGCGGCGATGCGAGGCTGTAGACCACGAGATCAACCTGACCCAGGTCTTTCTTGATGACGTCGATCGTGCGCCGCTTGATCTCATCGGAGAATGCATCGCCATTGATGTCCCTGGCGTAACGACCCGCGGCCGTCGCGAACTGCTCGAATGCCGCAGTGTTGTACCAGCCAGCCGTGCCGGGCTTGGTGGCGCTGCCCGCCTTCTCGAAACAGATGCCCAACGTATCCGCACCGCATGCGAACGCCGAAGTGATGCGCGCCGCCAAGCCGTAACCGGTGGAGGCGCCGATCACGAGCACTTTCTTGGGGCCAGGAGCGATCGCACCTTGTGCAGTGACGTAGTCGATCTGCTCCTTGACGTTGGCCTCGCACCCCGGCGGATGGGCCGTGACACAGATGAAGCCGCGCACACGGGGCTTGATGATCATGCGTTCTCCAGTTCTTCCAGCAGCGTCCGAGGGCGGAAGCATAGTGGATATGCCCGCTGGATTTCACCGGCCACCCGCGCGTCGGTGCGTTACTTGTATGCAATCGCCGCGCTTGCGGGGCCGGCCAGCGGCAACACCTCCGTCCGGTTGAACCCCGCTTCGCGACACCAGCGATTGAAATCGGCGCCGGTGTAGTCGAACGCATCGCCGAACTCGATGAGCATGTTGAGCGACATCAGCAGGCCGAAGGCATTCGTGCGACGGGCATCGTCGATCAGGTTCTCGATGACGATGAAGCAGCCGCCTGCCGGCAGCGCGTCGTAGGCCTTGCGGATGAGCATGCGTTTGTTCTGCAGATTCCAATCGTGGAGGATCATGCCCATCGTGATGATGTCCGCGGAGGGAAACGGAGCGGCGTGGAAGTCGAGCGGTTGTGCCTGCACGCGCGCTTCCAGCCCGTCGGCTTTGATCTTGCGCTCGGCGATGGCCGTGACCGCGGGCAGATCCAGCGTCGTGCAACGCATGTGCGGATGTCGTGCGGCGACGATGCGGGCGAGCTGTCCCGTTGCGCCGCCGACATCGGCCAGCGTGCGCCGCGTGGAGAAATCGAACTTCTCCGCGAATGCGTGGAAGTTTCCGGCGGAGATGCCGGTCATGGCATCGAGGAACTGCTCGAGTCGTGCAGGCTCCTCATAGAGCTTCTTGAACATCGGCTCGCCGTTGTTCTTCGTTTCGTTCTGCGGCTGGCCGGTGCGCAGCGCTTCGGTCAAGTTGTCCCAGAAGCCGTACAACCGTGCATTCGACATTTCCAGCATGCCGCCGACATACGCAGGACTGCTGCGATCCAGAAAGCGAGCGGACTCCGGCGTGTTGGCGTAGAGCGCCCGTTGATCGTCGCCGTGACGCTCCAGAAAGCCGAGCGCGACGAGCGCATCGAAGAAATCCGGCACGGCGCGTGGACTCAGACCGAGTGCGGTGCGGAGCTGCTCGCCCGAGCGCGGCCCCTTGCCGAGCTCCGTGAAGACGCCCAACTCCACGGCTGACAGCAGTGTCTTGGATGACCAGAAGCCCATGCCGACCTGGAGGATGTGATCCGGCGACAGTGAACTCATGGTCATGCTCCCGTTCTCTTTGGTTGGATATCGAAGGCAACGTTGCTCATGTGATCTCCTGAGCCGATACGACGGCTATAGGGAGTAATGCGCAAACTAGCGGAAGACTGGCTCACGAATCCAGGCGTCTGCCACAGCTGGACAGGCTTGGTCCGAGCAACTAAGTTGCCCGCGTGGCTGTACCCGTACCCATGCTGCGACCCATCTCGGTCGCGCACTATCTGGAACTGATGGTTTCCCGGGGCTACACGCGCTCCGAGTTACTCATGCGTACGGCGATCGAGCTCGAGTCGCTGTCCGATCCGAACTATTTGATCAGTCACAAGGACTATCAGCAGTTCTTCGAGAACCTGCTGCACATCTCCGGTGATTCAGGATTGGGTCTTACGCTCGGGCTCACGCATGAGCCCGCGCATTTCGGCGTATTGGCTTATGCGGGCTTGTCGTGCCGCACCATTCGACAGGGGATGGTGGACATCTGGGCGCGATATGGCGCCGCATTCGGTGTGACCACTCGCCTGATGGTCGTCGCGGAGAACGCAGACACCGCAGTGGTTCAGATCCTTGCGCCCTGGTCCACCGAGGCTACGTATCGTTTCCATGTGGAGGAGGCGCTGTGCGTACTGCTGAAGATCGGCGGTTCGATCACGGGCTCCGATGCGGTCTTCGAGAGGCTGGAATTCTCGTACGCCCGCCCGCACTACGCAGCACGGTATGAAGAGGTGTTTGGCTGCCCTGTCAGCTTTTCGGCGTTACATACCAACGCCGTCATCCGTCGCGCCTGGCTCGACAGTCCGCTCAGAACCAAGGATCCCGAGCTCAACAGCGTCTGCCGCGAGCACCTCGAACGGGTACTGAAGCAAACTCAGGCGGCCAGCCCGACCACGATGCGGCTGAGACATTTGTTATTGAGCCAGATGCAAGCGCTGCCCTCGTTGCCGCAGGTCGCCCAGCAGTTCGGCATGAGCGCACGATCCCTTGCGCGACAGCTGCAGAAAGAAGGCTACACGTATCGGCAACTGACGGAAGAGCTGCGGCGCGAGCTGGCACTCGAGTGGCTCAGATCGAGCTCCATGACGACCAAGGAGATCTGTTTTCGCCTCGGCTTCCAGGACACCGCGGCGTTCCGGCGTGCGTTCAAGGATTGGACCGGGCACACGCCAGGCGAGTACCGCAGGCCAGCTCTACCACAGAACTGCTAGTGATTAAGTTGCTTGTGCGATGGGCCGGACGGTGCTCGTGCTCGTCCTCTCCGCTCCGCGCTCCTCTGCGGTGACTGCCTTGAAGCTCATGACGGTCATCGTCACCATCCAGCCGAAGAAGACGCAGACCGCGAACCAGAACGAGATCAGCCCGTCGTACGCAAATGGCCCCTGCTTGAAGAAGCCGATCATCCCGGCCGGGAATATCAGGATGCCGCACCACACGTTGAAGTAGCCGATCCAGCGCGGATAAACCCTGGGCGTATTGCGATCCAGGAATACGGCGCCGCCGATGATGAACATCCAGATGGAGAACGACGGCCACGTATACAGCCAGTCGAACCATACCCAGTCGTTCATGATCTGAATGAGAGTCGGATCAAGCGTCTCGGCCCTGAACGCGATCACGGCCCAGGTCATCGGAATCAGAATGAAGAACACCCAACCGCCCCCCACGTTCACCAGCGACGCATACGTGAGGATGGGCCAGCCACGCTCCATCTTGCGGATGAACAGGATGATCGGGATGGCCCACGTGGCGTAGAAGGACCAGCAGATGATCTGAACGAGCGCACCGGCGAGAATGCTGCTCCTGCGTTCGATGAAGATGCCGGCCACCTCGTCGGGGCTCAGGCTCGGCGATGGCCCGGGAATGAATCCCATCATCCAGCCTTGCGCGATGATGAGCGCAGCCACCAGGACCACGCCGGACCACAGAAACACGCGCATGACGAGCGCGTTCATCTCGGAACGCTGGTTCATTGTCGTCTCGATCTCCCGAGTGCAGTGCCTCACTGTTGCACTGCTGCGCGATGGATGACAGGGGCAGACTGAGACAAGAGATTGCGAATCCAGCCAGCGAACAGCAACTATCGCGAGAGCGGAGAGATCCCGGTTGCGGGTGCAGCGGAGGAGTCCAGTGACGCGACGGCCGTACGCGCCTCGGCGAGGAGGCGCCTGGCGCGGGGCCCTTCGAGCACATCGCGAGTGAGCGGCTGCAGCGCAGCGTGCGCACGATGTGCCCATGCGTGGGCTTGGCGTGAATGCTCGCCGCGTTGTCTGGCAGTGATCGATGTGCGCCGTGCGAGTGCTGATTCAACGAGCGCCAGATTTGCGTAGGTCAACCCCGGCAATAGTTGGATCTCCGCCACTTCGGACGACTGCGGCGGAGCCTTGCGCAGTATGTCCTCGGCACGACTGAAGTCGCTCAGCGCAGGCTCATGTTCACCCAGCATAAAGCGACTCCTGCCGCGGCCATTCAGCACAAAGACCGTGGCGACCTGCGCCAGGCGATCCGCCTCATCGACGGCGCGAAAGCGCTCGACGGTCTCCAGTGCGCGCTCATGGTTCGCGAGCGCTTCGCGTGCATGGCCGAGGCTGTTCTGTGCTTCACCCATCGTGGTCAGCACGAAGGCTCTGGCGCGCTGGAACTCCACGTTTTCCGGATGCTGCGACAACAGTGACTGCACCACCTGCAGCGCTTGCTCGTAGAACGGCAGCGCCTTCGTGGGCTGCGGGTCGATGTTGTCGAGATAGACATCGCCGATGCGGGCCGCAATCAGCATCAAGCTGCGGCGTGCGGTGACGTCTCGCGGATTTGCTGCAGCAATCTGCTCGAACAATGCCTGCGCCTTCGTCATGGAAGGCATGCCGCGTTCGATGTCGCCGAGCAGGCCTTGTTCCCAGCCCAACGTCATGTACGCGGTCGCGGCGTAGCGTCGATCCTCGGCGCTGGCGCGGGCATCTTTGAGCAACTCATCGCCGGCTGCGACGGCTTCACGCGAGAGATTCAGCGCTTCCTGCACGATGCTCTGGCCGATGAGCATCTCGCTCAACATCACGCAGCTGCGCACCAGGTCGCGCCTTGCTTCATTACTTGGATGACGCGCGGCGATGGCGCGACGCATCTGCAGCGAACGGCGATAGTTGTCGACGGCGCCTTGCGTGTCGCCGAGGTTCGCGCCGATCCAATCGCCCTGCACATCGCCCAGGCGCTCGTAGGCGAGTGCGAGGTCGCGCTGCAACTCCGGAGAGTCCTGGGCGTCGCGCTCGAGGGCGCCAAGATACTTCATCGAGTTCTCGACCAGGAG
>JBEVDW010000334.1:0-7340 GCA_040513115.1 Steroidobacteraceae bacterium | reverse complement strand
ATCGAAGCCGCGTTCCGAGAGGATGTAGGCGGCGGCCGAGCTGCGTCGTCCCGTGTCACAGCACACGACGAAACGCGTATGACGATCGAGCGACTTCATCTTCATGCGCAGAAAGTACAGCGGCACGTTGGTCGCGCCTTGAATGTGATCGTGCTCGAACTCGCTGGGCAAACGCACGTCCAGCCACACGCCGCCGAGTTGGATCACCTTCTGGGCGTCCGCCAGAGTGACCCATTGCAGTAGCGGCTCGTTCAATAAGGTGCGGAAGTCTTCTTTGCCCAGGCGCATCAACGTTCCCGGCACCATCATCGTGACGGTAGCGTTGCGCTTGGCATCGGCAATCAACGCTTCTTCGCCGAAGGTATCGCCCACACCCAGTTCCGCCAGGCGGATGCCTTGCTGATTGAGTGGTGTTTCACGCGTCACTGCACATTTGCCGTTGACGATGACGTAGAAGTAGTCGCCATCGTCGCCTTGCTTGATGATCGTTTCGCCCGCTTTGCAATCGACACGCTGCATGCGCATGAAGATCGCCTGGATGTTCGCAGGGGGAATGCGGTGAAACGCCTTGGTCTGCAGCAGCGTCGTCATCCAATCATCGGACACGGTGGCTTCGGCATCGGCGCTGTGCAACTCGGCCACGTGATACGAGCCGGTTTGATCCCACGTGAGCATCATATCCAACGTATCGCTGTCCATGGCGAGGTACTCGGCTTTGTCCGACAACACGCGCGCGCTGTAGCGCCGTGGTAGCTGCGGTGCGAGTGGATTGCGCGCCTCGGGCGTGCCGCTGCGGATGGTCAGCATCACGCGTCCATCACGCATCAGCTCGATGGCACCGTTCACGAGATAGTACGTGCGCTTGTCGGTGTCGCCTTCCTTGAACAACAGCCGGCCCATGGACAGCTCACGCAGCGCAGCCTTGCGTGACAGCCCGTGCAAGTTTTCGGTCTTCATCCCGTCAAGCGGTGAAAAGCTGCGTAGCAATTCGAGCTGGGGATGCCTGTTGTCAGCCATGTCGTCGACGGGCCCTGGGGGTCGAATGGAGGTGGTCCGATCGTAGCAGCGATCGTCGATCGCGGCGCGGCGGGATTGCACGGTGGCGGCGGGTAGCGTCGCTCAGTGCAGTAGCTGCCAGCCTGCATCCGGCTCCAAGGCTGGGCCGTGTTGCGCGGCCAGCTGTTTCAGGCGCCCGACCACTCCGGTCACTCCACGCTCGCGCGCGTAATGAATCGGACCGCCACGGAAGGGCGCAAAGCCTGCACCAAAAATGGCGCCAGCATCGATCAGATCGGCGTCATCCACGATGCCCTCTCGCAGAACGGCCACTGCTTCGTTGACCAGCGCCAGGATCAGGCGGTCTTGCAAGTCCGGCGGGATGGTTTCTCGTTCCAGTGGCGGTTTGACCGCCTTGCCGTTCTCCCAGCGGTAGAACCCTTCGCCTGTTTTGCTGCCAAGCTTTTTCTGATCAAGGAGGAGCGTCAGTGCCTTCGGTGGGGCCACCATGGCTTGTGCGTTCAGCACATTGCCCACGCTCGCGATCACGTCGAGTCCCACAACATCAGCGAGCTCGATGGGTCCCATCGGCATGCCGAAATCTTCGGCTGCCGCGTCGATCGCGGCGAGCGGGATACCTTCTTCCACGGCGCGCAGCGCCTGCGTCAAGTAAGGCATCAGGATGCGATTGACGACGAATCCGGGTGCGCTATGGCAGGGCAGGGGCAACTTGTCGATCTGCCGCACGAAGGCGAGTGCACGCTGCAGCAGCTCGGGATCCGTCGTGTCGGTGCGGATGACCTCGACTAGCGGCATCTTTGGCACCGGATTGAAAAAGTGCAGCCCCAGCAGGCGCGCCGGACGCTTGAGGGTACGTTGCAGCACCTCGAGCATGATGCTGGAGGTATTCGTCGCTAGAACGGCATCGGCCCGCAGGCTGGGTTCGGTGCGCGCGAACAGCTCTTGCTTGGCCGTCGCGTTCTCGAAGATGGCCTCGATGACGACGTCCGCGTTCGCGAGGCCGCGACCTTCGAGATCACCGACGAGCCGCTGTTCGACGGCTGCGCGCTGCTGAGGATCCCGCGCGCGGCGTGCAAATAGCTCGCGCGCACGCAGCAGCCCTTTCTCGATGAACTCTTGACCACGGTCCTGCAGCGTGACGCTCAAGCCGCGCACCGCACACCACGCGGCGATGTCCGCTCCCATGACGCCGGCCCCAACGACGTGGACGCGCTGCACCTTCGATCCTTCCTTGCCCAGCGCCTTCATGCGTTCCTGCAGAAAGAAGACACGAACCAGATTACGGGATGTGGGCGTGCAGATGAGTTGCGCCATGGATTGTGCTTCGGCGTCCATGGCGGCTTTTCCTTTGCCACCCCAACGCTCCCAGAGATCGATCAACGCAAAGGGTGCCGGGTAGTGCTCGGGGCGAACGCGGCGCGCCGTCTGCGCGCGCATCTTGTTCGCGATCACCTTTCGGACCGGGGCGAGATTCATGACCGCGTGCTTGAGACTGACCCTGCGAACAGGAGGCGGATTCAACGCCACCGTACGGGCCCGCTCGAGCAGTTCCGGCCCTGGCACGACTTGGTCGATGAGCCCCATTGCGCGCGCCTGACTCGGACGCAAGGAACGGCCGGTCAGCATCAGTTCCATGGCTGCGATCGGGCCAGCGATACGCACGGCGCGTACCGTACCGCCAAACCCAGGATGCAACCCCAGCATGACCTCGGGAAAACCGAGTGTGGGTTTGTCCGATTCAGTCGCTACGCGGTATTTGCAACCCAGGGCGAGCTCCAGCCCGCCTCCCAAGGCATATCCATTGATGGCTGCCACGGTAGGAAACGGCAATTGCTCGAGCCGATTCAGAACGGCCTGTCCCGCTTTGATCAGCGGCACCGCCGCCGCTGCGGTCTGGATGCCGAGGAATTCCTTGATATCCGCGCCCGCGATGAACCCCTGGGGCTTGTTCGAGTGTACGATGAGTGCGCGCGGTGGGGACTGCGTCAATCGCACAAGCTCCTGGTCCAACTGCTCCATGACATCGCGTGACAGACTGTTGGCGCCGGCGCCTTGCTTGTCCAGCGCGAGCCACGCGACTCGATCTGCATCCAGCCGCAAGGCCCAGTGCTGTGCGGGCGGTTGCGCATTCATTGTGTGCGCTCCGGCTTCACGCAGCTTTGCGCTTCACTTCGAAATCGCACACGAGCGGCAGGTGGTCCGACATGCGCACGTCCGGAATTTCGAAATGCGTGATCTCGATGCGATCCGAATGCAGGATGAAATCGAGCTCCTTCCGGGGCGTTCGGCTGGGATACGAGGGCAGGCTGTTTTGATTCGCACTGCGCAGGCCCGCGGCCTGAGTGAACAGATAAATCTCGTGATCGCCCCAGAACGTGTTGAAGTCGCCTGCGACGATCACGGGCTTGCGGGTTTGTTTGACCAGCTCGTGCAAATGCCGCAGCTGGTCGTGCCGATGCCGAAACTTCAAGGACAGGTGCACGAGAAAGACGCAAACCTCTTCCAGCTCCAGCTCGATGATCAGACGTTTGATCCCGGTGTCGAAGTAATGGAAGCGTTCGCCTTCGACACGAGGCGCGGCGAGAAACGCATTGCTCTGCTTGCGCACGATGGGGACCAGTTGATTGAGAGACGTCGTGCCGTATTTGCACTGGTAGATCGAATAGTGGCCAAGCGATTCGGCGATCTCGTGTGCCTGATTCACCAGTCCCGAGCGGATCGAACCCGTGTCCACCTCGATCAACCCGACCAAGTCGGGATCCAACGATTTCAAGAATTGTGTAATGCGCTCCAGCACGCGTCGGTTGCTGCGTAGATACCCGGCACCTGGTATGGGCAAGTGGAACGAAGGGCCTGCGCCCGTAGCGTAGCGGATGTTATAGAGCACGAATCGCATCAGGAGTCCTGGCTTGGCCCGGCGGCAGCGCGCCGCATTCTATCGTAGCCTCTCCAGTCGCTGCGGTACGGTACATCGCAGTCGATCTTCGGAGCGGCCGCAAAGGGAAAGACTCGATTACAATCTAGCACCCGCTGTGCGAGGGAGCCTTCGTGAACGCAATTTCTCAACAGAATCCGGTTCGCATCTTCGTCGCTCACCCATTCGAAGAAGCCGAGGACTATCTGCGCGTCTTCGAATACCTCGAAAGCTCGCACAATTTCTACTATCGCAACGTTAGTGTCCCCGATCGCAAATTTCAGGCGGATCCGGAAGGTGCCCGCACGGAGCTGCGTCGTCAGATTGGACTGTCCGAGGTGGTCATCATCCCGGCCGGACTCTACAAGGCGCACCGCGATTGGGTCGAATTTGAATTGAACTGCGCGAAGGGCTTCGACAAGCCCGTCATCGTGCTCGAGTTGTTCGGGGTGAAGGAGAAGCTACCGGTGCAGCTCGAGGCGTTGAGCGACGAACGGATCGAGTGGAATGAGCGTTCGATTGCCGATGCGATCCGCCGTCAGGCCCGCCACGAAGACACGGCCCGCTGGGACGTCATCGACTTCAAACTGGACTGAATCAGCCGTCTGATTTGACCGCGCGGAGGATGGGCTGACGCGGCAGTTGCGTCTGGATGCGCGTGACGCTTCCCAAGAGGTTCACGATGTGAATCGCATGCTCCCCGGCTTGCAGGTCAGACATCTTGCGTACGGTCGCTTGCACCGTGGTCTCGCCGCGCATCGGCTTGACGGCTGAGAGGCGACTCTTGAGCTTGTCGAAATCTTCACGCACCTCGCCCGGTAACTCCCGCCGTTCCAACCGCTCCAGGTGTTCTGAATACGCCGCTGCGAGTCGTTGTTTGATGGGTCCGGCCGAGGCCAGGGTCAGGGTGGCGGCGAAGAGGGCTTCCCAAGCGTTGTTCATGTACAACAAGGCCTCTCGAAAGTATTTGGGGCGGGGCTAAAAACCACGACTTTTATGGGTACCCAAGCGCTGGCACCTAGAATTCACTTTAGCTTCGCGCCAAAAAATTCTTTCGCTAGCTCAGGCAGCTAGCGCATGAATATACGCGGCAGCGTTGCAATTTCAACCTCGAAATTGGGCTTGTCGGTGGCTCTCCGTCAGGCCGTTCCGGAGAGATCAAATGCAGTGCGTCAGCCGGGCACGCGTCGACAAAAGCCATGGGCGTCAAATGAGAGCAGTGGGTGATGCCCTCACGATGACAATAGTTATGTAAAGACGTGGACTTAGGCAAGGGAACTCACGTTGATCCACGGAAACCTCATGCTTGGTCTCGGGCGGGCCGGCCATCAACTCAGGCTGGCTTTGCCACACGGCGAACAGCTTCACAGCTGGGCGGATCAGTCGCACAACATGGAATGGAGAAATGAGCCTTGCGCTGGTGCGGCCAACAACGTCGCCCGAGTGTTCGGGGATGCGCTTGACGTGCATTTCACATTCGTAATTGTGGACGCGACCCAGCCGTTTCGACGGTGCTGCGTGAACGTGCTGCGAGCTATGCCACGCGCATCACCGCCGCTTACGTAGGTAACCCTTCGGACGTAGGAATGCGGATGTCTTGGCATCTCACATCGCCGCACACTCATGATCAATGCGAGTTCTCGGGGGAAATCGCCAGCTAGGCTCCTACCTATAACAGGATCACATCGTGCGAGATGGGCAGCAAAGACTGCAGGGAAGCAGCACTTCATCCGAGTCGCTCCGATTCAGTCGCGAACGCGGCGCCGAGTTGCTCGACGCGTTCATGGAATGTCCCGAACCGCTTGCCCTGTTGAACAACGATGGGCGTGTCGACTTGGCGAACTCGAGCTTCCTCGAGCAATTTGGTCCTTCGTCAGTCAACGAAGGCTGGTCGGAGCAATTGAGCGAGCACGGTGAGGGCGGCTGGACCCCTGTGCGACTGCCTTCAACCGAGAGCGGCGAAGAAGTGCAGGCGCGTGCGTTGCGGCTGCGACAGTGCACGCTGTTGGTTGTCGACCGCGCGCATACCTCGGACGTAGAACGTGAAGTCGACCTGTTGCGACGTCGCTTGGCGGAAGTAGCGCGGCTCGCGACCACCGACTATCTCACCGGCGCCTGGAACCGCGCGCATTTTCATCATGTCATGGAGCTCGAGTTGGCTCGCACCGCCAGGCGCGGCCAGCCGGTCACACTGATTCTCTTCGATGTCGATCACTTCAAGAGCATCAACGATCGCTTCGGCAACTCTTGGGGCGATCGCGTGTTGCGCGAACTGGCTCTGCTGGTGCGTCACAACTTGCGTGCGTCCGATGCGCTCTTCCGGTGGGGTGGCGAGGAGTTCATGGTGCTGGTTGCATCGGCTGGATTCCGGCGCGCGCAGCGTGTAGCTGAGAATCTGCGCCGGGCGGTGGCCACCTATCCATTCGAGGGTGTTGGCACTGTGACGATCAGTGTCGGCGTGGCGGAGCACGATGGCAAAGAAGACATGGACCGCTGGTTCGAGCGCCTTGATGCGGCTCTCTATGCTGCCAAGAATTCCGGTCGCAATCGGGTCGTTGTCGATCGCCGCGGTGACTCGGAAGCATGGATGCACAACGGCCACTTGCAGCGTCTCATCTGGGAACAAGAATACGACTGCGGCCACGCGCAGATGGACGATGAGCATCGCGAGCTATTTCGTCTAGCGAACAAGCTCATCGATGCATCGCTGCGCGCATCGGCAAACACCGTGGTGTTGAGCGCGGCATTGACTCAGTTGCTTGAGCACCTCGAGACACACTTCAAAGAAGAAGAGGAAATGCTCGCGCGCTTGCGCTACCCGGAATTGGAAGAGCATCGCCGTGCACACCAAGGGCTGCTGCGACGTGCGAGGAAAATGAAAGAGATGCTGCTGACGGGACGCGTGACCGTCGGTGCCATCGTCGAGTTCCTGGCGGAAGACGTGGTGGCACGTCACCTCTTGGGTGTCGATCGCGCCTTCTTTCCGCTATTCCAGACGCATCGGGAATCGCACGCAGAACGCGATTCGTAGCCTTACAAGGACCGCTGGGGGGAGGGGGCACGTACCGAAGCCCGGTGCCCGATAAAAGGTGCGGGTGGCCGTACCACCCGCACCGGGGATCGTTGTTTTTTCTACTGCTTCGCTACGAACACGATGTGGCGCTGAGTGAACTCCAGCAACCCTGCAACGCCGAGTTCCACGCCCATGCCGGATTGCTTGCAACCGCCCGTGGACACCGTCGGGTCGATTGCCATGTGAGCATTGATCCACACGATGCCGGTGTCGATCTGCTTCGCCACTTCGAGCGCCCGTTCCGGGTTGGATGACCACACGGTGCCGCCCAAGCCGAACTCGGAATCGTTCGCACGCGCGATGACGTCTGCTTCATCGCGATAGCGCAGCACGGGT
>JBEVDW010000333.1:0-11335 GCA_040513115.1 Steroidobacteraceae bacterium | reverse complement strand
TCGAACAGGCGGAGCGCGAAGTATTCGAGCTGCAGCTGGCCGAGACGGAACTCGCGCGCACGCTGCAGGCGCTGCAGGCAAGCAAACTCGTGCTGAATGCCGTGCCACACCTGACGCCCCTGGCATTTCCGTTGTGGGCCGATCGATTGCGCTCTCAGATCATTTCCACCGAAAGCTGGCGCGATCGCATGGATCGCATGATCGCCAGCCTGGAACGAGCAGCCGATCATGAGTGAGTCGATCGAGCTTGCGGGAGAGCACGTGGAGCTGCTGCCCGAACACGCGCTGCTGTGGCCACGTACTGCAACTCTGTTGCTGGCTGATTTGCATCTGGGGAAAGACGAGGTGTTTCGACGCTCGGGTATTGCAGTGCCTGCCGGCTCATCGCAGACGGATCTCGATCGACTTGCCGCGCTGATTCGGGTGCACGCCGTGCAGCGTGTCGTGCTGTTGGGCGACTTCGTGCATGCGGTGCCTCAGTTCGGCTCGGAATTCATCCCGCTATTCATGGCGTGGCGCGCAGCCCATGCGGAGCTCGAATTCATCGTCGTGGCCGGCAACCATGATCGCCTCGCTGCGAGGCAGCAGTTGACGACGATTCAGTGGCAGTCGCAATGGCTGGCTGCGCCGTTTGTCGGACAGCATCATCCAGGCGACTCACTCCACGGCTATGTGCTGTGCGGCCACGCGCATCCGGTAATCCGCATCCGAACTGGACGCGAACGGATGCGCTTGCCGACGTTCTGGTTCACGCCGCAGTTCGGCGTACTACCGTCCTTCGGCAGCTTTACGGGCGGCGCGGAGATCGAGCCAGGTCCTCGGGACGAGGTGTTTGCGGTGGCGGCAGATCGGGTGTGGCGGGTTCCGAATCTGCGTGGAGATAAGAGCGTGTGAGCTCGAGATCAGAGATGAAGCGCGCGAGCTCCTGATCTTGTCTCTCGATGGGTATGCGCAACAGATAGGATGGGTGAACGGTGATCAGCAGATCAGGTTGACCGTCGCGATGAATGATGTGGCCCCGGCTTCGTTCGATGCCGAGTGTCTTGCCCGTGATCGATCTCGCAGCCGTCGCTCCGAGCGCGATGACGAGGTCGGGCTGTATCTGCGCCAGCTCGCGCTCGAGCCAGTCATGGCATGCGGCGATCTCGGCGTCCAGCGGCTTTTTGTGTAGACGGCGCTTGCCGCGCAACTCGTACTTGAAGTGCTTCACCGCGTTGGTCACATACACGGCGCTGCGCGGCAGGCCGGCTTGCTTGAGTGCGCGATCGAGCAACTGACCGGCCGGTCCTACGAATGGTCTGCCTGCCAAGTCCTCCTGATCGCCGGGCTGCTCTCCCACGATTGCAATCCGGGCGGCAGACGGACCCTCGCCGAAGACTGTCTGAGTTGCATTTGCCCAGAGTGGACAGGCTCGACAACTGCGCGCTGAGATGCGCAGCTCTTCGAGCGATGCCGTCGACGGTTGCTGGTTCGGTTGAGAGGGACGAAGACCGGCGCGTCGCACGCCAGTCGGTGCAGCGGCAATCATGGATGCAGTGCGTTGCTCGGCTTCCGACACGAGCCGTGGAATCAGCTGGCTTTCCGGCAAATTGCGCCAGTACTTCTGCGGCATCTGCGAACGCATCGTCGACACTTTGAGCCGCGCCGGATTGAAGATGCTCGCGTAATAACGACGCCAGAGATCTTCTTTCGCATCGCCCTGCGGCGCATCGCGGCGCGAAACCCCTGGGCCGAAACGTAACTGCTCTCCATCCCAATGCGCGCTGCTTTCCGGCGTGAGAATCGACCATCGCTGTCCAGCGAAGCGACGCATGAAGAATGGCGCTATGGCGTCGACGATGCGGTGCTCGGGCTCGAACCAGGCAACGAATGCCGAGCCGCGATCGGCGGGCACTTCGCGGAATCGAACAAAGGCCTTCATCTTGTGCACGTCGCGGCGCACTGACTTTGCCATTGCAACGGCGCGCGCGACATCTTCATCGACTGCGACCGATAGCAAGCGAGGTTCGCCCTGCAGCCGCCACAGCAACCGGTAGAGCAGGGCAAACCGCTCCGGGGAGCGGTGCACGATGACTCGCTGTGCGAGCTGCAGGAACTCACGCGGGACACGGAACGTCGCGGGCGTGGGGCGTTCGACTGCGCGATCGGGTTCATCGAACAACGAGCCATCGCTGCCGGTCACGCGCCAATGCACCTGATCCGGTGCGACTTGCTGCTGCAGCAAGGAGCGGGCAGCGTTGCGCCAGCCTTCGAAATCCGTCTCGCTGCGCAGCGTGATCGTTTGCATCACACCTCGGCCAACAGGCTGAGTTGAGCGGGTTGATGCCCGAGGTGCTGACGTAGCTGTGGGCTGTCCAATACGTTCGATCGCGGCCGGTGATCCAGTGTCTCGATGAACGGTGCGATTTTCTTGAGCGGCAGGCGCAGACGCTTGAGGTCGTCGAACCGGATGCGCCGCACTTTGCGTGCTTTGAGAATGCGATCGACGGACTTGGTGCCGAATCCCGGAACACGCAAGAGCTGCTCGCGTGAGGCCGTGTTCACGTTAACGGGGAACTGCTCGCGATGGTGCAGCGCCCACGACAGCTTCGGATCGATGTCAAGGTCGAGCATGCCGTCGGTGTGCGCGAAGATCTCCTGCGAATCGAAGCCGTAGAAGCGCATCAGCCAATCTGCTTGATACAGCCGGTGTTCGCGAATCAGAGGCGCGGCTTGCAGCGGCAGGAGCTTCGATGAATCCGGAATGGGACTGAAGGCAGAGTAGTAAACGCGCCGCAATCGATACGAGCCATAGAGCACGGCGCTATTTCCAATGATCGTGGCATCGCTCGTGTCGTCGGCGCCAACAATTAACTGCGTGCTCTGGCCAGCCGGTGCAAAGCGCGGCGCAGTGGGCTCGGCCAGCGTTTCATCAATACGCAGCCTGAGCTGTGCCATCGAACGGCGAATGGTTTGCGCATCCTTCTCGGGTGCGAGCCGAGAGAGCCCTTGCTCAGTGGGCAATTCGACATTGATGCTTACGCGATCGGCATACCGGCCCGCAAGCGCAGTGAGCTCGTCGCTCGCGTCGGGAATGGTCTTCAAATGGATGTAGCCGCGAAAGTCGTGCTCATCCCGAAGACGGCGCGCCACTTCTACCATCTGCTCCATCGTGTAATCGGCATCGCGAATGATGCCGGAGCTGAGAAACAACCCTTCGATGTAATTGCGCGCGTAGAAATCGAGGGTCAGCTGCACGACTTCATCGACGGTGAAACGCGCCCGGGCAACGTTGCTCGACGAGCGATTCACGCAATACATGCAATCGAAGATGCAGAAGTTCGTCAGCAGGATTTTGAGTAGCGAGATGCAGCGACCATCGGGTGCATAGCTATGGCAAATGCCCATCCCTTCGGTCGACCCGATACCGCGCCCGCCCAGCGAATGACGCTTGCTGGTACCGCTCGAAGCGCACGACGCATCGTACTTGGCAGCGTCAGCAAGAATTTCGAGCTTGCGGTGAAGGTCCATGTGGACCGGAAACCTATCACCGAGAGCGGGTGGGGGTGAGCGGTTCTTTGCTCACAGGTAATTTGCCGTAGAACTTCCCTGTTCTCACAGCCGAATGGGCCGTGCAAGATGGTGGAGGCGGCGGGAATCGAACCCGCGTCCGTAGGCACTACGCTACAAGATCTACATGCGTAGCCATGTCTTTAGTTCTCACCACACGCTACCCGACAGGCAGGGAAGACGCATGGCCAGCTGCAGCGCGTTTTAGCAACCCGGCCTGGAGCACACCGGAGTCGCGAGCTTGTGAGCGCGTCCCTCGAATCTGGATGCACAAGCACATGCCAGGCGAGGGTTAGGCGGGATTAAGCCGCCAGAGCGTAGTTGTCGTCGTTTGCAACTATAAGTTTGTAAGCAGTTTTACGAGTTACTTACAACTCGGCATGCACCTGGAGTTTCGCCACCCACGTCGAAGCCGGTCGCCCCCAAGAAGCGAAGGTAGTGTAGGGGCGGGGACGCAAAGTGCAAGCGGTCAACTGGGTAGTTGGTCAACTGGTCGGTTGGCCAGAACGGTTGGTTGGGCGTCTGACTCTGGCCAGTAAGCCAGCAGACCAGTGGGCCAACAAGCCTATCTCGTCCTGTGCTTCATCAACCGCGACTTCTCCCGCTGCCAATCGCGGTCCTTCTCGGTTGCGCGCTTGTCATGATCCTTTTTGCCTTTTGCGAGCCCGATGCGCAGCTTGGCTTTGCCGTTTTTCCAATAAAGCTCCAATGGAGCCAACGTATAGCCGCGACGTTCGACCGCACCCACCAGCCGATCCAACTCCGAGCGATTCAATAGGAGCTTGCGGGTGCGGATCGGGTCGGGAATGACGTGCGTGGATGCCGTAGGCAGGGCAGAGATGTGAGCGCCGAAGAGAAACGCCTCGCCATCTTTCACGAAGACATAGGCTTCTTTGATCTGCGCACGCCCCGCGCGCAGGCTCTTC
The DNA here is from genome assembly GCA_040513115.1 of Steroidobacteraceae bacterium. Taxonomy (GTDB): domain Bacteria; phylum Pseudomonadota; class Gammaproteobacteria; order Steroidobacterales; family Steroidobacteraceae; genus DATELY01. The sequence goes on along the minus strand of JBEVDW010000333.1, from coordinate 6,860 downwards.
ACTTCCCATCCTTGCAGCACCAGCCCGGCTTCATACGTTTCTTCGATGAAGTACTCGTGTCGAGCCTTGCGGTTGTCGACGATGAGCGGTCTGGGAGCTTCGGCTTTCTGTTTGGCCATGAGCGTCAGTGGGGCGGGCGGGCGGCTATTCTACGCATCGCCGCGGCGGATCCCGATACACTGCGCCGCCTCCATAGCGGAATGTCAGCTCATGCGTGAGATCACGCGCACGGCACTCGTGCCCTATTCGCCTGCACAAATGTTCGCGCTCGTAGAGGATTTCGCCCGCTATCCGCAGTTCGTTCCGTGGGTGAGTAGTGTCCAGGTTCTCGAGCGGGGCGAGGGTTACGTCATCGGACGGTTGGAGATGCAGCGTGCGGGCATCCATGAGCACCTGACGACTCGCGTGACACTCTCGCCCTCGGAGCGCATCGAGATGGATCTCGTCGATGGGCCGTTCAAGACACTGCATGGTGTGTGGACCTTCGTTCCGATCCAGGATCGCGGCGCCAAGGTGGGTTTGCAGATGCAGTTCGAATTCACACATGCCTTGGCGAACATGCTGCTCGGCAAGAGCTTCGAGAAGCTCTGCAGCCAGCTCGTCGACGCCTTCGTGCAGCGCGCGCGCGAGCTGTATGACGGCAAGTGACTCGATCCAGGTGCAGCTGGTCTGCGCATGGCCGGAACGTGCGTTCGTCCATAAAGCCCGCGTGCCTGCGGGTACGACGGCCTTGCAGCTACTGGAACAGTCGCGAGCAATACAGCGATTCCCCGAACTGGCTGGCACCGCCGTGAGCCTGGGAGTGTTCGGGCGCAAAGTCGAGCCCGACTACGTGCTCGCGGCGGGGGACCGCGTGGAATTGCTCCGAGAGTTGGTCAACGATCCAAAAGACGCACGGCGTCGGCGGGCGACCGAAGAGCGTGAGAGGCGCGGTCGCCGTTAGCTCGCCTTTTTTTCCTCGGCAGTCGGGAACTGACCCGAGCGTTCCATCTTCTCCACCTTGTCGCCATCGAAGAACACGATGAACTGGCGCCGTGTCGGCTCCCCGATACGTCCCCGCTTCAGATAGTAGATGTAGTCCCAGCGGGCATCGTTGAACGAATCCGCCACCATGGGTGTGCCGAGCAAGTAACGCACCTGGCTGCGCGTCATGCCGACGTTGATCTGGTCCAGGTCCTTGGCTTCGAGGAAATTGCCCTGCTGGATCGGGATGCGATACACGCAGCCGGACAGGAGCAGCAACCCGAGCGGCAACAAGAATCGCAAGGGACGCGAGCTCTGGCGGTGGAATGTCATGAGTTTCATTGCAGGCGGTGGGTGTCCGAGTGTTTCAAGGGTGCGCGCTTCCGGGCATGATACTGAAAAGGCGCTGCAACGGCAGTGCACGATCAGCGCCGGGTAGAGGCAGCCATGGAAACCAGCGATTTGCGCAAAGCGGGACTGAAGGTCACGTTACCGCGCCTCAAGATTCTCGAAATTCTGGGCACTGCCATGCCGCGGCACATGAGTGCCGAGGACATCTACAAGCATCTGCTCGAATCGCATGAGGACATCGGACTTGCGACGGTGTATCGGGTTCTGACCCAGTTCGAAGCGGCGGGGCTGGTCACGCGGCACCATTTCGAAGGTGCCACGGCGGTGTTCGAGTTGAACGAAGGGCAGCATCACGACCACATCGTGTGCCTGGATTGCGGCAAGGTGGAAGAGTTCATGGATGCCGGCATCGAAGAGCGGCAACGGGTGGTCGCCAACAACATGCAGTTCGAGATCAAGGATCACGCGATGATCCTGTACGGGCACTGCAAGCGCACGAACTGTCCGTCACGCGACAAGAAAGCGCGCCCCATTCGCCCGCACGAGACGAATCCTTTCAGATCCTGACCGACCGAGCGCGCTTCTTGGGTTTGCTTTGCGGCACCGCCAGCATCTCGGCCGCGTGAGCGCGGGCTTTGTCGGTGATCTCGCGCCCGCCCAGCATGCGCGCAATTTCCTCGACGCGTTCTTGCGCGTTCAACCGATGCAGGGACGTGCGGGTGGTGTGACCATCGCTGAGCTTCGTCGCGCGAATCTGCGCGTGCGCCTGGCTGGCGACCTGCGGCAAATGAGTCACGCAGAGCACCTGCGCTCGCTCCCCCAACGTGCGTAGTTGATGGCCGACGATCTCGGCGACCGCGCCGCCGACTCCGGCATCCACCTCGTCGAATACGAGCACCGGCAGAACATCGACCTCCACAGCGGCCACCTGGATGGCCAGGCTGATACGCGATAACTCGCCGCCCGAGGCCACTTTGGCCAGCGGCTTCGGCGCCTGGCCTGCATTGGTGGTCACCAGGAACTCGATATCGTCGGCACCCTGTTGGCCGGCGTCCGCAGCATCGAGCGCGGCGACCTGGACGACGAAACGGCCGCCGCCCATGCCGAGCTGCTGCATCAGGGCCGTCACGCGCTCGCTGAGTGTCTTCGCGGTGGCCAGGCGGGCTTGGGTGAGTCGTGTGCAAACCGTCTTGAATGCACGCTCAGCGGCTTCGATCCGAGCGTCGAGCTCGCCAGCGTCCTGTTCGAGCGATTGCAGCTTTGTGAGCTCCTGCTTGAGCGCTCCGAGTAAATCTGCCACGTCGGCGGCTTCGATCCGATGTTTGCGCGCGAGACCTTCGATGGCGGCGAGACGGCTCTCCACCCACTCTTGTCGCGAGGGATCGGCTTCGAGGGCCGACTCCCGGTGGGAAGCTTCGTCCGCGGCTTCGCGCGCCGTGATGAACGCCTCTTCGGCCAGCTTGGAGAGCTGCGCCAACTGCGGATCGATCGCGGCCAGGCTGCGAGCCGTGTTCAGCGCGCGAGACAGCGCGCGCTCGACGTTGATGTCTTCGGCTTCGCGCAGCACGGTGATGATTTCGCGCAAACCGTTTGCCAGGCGCCCGCTCTGCGACAAGCGCAGCCGCTCGGCGGACAGCCCATCGAATTCTCCCGCTTTGAGATCCAGAGCCTCGAGCTCACGAACGTGATATTCGAGCAGCTCGAGTCGCGCCGCGCGATCCTGTGAATTCGCCTGTGCCTGATCGCGCTGACTGCGCAGATCCGCCACGCCGCGCCAGGCAGCGCTCGCGCTTGTCACAAGGTCATCGTGTTTGCCATGACGATCCAGTAGCTCGCGTTGCGCGGCGCGGCGCATGAGCGATTGGTATTCCATTTGCCCGTGCACATCGAGCAACGTCTCACCGAGTTGACGCAAGGACTGCACCGGCATCGATTGCCCGTTGATCCAGGCACGCGAGCGTCCATCGGCCGTGAGCACGCGCCGCAAGGTGCAGTCGCCGTCGTGCTCGATCTCTTGCTGACGCAGCCACTCCAGGGCTGGTTTGTTGCCAGCGACCGTGAACACGGCGCTGATCTCAGCACGCTCACACGCTTGCCGGATCACTTCCGATCCTGCTCTCGCACCCGTGACGAGCAGCAACGCATCGACGCAAATGGATTTGCCGGCACCCGTCTCACCCGTGAGTGCCGTCATGCCCACCCCAAGCTCCAGCTCCAATTGATCGATGATGGCGAAGTCGCGAATCTGCAAGTGCGTCAGCATCTAGCGCTCCGTGTCCGTGTCGCGCGCTCGATCCCCACGACCCCAGCGCAGCTTCGAGCGTAGGACGCGGAAGTAGCTGTGGTCTTCCGGGTGAAGAAGAGTGAGGTAGGTGTCGGCGTGGCGGACCACGAGGCGGTCTTCCTCCGTCAATTCGCCCATCGGCACGCCATCGCAAGTTACCTGTGCTTGGCAGTCCGGGCGGGCGAACAGGCGGATTTCGACGACCGACGTATCCCGGATCACGATGGGTCGATCCGACAGCGTATGCGGGCAAACGGGTGCGAGCACCCAGGCGTCGAGGGTCGGATGCATGATCGGTCCCCCACACGACAGCGCATAGGCCGTGGAGCCGGTGGCGGTGGCCACGATCAGGCCGTCACCGAAGTGCGAATTCACATAGCGACCGTCGATGTAGGTCTCGAAGTCGAGCATGCGGCCCGTCTGCCACTTTTGCAGGGTGACATCGTTCAGTGCCTCGCAGCTGGCTGTTTGCGCCGGTCCTTCGATCGAGGCCCGAATCATTCCGCGCCGCTCTTCGATGTAGCGGCCTGCCAGGACCTCATCCAGGCGACCCAGCACTTCATGTGGCCCGATATCGGCAAGGAACCCCAGGCGGCCATGATTGACCCCCAAGAGGGGGATATGGGCGGGCGCCGCCGTGCGTGCTGCATGCAACATCGTGCCATCGCCGCCGACGGCCACGATCAGCTGCGCACGCTCCATCAGGGCTGAGTCATCGAGAGCGGCGACGGCGACGGCGAACTCGAGATTCAAGCTCTGCTGAACGAGAATGCTGCAGCCTTGCTGGACCAGGTGGCCTGCGATCACGCGTAGCGTTTGCGCGACGCGCGCATCCTCGCCTCGTCCGACGAGAGCAACGTGTTGGAAGCGCGGCGAATGGGCGGACATAAGTTGCAGTCTTGGAGTGTCGAATGCCGGACGACACATTAGCGAAGGCGGGCTCGCACGGCGAGCGTTCGACTGTATGCTGGCGTAACGCTTGACAGCCGACTGCTCCATGCTAGCTTCGAGCTGGCTCTCGCGGCCTGAATCCGTAATTACATGTAGAGCGACGACGCATGAGCGCCGAGGTAGGCGAAGATCTCCTGAGCGACCGGGCACAGCAGCTGCTGAAGTTGCTGGTCGAGCACTACATCCGCGATGGACAGCCGGTGGGTTCGCGCACGCTGTCCCGCGACCTGGGCCTGCGGCTATCTGCCGCCACGATCCGCAATGTCATGTCGGATCTCGAAGAGCTGGGCTTTGTCGCCTCGCCGCACACCTCGGCGGGCCGCATTCCGACCGACAAGGGCTACCGCTTCTTCGTCGACACGTTGCTCAAGTTCCAGCCGCTGGACGACGGCAAGGTCAACGAGATTCAGCAGCTGCTGGGGCAGCATGCCGATGATCCCAAGGCACTCGTCGGGGTGGCGTCGCGGATGTTGTCTTCGGTTACCCGTCTGGCCGGCGTCGTGACGATTCCCCGGCAGAGCCATGCCGCACTGACGCAGATCGAATTCGTACCGCTCTCCGCCAATCGCGCGCTTGCCATTCTCATCGTGAATGGGCGCGAAGTGCAGAACCGGATCCTGCAGCTGGAACGGAACTACAGCGCCGAAGAGCTGCGCCGTGCTTCCAACTACTTGAACCAGGAATTCGGGGGCAAGGAACTGTCGGACGTGCGCGAACATCTGCTCACGCAGTTCAAAGAGACCCGCGAAACGTTGAATCAACTGATGCTGGACGCCGTGATGCTCGCCCAGCAGGTGATGGTGCCGACCCAAGACAGCAATCGTCGGGAATACGTGATCGCGGGCGAGACGAACCTGATGGAGTTCGCTGAGCTCTCGAACGTGGAGAAGTTGCGTCGACTCTTCGAGGCGTTTACGCAGCAGCGCGACATCCTGCATCTGCTGGATCAAAGCCTGCGAGCGGACGGAGTTCAGATCTTCATCGGTCAGGAATCGGGCTACACGATCCTGGATGACTGCAGCGTGGTGACCGCGCCGTACACGCTGGACAAGGAGGTTGTCGGCGTGTTGGGCGTCATCGGCCCGACCCGGATGGCCTACGAGCGCGTGATCCCGATCGTCGATATCACGGCCAAGCTACTCGGCGCGGCCTTGAATTCTCGCAGCTAAACCCCAGACTCGCCGCCTTTGCCTCTGCGGGCACGTGCCCAGGGCCACCTGTTGTCCATTGGTGGTGCGATGACAGAAGCGAACTACGGAGTGACAGAAAGCATGAGTGAACAGCCACAACAGCCGCCGCAAGCCAGTGCACAGAATGGAGCGCCCCCCGTCGACCCCGAGGGATTGCAGCAGGCTCTCGCCGAGGCAGAGGCGCGGGCCGCGGAGAACAAGGATTTGTACTACAGAGCGCTCGCCGAATTGGAGAACGTTCGCAAGCGCGCGGCGCGCGATGTCGAGCAGGCGCACAAGTTTGCGCTGGAGCGCTTCGCGGGTGAGTTGGTCGGGGTCAAGGACAGCCTGGAGCTGGCCCTGTCCAATGGACCGCAGACGGATTCGAAAAGTCTCCTCCAAGGTTCGGAGGCCACTTTGAAGCTGCTCGCCAAGGCGTTCGAGAAGTCCGGGGTCGAGGAAATCGATCCTGCCGGCCAGCCGTTTAATCCGGAGCTGCACGAGGCCATGGTCATGCAGGAGTCGAGTGAGGTTCCGCCCAACAACGTGCTGCAAGTCGTTCAGAAGGGCTATCGGCTGAATGGTCGCCTGCTGCGTCCGGCGCGGGTGATCGTCGCTCGGGCGCCGGTCAGCTGATGAGCCGCAGGTTTCGCCGCAATACGCGCTTGAAACACCTCGCGCCGACCGCATAGAACAGCGCAAGTTTTTCGTTATTTGCAGATTCATTCAGGAGTTTGGCCATGGGTAAAGTCATCGGCATCGATCTCGGCACGACGAACTCGTGCGTCGCGATCATGGAAGGCGGCAAGCCGCGGGTGATCGAGAACAGCGAAGGTGATCGCACGACCCCGTCTATCGTCGCATTCACCAAGGATAGCGAGGTGCTCGTTGGACAGTCCGCCAAGCGCCAGGCCGTCACCAATCCGCAGAACACGCTCTTTGCAATCAAGCGACTCATCGGCCGCAAGTTCGACGATGCCGTCGTGCAGAAGGACATCGGCATGGTGCCGTACAAGATCGTGAAGGCCGACAACGGCGATGCCTGGGTCGAGGGCCAGGGTAAGAAGATGGCTCCGCCGGAGATCTCCGCCCGCGTGCTCCAGAAGATGAAGAAGACCGCTGAGGACTATCTCGGCGAAGCG
>JBEVDW010000332.1:0-3081 GCA_040513115.1 Steroidobacteraceae bacterium | reverse complement strand
AACGCTGGCCGCAAGCTCGCGCGGATGCATAGCGGACTTGCGCTCCGACGCGGTCAGCGATTGCGGTAAACGGGTTTACGGCGCTCTTTGAATGCTGCCACGGCTTCGAGCACGTCCTCCGAGCCGCCGGCCTGGTATTCATAGGCCATCGACAGATCGAACGTCTCGCGCGCGCGTGCCTTGAGCAGCGCATTGAGTGACTGCTTCGTGCCGCGGACTGCGATCGGCGGCAATCCCGCAATGCGCTCGGCAATCTTTTGCGCAGCGGGCACCGTCTCTTCCGGCGTGTCGACGAGATCGGTGACGAGTCCCATGCGCCATGCTTCCTCAGTCGAAAGCAGATCGCCGGTGAGCAAGTAGCGTTTCGCGCGATTCATGCCCATCGCCGCGGGCCAGAACAGACAGCCGCCGTCACCGGCAACGAGGCCCACCTTCACGTGGGGATCTGCGATGCGCGCCGTCTTGCTGGCAACGATGATGTCACCGCCTAGAGCGATCGAGGCACCTAAGCCCATCGCATCACCTTGCATCGCGACGACGACCGGCACGGGGATGTCGATCAGCGCATGAATGATGCGCTGCCCGCCGTCACACATGGCGGCGCGCAGAGCTGCGTCCCCCTGTATGCGCTTGATCTCGTCGAGGTCTCCGCCTGCCGAAAATGCCTTGCCCGTGGATGCAAGCACTACCGTGCGTACGTCGGTCATGCCACGCACTCGCAGGAGCACCTGCAGGATCTCGTCGTGCATTTCGTGATCGATTGCATTCAGCGACTCAGGACGACTGAGCGTGATGCGCGCGATGTGCCCTTCGATGTCGAACCCAATCCCGTTAGTGATTTGCATGCAGCACCAGTGCCCGTGTGGAGGATCGTAGCGGATGAATATCGTTCACATGCTTACTCAACGTCACCGGGCATTGCAATAGCCGCGCCGACATCGATCCATGCCTTTGAACCAGTACAACGTCTTAATTCGAGTGCTTCGTCGTTTGAACAAGCCCGTAGTCGTGAGCGTACAGGGTGCGATTGCCGGTGCAGCGGTGGGACTGGCTACGGCATGCGATCTGCTCATTGCGGACTCCGCCTACTTCTTCGTGCCGCACATGCTGCATGGCGGTGCATGCGACGGAATGACGACGTACTTCCTGCCGCGAATCATCGGCGTGCGCAAGACGATGGAATTGGCACTGCTCGGCGAGCGCATCAGTGCCGCCGAAGCACAGCGCCTCGGGCTCGTGAACTTTGTCGTCCCCGCGGCGGAGTTCGAGGCGGAGACGGCCAAGCTGGCGACGCGCCTCGCCTCGGGTCCGACCCGAGCGTACGGCCTGATCAGGAATGAAGTGGAAGCGGAGAGCTATGCGGCATCGGCCAACACGAGCGACTGGAGCGAAGGCATCCGTGCCTTTCTGGAGAAGCGCAAACCGAAATTCAGCGGCGCCTGAATTGGAACGCGGAAACCTATTCTCCGTCGACCTCGATGAAGACCTCTCCGCCTTCGACGACGACGGGATACGTCTTGAGCGGTTCCGTGCAGGGCAGCGCACACGGCTCGCCCGTGCGGATATCGAATTTTCCTTCATGCCAGCTGCACTCGACGATGTGCCCTTCCAGATCGCCTTCGTCACCGAGCGAGGCGTTGCCGTGCGTGCACAGGTCCTGCGTGCAATAGAACTCGTCGTCGACGTGATACACACACAGGGCCTGCATGCCCGCAGGCGTCACCTGCAACATCGCACCCGCATCGACATCGTCAGTCGCGCAGAGACGCACGCGCTTCTTGGATCCGCTCATACCGAAAAGGTCCTCTAGTTCGCACCCGGAAGGGCCTGTCGCATCATGGGGGTCGGTGACATAAAAACATCTCCCCCAACGCGTTGCCCGAGCCGCACCGCAGCTCTGTATAGCGTATGTTATACGCTAGCGCGTCATATGCCAGCGCAGCGGCTTGCCGGGAGGGGAATTTGCCCGGAAGTTTGAACGCGGCCACACGTGTCCGAATTATCCTGGGATCGATTACAGGGGATCACCATGACGACTTCCGACGGGCTCACTCTCTACGGTCAAAAAGCTTCTCGTGCCCTGCGCTGCATGTGGGTCATGGAAGAGCTCGGCCTCAAGTATCGAAGCGTACCGCTCAAACAGAATACCGATGAGGTGCGAACGCCCGAGTACCTCGCGCTCAATTCCGCGGCAAAGATTCCGACATTGGTGGACGGCGATTTCGTGGTGAGCGAAACGATTGCAATCAACGCGTATCTGGCCAGCAAGCATCCCGGCGCGCTGTGGCCCAATAATCCGCAGGGGGTCGCTAAAGTCATCCAATGGTCCTCATGGGCCGTGACCGAGCTCGAGCCGCCGCTCGTTGCCGCCTTCCGCGAAGGCCGCCGCGCCGAGCAAGAGATCGACAAGAGCCGCATCGAGGGCTGGCGCGCCGAAGCGCTGAAGGCCGCGAGCACGGTGCTTGAGCCGCACTTGGCCAAGAACAAATACCTGCTGCCGAGCTCTGATTTCACCTTGGCCGATCTGAACGTGGCCATGGTCGTGAACACGATGGTCGCATTCAAGCTCAGCTTCGCCGAGATCCCGCACACCGACGCGTGGTTGAAGCGCTGTCTGTCGCGGCCCGCCTTGCAGAAACTGCTGGCGGCCTGACGGGTCAGGCACATCGTTTGCTGACTTACTGACGCGCCGTGTAACATCCGGCGTCCCGTCGATCGCACAGGACCACAGGCATGTCAGACAGTGGCGCTTTGCTCATGCGGGCCATTGGCGATGAGCTGACGCTTCGCATCATTCCGGAATTGAAGTCGGCGGACGCGATCGAACGGGCGACGCTGTCGCGGCTGGTCCTGCAGTATCTGGTCGCCGATATTTCGGTGCTCCCCGCCATCGCCGAACAGCTGGCGCCGGAGTTTCGGCAACTCATCGATGAGTCGTTGCGCAGCGTGCCTGCAGGCCCACTGCGCGCCTCCGCGGACCAATATCAAGCCGAGCTGAAGCGCATTCCCGTTGAAAACGGTTACGCCCGGGAGCGTGAGATCGCGGCATTGCGTACGCTGGCAGGGCGCATCGTGCGGGAG
>JBEVDW010000331.1:0-16696 GCA_040513115.1 Steroidobacteraceae bacterium | reverse complement strand
CCAACTCCTAACACCGCGGAAGTTGCACCGGACTTGGACCGTCGCCCCACCTTGACGACGCAGATCGCTGCCGGCGGCAAGCGCACACAATACAGCGCCTACTTCGATGGCCCGCAGCTCACGGAAATCAAGGAGAGCGCCGGCGCCGCAAACGGCGCAGTTTCCGAATATCACTATCACGGCGCAAGGCTTCTGAAATACACGCATGCAGAGCCCACGGGAGAAGCCACGTTGATCGAGCTCGATGATCAAGGGCGCGTGCAACGAGCCGTTGCGGGTGCGCGTGAGTTGGCCGCGACGGAGATCGACGCGATCCGCACGCACGCTCAGCTGTTGCGCAGTCATGCGTTGGCGCAGCAAGCCTCGCGCATGCACATGCAGTGACCGCGTACGCCGCCTTCGCCGCGTGCTGTGCGCCAATTCCGTCACGCGCTGAGCATCAACGCACGCGTACTGGATCGATAACGGTCCCCTCCGCGGATCTCGTGTCTCCGCAGTCCGACGCGCACACAAACATCGGAACTCGTGTTTTGACTTCGCGTTACCCCACCGCGTCAGCAACGCTCGGCGCATCTAAGCCAACATTGGAGGAGAGCACCATGCGTACATCGATGATGGACAAAGCAGTGGCCTTGCTTGCGGCCGGATTGTTCTCGACGGCCCTGATGGCAGGTGATCAGCAACACGCCACCACGTTCGAGTCGCTGGACAAGAACGCGGACCAGCAGATCAGCAAGTCCGAAGCGCAAGGCGACAAGATGCTGTCCGACAGCTTCGCTTCGGCTGATGCGAACGGCGATGGTTACCTGAACAAGACGGAGTTCAAGTCGGCCTCGAGTGCCACCACACCTCCGTCCGCGTCCGATCCCACCTCATAGGAGCGCTAAGGAACTCACGGCATCGTGGCGCGCTTGATCTAAGCACGCCGAATAGGTGAGATAGGGGCCCCGTGGCGTGAGCTGCGGGGCCCTTTCATTTGCAACAGTCGAGTTTGCAGCAATCGAGCCCGAACACTGAAGGACTCAAGCGATGGCCATACCCTGGATGCAGATAGTCAAATGGATGCCGTCCATCGTGCAGGTGTCGCGGGAGCTCATTGCGCGTACCCAGCGCGAGCCGCCGATCGACACGCGCAATGCGTCTCACGATGAGCTGGCGCACCGCATCGCAAGGCTGGAGGACAACGAGCGGCGCCAGGCGGAGCTCGTGAATCAGATGGCAGAGCAGCTCTCGCAGTTCTCCCAGGTGCTGCTAATCATGCGTCGCCGGCAGATATGGCTTGGCATCGCCCTGGCGGTGGCCGCAGGGATTGCGATTGCCGCCGTCGTGTTGGCTACTCGCTAGCGAGAACTCTTCGCCGCCGCCTGATAGAGCGGCAGCACACGGGGAATGTCGGCCTCCAGCTGTTTCTCGCGCGAGCCGCTGGATGGATGCGTGCTAAGGAATTCGGGTCCGCCGCCCCCGCCAACCTTAGCCATCTTCTGCCACAGGGTCACCGCAGCATTCGGGTCAAAGCCGGCGCGCGCCATCAGCTCCAGACCGATGCGATCGGCTTCAGACTCTTGTTCGCGGCTATGCGGCAGCTGAAACGTCACCTCTGTCACCTGGCTGGCCAGCTGCATCACGCCTCCGCCTGCACCCGTGACGGCGGCAACGCCTGCCAACGCCAGTTGCTCGGCATAGGCACGCGAAACACGTTCCCGCGTGTGTTCGCGCAACGCGTGCGCCATCTCGTGCCCGATAACCGCAGACAACTCCGCATCGCTCGCTTGCAGTTTCTCGATGAGCCCGGTGTACACCATGATCTTGCCGCCGGGCATGCAGTACGCATTCACGTCGTCCGATGTCTGGACATTGACCTCCCAATTCCACTTCGCAGCATCGGGTCGGAAGACCATCGTCTGCGGAATCAGCCGCTGCGCGATGGTGCGCACGCGCTGGACCTGCTTCGAATCCTTGTTCAGCGCACCCGCTTGTTTCGCCTTGTCCAGCTCCTGGGCATAGGCCTGCTCGGCTCCCTTCTCCACGTCGCTTTCGGAGACGAGCATCATCTGCTTGCGCTCGACACCGATGGCGCCTGGATTAGTCGTTTGCACGGTCGAGCACGCTGCCAGCGCCGAGCTGAACACGAGTGCGACCCATCTGTTTGCATGCATGAGGCTGACCCTTTCGATTCGCTAACGAATAGGGAATCCGACATGTAACGCGACGCCTGAAAGCACAGTTCCGACAGGGCCGTGGAGCATTACTTCGGTTTGTCGGGAGTGCCGCTGTTGATCAGACGCGCGAGTCGCTCGACTTGAACGGCCAACACTTCATCGACGATCGGCGCGAGATCGCTCAACGGCCGCGCCGCATAGCCACCGACCACGTATGTCATCGTGATCTGAGCTCCCGTGGCAGTGGGTGCGATGTCCCACGTCATGCGTCCTGTCACCGCCAGCTCCTGCAGCGGCCCCAAGGCGCCATTCAGCCGCAGATGTTTCACCGGCTCAGCATAGAGCACGCGCATGTGTTCGATGCCGCCATACAGACCGAGCTTCTCGCAGAAGCAACCGCCCACGACCGGATCGAGGCTCAAATTGCGCGCATCGTTGGAATACGTGTGCTGCGGCTCCCACCACCGTGCGATGTCGGTCAACGCAGCCCAGACGGTCGTCGGCGGGGCATTCAAATCTGCACGCTGACGCACCGTGAATCCGTGCTCCGAGGTGTTGGTGACTTCGGCCTGCGCCGCAAATGCCATGACCAGGCCTGCGGCAGCAATCATCTTGGACATTGTTCTCGCTCCCCTTCCGCGACGGATGGTAACCGCGCCGTCGGGGATGCTCCAGCGTTAGCAGGCTGTTGAAAAACAGCCTGCTAAGGCCCGGGCCACGTCCCGCTCATCGCGCGAAGTGCTAGCCTTACCGTCCGCGCAGCACTGAGGAATGGCCATGGCACTGCAAGAGAAGATCGTCGAGTACCGGGATGGCGAGGTCGCCTGCAAGGGGTTCTATTGCTATGACGATGCCTTCGCAGCACCGCAACCCGCGATCTTGATCAGCCATACGTGGGCCGGACGCGGCGAATTCGAGGAGCGCAAAGCCCGGCGCCTCGCTTGGCACGGGTATGCGTGCTTCGCTTTGGACATGTTCGGTAACGGCAAGCGCGGCGCGAACAACGATGAGAACACGCAGTTGATCATGCCGTTCGTGCAGGACCGCACTCTCATGGCTCGGCGCATTCAAGCCGCATTGACCGCCGTGCGCGCGCAACCGCAAGTCGACAAGAACCGCGTCGCCGCCATGGGCTTTTGCTTCGGCGGGATGTGCGTGCTCGATCTGGCGCGCAGTGGCGCGGACGTGCGCGGCGTCGTGAGCTTCCATGGATTGCTGAAACCGCCCGCGCCGACGGCGCAAGCCAAGATCAAGGCCAAGGTGCTCGTTCTGCATGGCAATGACGATCCCATGGCCCCCGTCGAGGATGTCGTGGCGCTGGAGAAGGAGCTCACCCAGGCAAAGGCGGATTGGCAGGTCCACGTGTACGGTGGCACGTCGCACGCTTTCACGAATCCCCAAGCCAAGGATTCGGCGTCCGGCATGCTGTACAAGGAAGAAGCCGATCGCCGCTCGTGGCACACCCTCATCAACTTCCTCGAAGAAGTCCTGCGCTGAAGGACCCCCATGACCGAACGCAAAGTCACTCAAACGGACGCCGAAGAAGCGGTCCGCACCCTGTTGCTCTGGGCGGGCGAAAATCCACAGCGGGAAGGGTTGCGCGATACGCCGGGTCGCGTCGTGAAGGCCTATCGCGATTGGTTCTCTGGCTACGCCGCCGACCCAGCAGAGTACTTGCGCCGAACCTTCGAGGAAGTCGCAGGCTACGATGAGATGATCGTGCTGCGGGACATCGAATTCGAATCGCATTGCGAGCATCACATGGCGCCGATCATCGGCCGCGCTCACGTCGGCTATCTGCCCACCAACAAGGTCGTCGGCATCAGCAAGCTCGCGCGTGTGGTGAACGGATACGCCCGGCGATTTCAGGTGCAAGAGAAACTCACCGCGGAGATCGCAGGCTGCATCAACGACGTGCTCAAACCGCGTGGTGTGGGCGTTGTCATCGATGCCGTGCACCAGTGCATGACGACTCGCGGCGTTCACAAGCGCGGTGTCTCGATGATCACGAGCACGATGCTGGGCGGGTTCCGGGAGGATGCGCGGACCCGTGCGGAGTTCTTGCAGTTCATCGGCATCAGGGGCTAGGTGGGGGCAACTAAGTACTCGTCTCCAACTCGCGCTGCACACCTTTGATACTCAGCCGCTGATCCATCAGCGGTGCTCGCAGCAGGTTCGGATCCACCATCGCCTTGATCGGCAGATGATCTGACGCTTTGCGCGAGAGCGGAGTGCGATGCGCCGAGGCCTGCAAGAGAGCTCCGCGTGGCCGCACCCACACGCGCGACAGTGCCAACAGGGGCCAGAACGTCGGAAACTCCTTCGGCGCCGGCGGCTCGCCGAACACGCCATGCACGGCGTTGAGGTTGCCGGAGCGCGAGTACCACTCGTTCATGTCGCCCAACAAGATGACGGGCAGATCGAGCGGACCGGAGGCAATCGCCGCCAGCAGCTTGCGCCATTGAAAGTTCCGCTCGCGCGAGCGCAGACCGAGATGCGCTGCGATCACGCGGACACACGTGCCATGCACGTCGAGTTCCACATCGAGCGCGCCACGCGGTTCGTACCACGAGTAGCTCAGGTCGTGTCGCTGCACGCTCAGCGGTTTGAAGCGCGTGAGCAACGCATTCCCGTATTCGCCCGTGTGCCAGATGATGCGCAGTCCGGCCACCGCCTGCATGCCCGTCTCGTGCGCTAGAAAGTCCAGCTGCATCGACTCCTTGTGCTCGCCCGGCTGGTTGTCCACTTCCTGCAGCGCGATGAGATCGCATTTCAGTTCGTGCAACACACGACAGATGCGCGCCGCATCCTTCTGGCCGTCCATGCCGATGCAGCGATGAATGTTGTAAGAGGCGACACCGAAGGGCTTGAGCAGCGCGTGCACGAGCCGGTTCCGATCACGCTGCAGGAACGCGGTGCTCATCGTGTTCCACTGCACGTGCGTGTGCACGACCCTCGGCGATTTCCCGCTGCGTCTTGATCAACCAACGCCGCACTGCCCAGATACAACAAGCGAGGAACAACACCAACCCGGCAAGCAACCAGTAGTTCATCGCGTGCGGATCTTCCAGTGCCGCATGCAGCTGATCGCCGAACAGCGTCGCAGCGAACACGCCAGGAAAGATGCCGATGGCCGTGCCCAGAATGAAGTCGCGCAAGCGTAGACGAATAGCGCCGGCCACGATGCCCTCGACCGCGTAGGGTGCTATGGGCACCAGCCGCAGTGCGGTCACCGCTATCAACCCGCGCTCCCGCAACACACGGGCCATGCGCGCCACTCTTTGGCCGCCGACTCGGCGCACCGTATGACGATCGAACTGCCTGCCTGCGACATAGGTGCCCCAGGCAGCAATCAACATGCCCGTCATCGCAATGGTGAACGCGCTCCAGGGGCCGAACGACATCACACCGAGCATCGTGAGCAGCGGGCGCGGAAACAACACCAGAGAGGCCGGTACGTAGATGGCCGTCAGCAGGATCGGGGCCCACCAGCGACTGCCGAAATCAGTGGCCCACTGCGTGATCCAATCCGGATCGGCGAAACGCGACAACGGCGTGATCTGCCACATGGCCGCGAGCGAGATGCACAACAGCGCAACGCCGAGCACGCGCCACACGCCACCCGACTCTGGCGCGGCGTCTTCTCGTGCCGAGAAGAAGGAGGTCAGATTCTGCATCTCCACCGGACGCTCTGGATCGGCGACGCCTACGACTTCCAACACAGTGGGCGAGACGTCGGGCAACGGCTCCAGTGGCTTCAACGTTCGCTCACCGCCCTGCACCGTATCGACGGCCCAGCGCACGGACCCTTGCTGACCGATCTCGGTGAGCACGGTGTCTGGCGACGAACCCAGATGCTCGGCGAGCAGCTCTGCGCGAAAGGTTCGGATCGCCTCGCGCTTGCGGGCATCGCTGCCCGCTTCGAGCGTGAGATCGCATTCGCTATCCAGGCCCATCGAACGATTGGCGAGATTCGCAGAGCCGATCCGCAGCCATTCATCGTCCACGATCATCATCTTGGCGTGCACATCGACGCAGGTGCCTTCCTGCAACCCTTCCACATGCGGATAGAACACGCGCAACCGGTTGTACTTGTCGGCTGCGCGCAGCTGTTGAATCAAGCGCGTGCGCAACGTCTGCATCGTCAGCTCTTCGAGCCAACCATGGCTCAGACGCCGCAGCACGACGATCACTTCAGGTCCATCGACCTCTTGCAGTCGCGTCGCCAGCGCATCGCCGACCCTGTTCGCCGTGAAGTACTGATTCTCGATGTAGATGCAGCGCTTGGCCGCGCGCACGAGGTCCACGTACATGGCCTCCACTTCATGCACGCCGCGGTCGCCGTTCGTGGGTGGCATCGTGCGCGATATCGCGAGGCGGGCATTCACCACCTGCGGCTTCAGCCACGCGGGCCACAGGCGCCCCGCCATGGGCAGACTGCGAACCGGCTCGCCCGTTGCCTTCAACCACCGCGTACGCACGAGCTCACCGAGTGCTCGCGCCGCTTCGCCATCGACAGCGAACATCATGTCGTGGAAGGGTGGGTAGGGAACGCCGCTTGCCGTGCGCCGCTCGTCTGTCGGCGCATGAGAACACGTGTCCCAGCGCTTGCAGGTGAGGTCGATACCGCCGCAAAACGCAATCGAATCGTCGATCACGACCAGCTTCTGGTGATGCGAGCCGCCCACAGGATGCGTGTTGTCGTACCTGAGATGGACGCGTCGTCGCGGCTTCCAGCCGGTGCCCATGACGCTGGGCCACTCGCGATCCAGCCCGAAGATCATGGGATAGTCCCAGCCGAGGATGTAGACGTGCAGCATGCGCCGCTTGCGCGCGAGTGCATTCAACAACTCGCCAAGCTCGCGCGGCCAGCCGTGCGACTCGACGTCATCACTGAGCAGCTTGGTCTGGCTGTGGAAATCCCAGCCGCAGATCAGGATGGAGCGCTGGGCCTGACAGATCGCGTCGAACAACGCCCGGAAATACAACTCGCCGTCCACGAGCATGCCGACGCGATCGGCATGCGCGATTCGCCAACAATTGACTCCGGTGCGAAATAGCGTTGCATCCGCGTGCGCGACTGCTCGCATGAATGGCCCCACACTGTGGGAGCGCAGGCAGTTCTGCGCTCATCATCGAGCCAAACGCGTCGCGCTCGGCAGGGTTCCTGTTCCGTGTAGGTATCCAGTGTCAGGTGCAGTGGAGAGTCACCTGACACCGGCGAGCGTCACGCCATGGACAACAGCAATCGGTTCAAGCGCTGAACGAAGGCGGCAGGGTCTTGCAGCTGTCCACCCTCGCTCAAAGTCGCCTGCTCGAAGATGAGCAAGCCGAGCTCTTCGAATGTGTTGTCCGCGCTCGTCTGCGCGAGTCGCTGCACCAGCGGATGTTGCGGGTTGACCTCCAACACAGGCTTGGTCGGCGGCGCTTTCTGACCCGCGGCTTCCAGCAAGCGACGCAAGTGGAAGCTCATGTCGTGCTCGCCGAGGACCAGACATGCGGCCGAGTCGACCAGGCGCGATGTGACCTTCACATCGGTCACGCGATCGCCCAGGGCCTTCTTCAGCCGCGCAATCAACTCCACGTGATCCTTCGACAGCGCTTCCTGTTGCTTCTTCTCCTCTTCCGTTTCAACCGCCGCAAGATTCAGCTCGCCCTTGGCGATGTTGCGGAACTGTTTGCCGGAGTATTCGCGCAAGTGATCCATCAACCACTCATCGATGCGATCCCAGAGCAGCAACACTTCGATGCCCTTCTGCTTGAGCTTCTCCAGGTGCGGGCTCGAGCGCGCCGCGTTGTGGCCGTCGGCGACCAGGAAGAAGACCTGCTCCTGGCCGGGCTTCATACGCGCGATGTAATCGTCGAGCGAAACTTCCTGCGCGTCGCCCTCGGTCTGCGTGCTGCCGAAGCGCAGCAGCTTGGCGATGCGCTCGCGATTCGCGAAGTCTTCGCCGGGGCCTTCCTTGAGCACCGTACCGAACTCCTTCCACACCGTCTTGTACTTGTCCGGTTCGTCCTGCGCGAGCTTGGACAGCAGATCGAGCACACGGCGCGTCAAGCCGCTACGGATGCTGTCGATGCTCGCATCCTGTTGCAGCATCTCGCGCGAGATGTTGAGCGGCAGATCGGCCGAGTCGATGACGCCTTTGACGAAGCGCAGATAGAGCGGCAGGAATTGCTCGGCATCATCGAGAATGAACACGCGCCGTACATAGAGCTTCAGGCCCCGCGGCGCTTCACGCTGCCACAAATCGAACGGGGCGCGCGCCGGGATGTACAGCAGGGTCGTGTACTCCTTCGAGCCTTCGACCTTCGCGTGCGACCAGGTCAGCGGATCGGTGTAGTCGTGCGTGAGGTGGCGATAGAACTCGCGATAGTCCTCATCCTTGAGGTCATTGCGCGGCCGCGTCCACAACGCCTGCGCGTGATTGACCGTCTCGTAGCCTTCTTCTTTCTCCCCCTGCTTGCGCATGCGCACGGCGAAGGCGATGTGATCGGAGTATTTGCGCACGAGCGCGCGAATGCGGAAGTCATCGGCGAACTCGTGCTCGCCTTCCTTGAGATGCAGCACGATGCGCGTGCCCCGGTTCGGCAGCTCCACCGTGCTTACGGTGAATTCGCCGTCGCCCCTGGATTCCCAGAGCACGCCTTCCGCAGCGCCCAATCCCGCGCGGCGCGAGTACACCTGCACGCGATCGGCGACGATGAAGGACGAGTAAAAGCCGACGCCGAACTGACCGATCAGCTGTGCATCCTTCTTCTGGTCGCCCGTCAGCTTGGCAAGGAAGTCCGCGGTGCCAGATCGGGCAATCGTGCCCAGGTGCTCGATGGCTTCCTGGCGCGACATGCCGATGCCGTTGTCGGTGATCGTGATCGTGTGCCCCTTGTCGTCCGCTTCGATCGTGATGTTGAGGTCGGTGTCGCCCTGATACAGATCGGGTGCCGCGAGCGCTTCGAAGCGCAACTTGTCCAGCGCGTCGGAGGCATTCGAGATCAGCTCGCGCAGGAAGATCTCTTTGTGGCTGTACAGCGAGTGGATCATCAGCCGTAGCAGCTGTTTGACTTCCGTCTGAAAGCCCAAGGTCTCGGTTGTCGCCGCGGTCATGTGCAAGGCTCCTTGAAACGCATCGAGGCGCTGCCGCTGGATGCGGCAACGCGTGTTCTACGCCAACGAATGTTGGTGCCCGCATGGGCAGCGGGCTTATAGGGGCAAGCGGCTAGGGTTTCAAGATGGCCGGGTCGCGGGTTGGTCAACTGGTCTGCTGGCCAGATCGCCAACTAGCCAGTTGGCCTGCTCGCGTCCGTCAGCAATCGGCGGCCGACGCGATCGATCAGCACGATCGAGAGCAGCACCGCGGCTGCGGCGAGCGTGACTTTCGGCAGGATGAGAAAGCCCAGCACAGTGAGTGCGAACAGCACCAGGGCGGCGAGGAAGCCCAGAAGTCTCGGTGCCAGATGTCGCGCAGCAGCGACTGCATCGTCCAATTCGTCCAGCGCCAGCAACAGGTCTTCCATCGTCCACCTCGTCATGCCGGGTGCGACTCTAGAGACGCGACTGCGCGAGCGCCGTGAGGCGACTCACATCGTGGTATTCGACCGAAGCGGAGAGGTCTGTCACAAAGATTCCTACTCCTCGCTGGTAAGGTCGGCAACTAGGATGTTCCGTTAAACCGGCCGATGTTCCCATGCAGAAGATCGTCGTTCTCAACCCCAAGGGCGGCTCCGGCAAGACCACCATCGCCACCAATCTCGCGGGCTACTTCGCGGCGCAGGGGCTCAAGCCGGCATTGATGGACATGGACGCACAAGGTTCCAGTACGCGCTGGCTAAGTAAACGTCCAAAAGGGCTAGCCGCCATCCACGCCATCGCCGGCTACGAGCGCAACATGCGCGTCACGCGAACGTTTGCGATGCGCGTGCCGATGGAATGTCAGCGTCTGGTGGTCGATACGGCGGCGGCCGTCGAAGCCCAACGGCTACCGGACCTCACCCGCAATGCAGCAGCGATTCTCGTGCCCGTGCTGCCGTCCGACATCGACATTCACGCGGCGGCCAAGTGCATTTCGGATCTGCTGTTGATCGCCAAGGTGCGGCGTGAAGATCAGCGCATCGCAGTCATCGCCAATCGCGTCAAACGTCACACCGTCATCTATCGCTCGTTGATGCGCTTCCTGCAGACACTCGACATCCCTGTGGTCACGACGTTGCGCGATTCGCAGAACTACGTGCGTGCATCGGAAACCGGCACGGGTCTGTTCGAAATGAAGTCGTACCTGGTGCGGGAGGATATCGAGCAGTGGGCACCGCTTGTGGGGTGGTTGGCACAGCGGCCGCCGGTTGCGGCCGGCCCTTCGGTGTTCTCTACCGGAACGACGGGGACTCATCCGGTGGGCAATGCGTTTCAGGGCACCGCGACGACGGGAGCGCAACCGCGTCTGTCGCTACCCGCACTCGAGGACGACGAGCCGGCACCCGCGTTTGGCTAAGGGCTACTTGCCGCCCTTGTCCTTATCGTCCTTCTTCCAGTCGCTACGCACTTTCTCTGTCCAGCTCTTGTAGTTGGACCAGCTGTACAGCGAACGCGTGATCGCTCCGTGCCGCGGGTTGGCAGGCGTCGAACGCTCCAACCAGCCGCGCGAAGGCTCGCGTTTATCTGCCCCTGCACGCACGGTCGACCGCTGCGTGCCTTCGCCGACCCATGCGCGGTGCGCACCAGTCGCCGAAAACTCATCGATCTTCTGCTCGCCCATGTGACACTCCTGCGCCGTTGCAGTGCAAAGTAATGAGCACACGGGTGGCTCGTGAGGAACTGGTTCACAGGCACCCCTTGGGGTGCGGATAGTGGGATGGCTATCGCAGTCGTCAGCGCATTACGTTCAAGTGACACGCGCTGAAGCGGAGGAACGGTGTCTCACTCGCGCAAAGCACGCGCGGCGAATGGCTCAGACGGTGGTTTTCTCAGGCCGTTTGGCGCGTGTGGCTTCGAGCAAGGCGGCGAACGCCGGCCGCATCTCGTTGAGAATCTCGTGAATCGTCGCCGGCATCAGAGATGTATTCACATCCAACAACACCACTGCATTGACGATGGCATCCTGCCGCGTTGCGGCGCGCAGCCGCTGCGCCATGCCGCGATTCACAACGTGGATACCTCGATACACCTCTTCCAAGCGACGCAGCAGCACATCCGGAGTATCACCTTCCATGGCTGCGAAATGCTGGGCCAATAGATACATGGTGGCGACGCGGTAGGCCGTCTCGTGCTCGTTCGAGAACGGCAGGTGGAAGCGGGCCATCGGGCGGAATACCGCAATGCGCGGACAGCCGCTCGCAGCCATCACCACGCCCATGAACGACGCGACCGCTTGCTGCGCCGGCAATGTGCTCGACACCGAACGCTCCTCGGTTTCCACCGTAACGCGCACCTGGTCGAACGACACGACATCCGTGAACTCATCGATCAGTCCCGACATCTGTAGCGCCGCCGGACAGTGGGACACCTTCGCGGCCGACAAGGGACAGGCGGAGCACTGGTGAAATTCGAGCTTGGTCCACGCGGGGGCGTTCTCGGTCGGCGCGGCCGGCAACTCCGCACTGTCGTTCGCCAGCCGCAATGGAAATACACGCTCGCGGCCATTGGGCAGCGAGAAGCGGTACGTGAGTGCGAACGTGCTCATGCGACCAGGCGATAACACGGATGGTATTCGCCTACGAGCTTCATGCGCTTCTGCGCGATGAATGCAGCCAGCAGGTTGTCCATCATCTGCATGAGCTCGCGATCACCGTGCAGCTCGAACGGGCCGCGCTGTTCGATCGCGCGAATCCCGTGCTCTTTCACGTTACCGGCCACGATGCCCGAGAACGCGCGGCGCAGGTTCGCGGCAAGTCGATGTGGCTCCAGATCGCGGCGCAATTGCAGCTGCGCCATCGCTTCATGCGTCGGCTCGAAGGGGCGCTGGAACTCCGGCGGAATCCGCAGCAGCCAATTGAAGTTGTACGCATCGCTGCGCGAGCGCCGAAACTCGCGGACGTGCTCCAGCCCCTTGCCCATCTCGCGCGCGGCCTGGGCCGGATCGCCGATGATGATGCGATAGCGCTTGCGTGCGTTGTCACCCAGCGTCGCGCCGATGAAGTGATCGATCTGACCGAAGTACTCCGCCGCGGACGGCGGTCCCGTGAAGATGACCGGCATCGGTTGGGCCGCGTTCTCCGGATCGAGCAGGATGCCGAGCAGATAGAGGATCTCCTCCGCCGTGCCGACACCACCCGGGAAAACGATGATGCCGTGACCCGTGCGCACGAACGCTTCGAGGCGCTTTTCGATGTCCGGCATGATCACGAGATGGTTCACGATCGGATTGGGCGGCTCGGCTGCGATGATGCCGGGCTCCGTCATGCCGATGTAGCGGCCATCGCGGATGCGCTGCTTCGAGTGACCGATGGTGGCACCCTTCATCGGGCCCTTCATCGCGCCCGGCCCGCAGCCGGTGCACACGTTCATCGCGCGCAAGCCGAGCTCATAACCGACCTGCTTCGTATAGTTGTATTCGATAGGCCCGATCGAATGACCGCCCCAGCACACGACGAGGTCCGGCCGACCTTTGTTATCCAGAATCCGCGCATTGCGCAGGATGTGATAGACAGCGTTCGTGATGCTCGCGGGATCCTGCAGATCGAAGCGGCCGCTGCCGATGACGGCATCGTGGATGTAGACGATGTCGCGCAGGACCGCGAACAGATGCTCCTTGATGCCGCGGATCATGCGCCCGTCGACGAACGCGCTCGCAGGCGCGTGGCGGATCTCCAGCTTCACACCCCACGCCTGGCGACCGAGTCGAATGTCGAAGTCTTTGTAGCGCTCGAAGATCGCGCGTGCATCGTCCGACTCGTGCCCCGACGACAGCACCGCGAGCGCACAGCGGCGGAACAGGTCATACATGCCGCCCTGCCCTGCCGAGAGCAGCTGCTGCACTTCACGCTGGGAGAGATTCTCGAGACTACCGAGCGGCGAGACGCGTGCATCGACCTGATCGTCCGGATCGACTTGAGTGACGACTGCGTTCGGTAATGGCTCACTCACGGCGTAATCTCGACCAGCGTATCCAGCGGGGTCATCAACCAGATCTCCACCATGTCGGAGTTGGATACGGCGATGCAGCCGTCGGTCCAATCGACCTTCTCGTAGTAATCGAGCGTTTTCTTCGGCACGTTCGGCAGGCCGTGGATCATGATCGCGCCGCCTGGCGGCACACCCCGCACGCGCGCGCGGGCAAGGTCCTGGTCATTCGGATAGGAGACTTGCATCGAGAGGAAGTAGTCGCTGTTGGCATTGCGGCGAACCAGACGATAGCGACCTTCCGGCGTGCGGAAGTCGCCTTCCTGTTCCTTCTGGCCCAACGGGGCAAGGCCGAGTTGAATGCGATAGGTACGCAGCACTTCGCCCTTGTGCATCAGATACAGGCGCCGCTCTGCTTTGCGCACCAGCACCTTGTCGGCGACGGGCAAGCCCGCGTCGCGCGTACCCGCGACGGCCGCAGCAACGACGGCTGCTTCGGACCATGCGGGCGAACTGGCGCCGGCAATGACCGCCAGCAAGAGTCCTACGATTGTCGATCGGATTGAAAACACGCGAATCATTATAGGCAGCTATGCACGTTATGCCGACAAGGCTCAATCGTACGATGGGATGTCTTGCGCGTCGCGTCAGTTTCGAGACTGCAGCTGTACGGAGTCACAACCGCGCATCCCAGGCGCAACTTCTGCTGTGAAACCGTAGCGAACGCCCGGTGCTACGGAGGCAGACACCTCATGACGCGACGTCGTCTGCGTCTCTCGCAGACGACAGTCGACCACGAAGACGTGCTCGCCCGGCGCCAGCTCCACAGCGTGGTAGCGCGCGTCGAGCGGCTGGCCGTCCACTGCGCGCAGGATCAATGTCAACGGCGAGCCCGCGTTGAAGCGGTAATCGCCTGCGACCACGGCAACTTCATCGCGCTTCAATTCCGGGTCATCGTAAGCGCGTAGCGTGGAACACCCACCGAGCGCAACACAGACGATCCACGCCACAGATTGCAGCTTCACGCCTACCTCGCAGCCACATCCGCCCCGATCTTGTTCACGCGCGGGATCACGAGTTTCGTGCCCGGCCGCACATCGCTCAGGTCCACATCCGGGTTGTACTGGCGCAGCAACCATACGGGAATGTTGTAGCGACGCTCGGCCAGCAGCCACACCGAATCGCCCTTCTGGACGACATGCGTTTCAGTATCGGCGATGCGGTACTCGGAAAAGAACACATCCTGCAGCTGCTTGTGGAACGTGGTGCGCGTCGCTTCGAATTCACTACGCGAGACTTTGCTGAAGTCGAGCTTCAACTTGCGGCCAATGACGACCGGTGTTGCCGAGCTCATGCGATTCAACTGACGCAGGCGGCTCGCGCGCACGTCGAGCCATTCGGCATAGTGGCCGAGCGTCTCGGCAGCTTGTACGCGGATCGTGCCATCTTCATGCACGGAGTAATCGCTGGGATCCGCCGTCGCAGCGGCTTGCGTGCCCGGGACGAGCGTCGGGCCCTGCTCTTCCGCTTCCGATTCGGTCACGGGCTCTGCATCGGGTGCGGCCGGCGCTTCGGCAGCGAGCGGCACGCTTTCCACGGGCACCTTGGCAACCGTCTCGATCGGCTCAGCGGTCGCTTCGAGCGCCAGCACCTGACCTTCGAAGATGAAGTTCGCGCTACGCAGTCCGTTGAACTCCATCAGCTGCTCTTCGGAGAGTCCGTGCTTCTTGGCGATACGGCTCAATGTGTCGCCGCGACGCACGCGATAGCGCTTCAGTTCCTGCGAGGCAGAAGCAACCGCCGGTGGCGGCTGAGGCTCCGTGCGTGCAGCCACGGCAACCGGTGGCTCGGTCTTCGCTCCGGGCACCTCCAGCAGTTGTCCTACGCGCAGCCGATAGGGATGGCGCAGCTCGTTCTGCCGCGCGAGCTGCGTGAAGCTCACCCCATACCGTGCCGCGATGGATGACAGCGTCTCGCCATTACGCACTCGATGACGTCCGTCCATGCTCACATTCACATCCGCCGTCATCGTGTCGCGACTGGGTGTCTCGGGCAGCCGCGCCAGCACGGTGTCGACATCGATGCTAGGCGGCACACGGAACTGATAACCGCGCGGCACGGGACGCGAGCCGTTCCAGACCACAGGCAGAAGCGACGGGTTCAAGCGCTTGAGCTCTTCGTGCGTCGACCCCGCGGCCTTGGCCAGGGCGCGCACGGAGGCGCTGTTGGGCAGCTCGATGACCTGGCTGCTGTCGAGCGGATCGCGCTGGATGTTGCCGAAGTACTTCTCGGGATTCTGATCGATCTCGAGCGCCGCCAGGAACGCGACGTAGAAGTTGCGAGAGGCGAAACCGAAGCTGCGGCTCTGATACTTGCGGGCGATGATCGCGATGTCCGAAGTCCCCAGCTGTTCCTGCGCACGACGCATCCCGGCGGGACCATGGTTGTAGGCGGTGAGCGCCAGCGGCCACGAGCCCAGGATCGCGTAGTTCTGTTCCAGGAACTTTACAGCCGCCTCGGTCG
This sequence comes from Steroidobacteraceae bacterium, assembly GCA_040513115.1. GTDB lineage: Bacteria > Pseudomonadota > Gammaproteobacteria > Steroidobacterales > Steroidobacteraceae > DATELY01. Next base: position 961 of record JBEVDW010000331.1, on the reverse strand, counting down.
AGCGATAGGGATCGAGACGCTCGTCGATCACCGAGTCGATGCGCAGGAAGCGGCGCCCGGTGCTGCGCATGAACTGCCACATGCCCGCCGCGCCGACCTTCGAGTAGGCGTAGGTGTTGAACGATGATTCGACGTGCGGCAGCACCGCGAGCTCGCGCGGCAAGCCGGCACGCTCGAAGGTTGCTTCGATGCGCGGCTTCCAGGCGCCCGAGCGGATCAAGCCTTCACGAAAGCGATCGGATTGGCCGAGCTGGAAGCGCACTTCCTCTGCGGCCTGTTCGAAGCGGCTGCGGCTCGTGCCTTCGGGCCACAGATCGCGCACCCGCTGCGCCTCTTCTGACGAGGCATCGCCATTCGCCAGGTTGCGCAAGATGCGCGTGTACTTCTGCTTCGTCGCATCGATGCGCTTGGAGCGCTCGCGCGGCGCGAGGTTGTCTGGAAAGCTCACCGACTCATACACGACGTCGAGCCGCTCCGGATCATGAAGGAGACCGCCCGAGGTGCTCACTTCAGTGTAGATACGGCGCCAGAACGCGATATCGCGTTCGAGCTCCGCGGGACGCACCATGGCGTCGCCCGCCATGGCCGTGGACACGAGCGTGGCGCAGACACTCAGCAGCACAAACGAAAAGACGGCAAGCAGACGCGGCTTCATTGCGATCCAGTTTTATTCAGCTGGAAAAGAATTGTCCGGAACGAGAGCGTTCCGGGCAACATAAGTTAGTCGGATTGGCGCAGAGTGCTTGATAACCACGTCGGGATTTCTAACAGCGCGTCAGCTGTCAGCGCCATTGCATCGCACGCATCTAAAGGACTGTCGCAGGGAAAGCATGAGTGCCGTCACAGTTCTAACCCTAAAAGAAGCCCCGCGAGCGCCTTAGAGCGGATGGCTGCGCACATGGCATTGCCCATGCAGACCTTTACGCATCGAATAACAACATCGCTACGGCAAGCTCATTTG
>JBEVDW010000330.1:0-5755 GCA_040513115.1 Steroidobacteraceae bacterium | reverse complement strand
CGGAGCGATGCTTCCACTCGGCGAGCGTGATCTCGCGCGCCGCCTTCTGATCGCGCTCGAAGACTTCCTCCATCCGCTTGCCGACGTCGCGGCTCACGACGACGGCGTTGACCTCGTCGTTGTGGACGAAGCTGCGCATGTCGAGATTGGCCGAGCCGATCATGGACAGTGCGCCGTCGATGACGATCGTCTTCGCGTGCAGCAACGCATCCTTGCGCTCGAAGATGTGCACGCCGCCGTCGAGCAGTGGCGTATACGTCGCGCGCGATGCCTGCAGCACGATGTTCGAATCGGAGAAACCCGGCACGATCAGGCGCACGTCGACCCCGCGCCGCGCCGCCTCGATCATGGCATTGAGCAGGTCTTCGTTCGGTGCGAAGTAGGCCTGCGTGATCCATAAGCGCGAGCTGGCGTGCGAGATGGCGGCGAGGACGGTGCCATAGAGCCAGCGGTCTTCGGAATCGCTCTCGTTGGCGACGATCGTTACGAGATCCTTGCCGCTGTTGGTGACCGTGGGAAAGTACTCGGGCGCGAAGTGGGTTTGCTCTCCCGCCTTGTTCCACATCTGCATGAAGAGCTGCTGGAGCTGCGTGACCGCAGGGCCTTCGATGCGCGCGTGCGTGTCGCGCCAGCCATCCTCGATGCCGCGCTTCGGTCCGGGCTTGATGCTCGAGGAGCTGGAGTAGGTCCCGTCGATGTTGATGCCGCCGGTGAAGCCGATTTTGCCGTCGACGATCACGATCTTGCGATGATCCCGGTTCTGGATTTCCCAGATGCGCGGATTCTCCACCGGGTTCATCGGCCTGAACTCGCGCACGTCGATGCCGTTGGCACGCATCTCATCGAAGAACGCGCGCGGCGTCTTCATGCTGCCGACGCTGTCGTACAGCACGCGCACCGCGACGCCTTCTCGATGCTTCTGTGCCAGCAATGCGGCGAACTCGCGGCCGAGTTTGTCATCGCCGTAGATGAACGTTTCGACGTGGATGTGATGGCGTGCTGAACGCACGGCGGCGCGAATGGCGCCGAACGTTTCAGGCCCATCCACGAGCGGCGTGACTTTGTTGCCCGCAGTCAGCGGCGACGGCGAGTGTGTGCGCACGGCTTCGATCAAGCTACTCACCGCGGGGTCGTTGGCATACTCTCCCAGCGCGGATTGCAGCACTTTATCCTCTGCTGCGGGCGGCAGAGGATGTTCCTTCACCACGAGCGGCGGCGCATCCTGCGGCTCAGGGACGGGGAGATTCTGCGTTGCGCAAGATGTCAGCACGGCGCAAACCAGAGTCCACGGCCATGCCCATCCGCTGCGCTTGCTCGGCGCCACGAGTGTCATTCGATGCTGTGTGTCATCGTTGCCTGCACATCCGCCAGAACGGATTTCCCTCGGGAAAGTTCCGACGGCGCGGATGCGGTTACACTCGCTTCATGTGCTATTCCGCCCAAGTCATCCAGCAGTTCAAGCGCCTGTCCAGACACCTTGGCGCGCGCATCGACTATGCACAGGTGGAGAAGCTGTTCTACCTGCGCTTGCACGACAACGGCATCAAGCTTGCGCATGCGCTCGAAGCCAACTTCGATGAGCCCGCGAACGCAGTCGAACGGCGCATCCAGGCGAGTATCGATGAGTATCGTGCACGTCAGCTCACGGAGTGGGAGCAGGGTCTCTTTGCACAGAAGAAGCGACTTGCAGATGCACAGCGCAAGCTTGCCGTGAAGGAGACGAAGAAGGCGCGCGCAGACGAACGCATCGCGACCACCAAGATTCAATGGCTCCTAGACAAGATCAACGATGCCAAACGGTCCGGCCTCAATGACGAGGATCACCGCATCTTTCCGATGTGGTATGCGCCGGTCATCGTGATGGACGAGCAGGGGCCGCTCATCACGTTGATGCGTTATCACTGTCGTCCTGCGGGCAAGCCGAAGACGATCGATCGCCAGTTCGATGGCTTGTACAACGCGCGCCGGGACAGCCTGGAGAATTTCTGGCGCGAGCAGTTCGGCACGCACCATGCGATCTGCGTGCTCTCAGGCTTCTACGAGAACGTCGCGCGTCATCGCGTTGAGCGTCGCGAGCTGGCGCCGGGTGAGCAGCCGCAAAATGCAGTGTTGCACTTCATGCCGCGGCCACCGATGGAGATGTTCGTGCCCTGCGTGTGGTCGAAGTGGAGCGGGCAGGGCGAAGAGGAGCTGCAATCCTTCGCCATAGTCACCGACGATCCGCCCGCGGAAATTGCCGCGGCCGGACACGATCGGTGTCCGATCAATCTACAGCGAAGCAACGTAGAAGCGTGGCTCACGCCACAGGGGCGCAGTAAGCAGGACTTGTTTCGAATTCTGGGCGAGCGCGAGCAACCTTACTACGAGCATGAAATCATGGCCGCGTGATACACGCGCCGCTGTTGTCCGCTCATCGCCACGTGTTCCCACCCTGATCGTTGATCTCCGCCGGATCATTTCGCCGCGCGATGCCACGGAACGTGGAGCTACGAACGAACAACTTGGCTCTGCCGCTCGCCTCGACTGACGCGGTCTGTCCGCTGACCTCGCTGTTCGCGATGTGCACCGTGGCGTCCAACGCACTGATCGCAGCACCGGTCGCTTCGATCGTGCTGTTCGTAATGTGAAGCTCGCAGCCGTTGCGCGCGATCACCGCCGTGCCGTTGACGCGAATGTTGCGTCGATCCAGGTGGAGGAAGCGGCCGTCCTCACACACGATGGGTGAATCCGCGGCAGCAGTGTCTGCTGCCGCGGCTGTGCGCGAGCTCGCTGCACTGGCAGATACGATGCTCACGCCCGGACCGCTGACACGCAATTGCCCGCCTTCGCGCTGGATGGTGTAGCCGCTCTCACCAGGTGCTGGTGTGGTCGCACTCGATTCCGCTGGCGGAGCTGACGTGGGCGGAGTCGCGGCCACGGTCTCCGCTTGTGGCGAGGTCGCAGGTGTCGAGTCTGGCGTGGCGGCGGGTGCTGCTGCGGGAACGGGTGTTGAGCCCGCCGTGAGATCGGCAACAGGGATCGCGGCCAGCTTGTCCAGGCTCACCACCTGCACTGCACCGCTGCCGCGGTGCTTCAGGGTGAACGTGCGCGCTTCGGTATCAGTTGCAACCACTTCCAGTTGTGGATTGCGTTCGAGCGCAGCACGCGCCCAGGAAACTTCCTGGTCGTGCCGATCACCCACGGTCGTCTCATCGTGCTTTGCGCACCCAGTTACCAGGACCAGCGCAGCGAGCACGGTCAGTTCGGCAGCGAGTCGAGTCCTGGGGCAGACCAACGAGCGGTTGAACATAAAATCTCCTGAGAGCGGAGGCGTGCGGTGGGCTCGGCTTGGACAGCGGCAACAGCTGGTCATTCAACCTCAAACGTGTGGGGATTGTCGAAGTTCGCGGACGGCCGGCAACAAAGCTCGCGATCAAGCGTTGAGGCGCTTGTTGCGGCACTGAACATCGAACATGCGTACTCACGTAAAGCGGTTCGTCAGTCTCCTCCGGTGCGCCGCCGAGCACTGGGTGGCCGATTCCGCCGGTACCCTGGGTGCCGCGCTGGCGTTCTATAGCGCCTTTTCTCTGGCGCCGCTGCTGGTGATTCTCGTGACCGTTGCCGGCTTCGTCATTGGTGCGGAAGCGGCGTATGGGCAAGTCGGCCGCCAGCTCACATCGCTCTTCGGGTCGGCCACGGCGCACGTGCTGCTGGATGCAATGCGAGCATCGCAACAGGAAGAGGGCGTGCTGGCGACCGTCGTGAGCTCGATCACGCTGCTCATCGGTGCAACGACGGTGTTTGCAGCCCTGGAAGCGGCACTCGAGAAGATCTGGGGAGCAAGCGCATTGGTGCCTCCCGGGATGCGTGGCTGGTTGCGTAGCCGGATGCTCTCGTTCGGCCTGATACTCGCAGTGGGGTTTCTCCTGTTGGTGTCGTTGACGATTTCCACTGCGCTCTCGGCATTACGCGAAAGCATCGGCAGGCGTTTCGCCGGATTCGTCGTGCTCACGGGAGCACTCGACTTCATCTTGTCGACGGCCCTGATCGCGGGCCTTTTTGCCTTGGTTTACCGCTACATGCCTGCACGCCGGCTGGCATGGCGATACGTGATGTGGGGCGGTGTGCTGACAGCGCTTTTGTTTCACCTGGGGCGTTGGGCCATCGGTCTCTACCTTGCGCGCTCCACCACGCCTTCCGCGTTCGGCGCCGCCGCATCATTCGCTGCTCTGTTGCTGTGGTTGTACTACACAGCGCAGATCTTCCTGTTCAGCGCGGAATTCACGGCGTGCCTGGGTGGATTACGTAAGCCCGCAGCAGATGCCGGCGCCTCAGCGCAAGAGCCGATGCAGAAAGCGTGACTGCTCCCGCAGATCCGGGAATGAGGCGCTAGTTGTGCCGCGGCCTTGCGCACAATGCGCATTCATCTCCCATGCGCTATCCCGCTGGAGCACGAGCTGACGATGACTAAGCAGGAGGGGTGCAGTCAGGAAGACGAACCTCGACGCACATTCCGCCTGGGCATCGCCGAGTGTCTCGGACTTGCATTCGCGGCCGTCATGATCCTCGCGCTGGCCGCCAACCTCATCACTCAGAAAAGCGAAGTGCTGCGGACGCAGTTCATTCGCACCTCGCAAAACGTGCAGTCGTTGCTGCAGAACGGCGATGCGTTGCTGGCAGCATTGGCCGATTATCACCTCACCGTCAACGGTGCGCTGAGCGCGGTCCAGCCCGCGTCCCCTCGACTGCTCGCGCACAAAGCCGCCGCGGTTCATGAGCAGGCGCAGCTGCAGATCGACTCGCTCTTCGCGGCGAGCCCTGAGCACGCGAGCGACTTGAAGCACGCAGTGGCCGTCTATGAAGCAACGGCCAAGGACATCCTGCGCAGCGATCAGCGCCGCCGCGCGTTGCGCGATCAATACGGTGACGGCGCTGCTGCTCTTGAGAAGCGCACTCAAGACGCACTCGAGGGTGCGTGGAAGATCTTCGGGCGCGTCGTGGCGCGGCAATCACTGTTGGCGCTCTCGCAAGCTGCAAGCGAGCTGTACAGCCAAGCACAAGGTCTGCAAGGTCCCGGCGTCATCGACAGCCAGGCTGTGCAGGACATCATCGCGGGCGAGCAGAAACTCGATGCTGTACTGACGCGGTACGAGAAGAGCCTGCGCCGTTCGCAGGGAGATGCCTGGCTGATGGAGACGCGAGCCTCTCTCGCGAATCTGGTGGAGTTGCGAGAGAGCCTCTCGGCCAGCAGTCTGGACTGCGTGCGTCAGCAACGCGCGCTCGAGCAGCAGCACGCGGCGATCGAATCCGTATTGCTTCAGCAGCTCGCAACGATCAAACAGCGAACGCCTGAGACGACGGTGACCACTCAGACGTCGGTTACGCCGGCCAAGCCGAATAACAGCATGCTGTGGCTCAGTGCGGTCGTGCTTGGGCTCGTGCTGTTGATTTCGGCAGCGACCGTGTACAGCGTCGCGCGCCCCGTCAGACGACTCATGGCAGCGACTCGACGCGTGGCACAGGGTGAAGTCGATGTCCTCGTTCCGCGCGGTGGGCTGCGGGAGCTCGATGGACTGGCGCTCGCCTTCAACAGCATGGCGGCACAGCTGGCACAGGCCCGCGCATCGGTGCAGGCCTATCAAGCGCAGTTGGAAGCGCGCGTCGATGAGCGCACGCGTCAGTTGCAACACCTCGCCGAGCACGATCCGCTGACGCAGTTGCCGAATCGTCGCCAACTGCTCTCGCACATCGAGAACGCATTGCAAGCCGCGCGAAC
>JBEVDW010000329.1:0-4733 GCA_040513115.1 Steroidobacteraceae bacterium | reverse complement strand
CGCTCGACGGTGAGTGAGTGTTTGACGCGCGCCGAGGCTGCGGGCCTGTCTTGGCCTCTGCCGGCAGAACTCGACGATGCGCAGTTGGAAGCGCGTCTGTATCCGATCAAGCCCACGCCTTCTGCCATCCCACTGCCTGACCTCGCGTACTTGCAACGTGAGCTGGCACGCCCAGGCGTCACGCGTAGGCTGCTGTGGCAGGAGTACAAAGCGCAGCATCCCGAGGGCTTGCAGTACAGCGCGTTCTGCGATCACTTCCGAGCGTTTGCGAACACCGCTGAGCCCTTGATGCGCTTTGAGCATCGTGCGGGGGAGAAGTGCTTCGTTGATTACGCCGGTCATACCGTCGGCGTCATCGATCGGCACACCGGTGAGATCCGTCAAGCGCAGATCTTCGTCGCTGTGCTGGGTTGCTCGAACTACACGTACGCGGAAGCGACCTTCACGCAGTCCTTGCCCGATTGGCTGGGCGCGCACGTGCGAGCACTGGAGTTTTTCGGTGGCGCTCCGAGCGCGATCGTGCCGGACAACCTGAGGAGCGCGGTGGATCGCGCCCATCGCTACGAGCCGGATCTGAACCGCGCCTACGCCGAGTTCGCCGAACACTATGGGCTGGCGATCTTGCCCGCACGCGTGCGTAAACCACGCGATAAAGCCAAGGTCGAAGGCGCGGTTCTGATCGTTGAGCGACGGATCCTGGCGCGACTGCGCGATCGGCAGTTCTTCTCGCTCACCGAGCTGAATGTTGCGATCGATGCGTTGCTCACGGAACTGAACGAGCAGCCCTTCCAAAAGCTTGACGGCTCACGCCGCTCGCGCTTCATCGAGCTGGACCGACCGGCACTGAAGCCGCTGCCCGCACGTGCTTACGAGTACGGACAGTGGAAGTGCGCGAAGGTCCATCCGGACTATCACATCGAAGTGGAGCAAGCGTATTACTCGGTGCCCTACAGGTACATCGGCCAGCGTGTCGATGTCCGCATCAGCGCGCGCATGATCGAGATCTTCTTCAAACGCCAGCTCATCGCCGCGCATCCGAGAGTGTTCAAACGCGGCGCACGCACAACGCTCGAAGGGCATCGCCCGCACGCGCATCGCGCGGTCATCGATACGACGCTGGCGCGACTGCTGGAACGGGCGAACCTCATCGCTCCGAGCGTCGCCGCCGTGCTCACCGAGCAGTTCAAGCGCAAGCGCCATCCCGAAGAGGCGCTGCGCGCCGCACAGGGGATCTTGCGGCTGGCACAGGACTTCAGTCCCGCGCAGCTGGCTGCCGCGTGCGAGCGTGCGATCAAACTCAAAGCCTGCACTTACCGCAGCGTGCGTGCCTTCATCACCACGCCGCCAACCGAACCTGGCGACGCCCGCCAGTTATCACTCGTGCACGAGAACGTGCGCGGGTCCGAGTACTTCCACTAAAGACGGAGAACTTCATGTTGATCGAACCGATGATCCAGCAACTTCACCACCTGCGCCTGCGCGGCATGGCGGCGGGCTTGGAGCAACTGCTTGCCAATGCGCAACACGCCGCACTCACCTTCGAGGAACGCCTGAGTGTACTGATCCAACACGAGATGACCGAGCGCGACTCCAAACGCTTGGCCCAACGACTTCGCTGGGCCAAGCTGCCGCAGAGCGCTTCTCTTGAAGATCTCGACACCCGCACCCCGCGCGGTCTCGATCAAAAACTCATCGCGATGCTCGCCGCGCTTGCTTGGATCAAGGATAAGCTCAACGTGCTAATCACCGGCCCGTGCGGGGTCGGTAAGAGCTTCATCGCCAGCGCCCTTGCGCATGCCGCCTGTCGTGCAGACTACTCGGTGCGCTCGTATCGCTTGCCGCGCCTCATCGAAGAACTCACCCGCCATCACGCACAGGCCAATCGCTCGGCGTTCTTGAAGCAACTGGCGAAAGTCGACCTGCTGTACATCGACGACTTCGGACTCTCGCCGCTTGCCGATCAATCCAAACGCGATCTGCTGGAAATCCTCGAGGATCGTTACGACAAGAGGTCCACGCTCATCACCAGTCAGCTGCCGGTCGATCAGTGGCACGCGTACATCGACGAGCCCACACTGGCCGACGCCATCCTCGATCGACTCGTGCACAACAGTTATCGGCTCAATCTCAAAGGCGGATCAATGCGCAAGCACAAGCGCTCGGCAACACCCGTCGGTTGACGCCGCCGCCTTCCTCCACCACAGTCTCATCACCCTGACTCACCCGGCCGGCATGCGCCGGAATCGGTGGCCGGCATCACGCGGAATCACCGGCCGACATCGGCGGAATACGCACATCGCCACCACCGGGCACTATTGGGCTTAACCAGCACGTACAGGTTGCGGCTGTCCCGGGAGCTTGTAGGTTTTGGCTGCCGCCTTCGCTGCCTTTATCCGTACCTCAGTCAACATGACGGTAACTCCCTTTAGAACATCCGTGTTACCGCCAAACTTAACCGTCAACTGGACGCGGCTGTCCACGGTTCTGAACGAACCAGGACGAACACGCGGAGTGAGGAAATTTAGGGTTTTCGGCAGCTTACGAACCGCGGCGAACTACCGCGGAGTGGAAGATGGTGGAGCCGAGGAGGATCGAACTCCTGACCTTCTCATTGCGAACGAGACGCTCTCCCAGCTGAGCTACGGCCCCACCGCTGCAAGTCACCACCGCGTCCTGGTGTTGTCCGAGGACGCGGCGGCCATGCCGGAACGCTGAGATCCGGCGGTATCGCAGCGGGCAGAAGCGCTGCGACCCTTGAGATCGGCGGTTGAGGTTTTCGTGCGCCGACCTTGGCCGAGAATCGCTGAAGCCAGCGCCACCGGCCGGAAATGAAGGGCGCGAATTGTAGGCCACGCGACGATCGACCGCTAGTCGCCGGAGACCGTCACGACGATTTCGCGTTGATGGCCATGGTGGCGGTGCTCCCACAGATACACACCTTGCCACGTGCCCAAAAGCAACCGGCCGCGGCCGACGGGGATTGTCAATTGAGCCCCCGCAAGCAACGTGCGGATATGTGCCGGCATATCGTCCGGTCCCTCGGCATCGTGCTCGAACAGCGGGTCGCCGTCTGGCACGGAGCGGGCCATGTAGCGCTCGAGGTCCCGCCCGACGGCGGGGTCTGCATTTTCCGAGATGATCAGGCCGGCGCTCGTGTGTCGAAGGAAGATGTGACACAGCCCGGTTTGGATGCCGCTGTCCGCAACGACCTGACTCACGCGATCTGTGAGCGGGACAAGGCCGCGGCCAGGCGTCGGCACTCGAAGCGTGGACTGCACGACGGTCATGAGTCAGTAACGCAATCGCACGACCTTGCGCTTGGAGACTTGCGGCGCGAACACCAGAAACATTGCGTCGTATTCATCATCCCGCAGCGTTATCTGCTCGCCCGTCAGCGATTTGACGAGGGCGGGAATCGTGTTCGTGTTGCCCGCGACCAGCACGTACTCTCCGCGATGCTCGCGCAGAATCTTCTGCGGCAGTTCGGCCCAGCCCGCCGACGGCACGACGTTCACCGGCAGCGCGAGCACTTCTGAGAGCGGAATCACTGTCTGTTGTGTGCGGCGTAACTCGGACGCGAAGATCGCATCGATGCCACGCACAGGCTGCGCTTGCGACAGCATGCGCGCCAGCTTTGCCGCGCGTTCGCGGCCATCCACGCTCAAACCCGGATCGGCGTCAGCGCCCGTCTCCACTTCGGCGTGCCGCACTATGACTACCACCGTGCTCGCGCGCGCATCGAAGAGCCACACAGCCACAGCAAGCACGCCCACGAGCACGAGGAATGGAAAAACAAGGGGAAAGAAAAACGGCCGCCGCCGCAGTTTGCCTAGGTTCTGGTCCATGGCACTGGATGATAGCATCCAGCTGTGAGCCGTCCGGTTAAGAGACTCGTCCGCCGTCGACTCGAATGTGAGCTCCGGTGGTGTAACCGCTGCGGTCGCTTGCCAGATACAGCGCTGTCGTGGCGATTTCTTCAGGCTCGCCATACCGCCCCATTGCGGCGTCCAGTTGAGCTTCTTTTTCCTTGGGCCAGGCTTTCGCGATGTCCGTGCGAAATGCACCGGGCAAGATTGCATTCACGCGCACCTTCGGTCCGAACTCGAGCGCATGTGCCGTGGTGATCACGTTGAGGGCGGCTTTCGCGCCAGCGTAGGGTCCGAAGCTCGCGCGTGGCATCAGTGCGCCGACGCTTGTGACGTTGATGATGCTGCCGCCCGCGCCTGCCGCCATGCGCGAGCCGACGAGTGCCGACAATCGATAGGGCCCCTTGAAATTGAGCGCGACGACTTTGTCGAACACCTCTTCACTGGTCTCGAGCGAAGAAGGCATCGCCGGACTCATCCCGGCATTGTTGACCAGGATGTCCACGTGGCCGAAGGCGGCATACGCAGCTTCAACCAACCCTTCGATGTCCTGCCAGCGTCCCATGTGACATGCGTACGCAAGCCCGCGTCGGCCCATAGCTTCGATCTCGCGCACGACGGACTGACATGCATCGAGCTTGCGACTCGACACGATGATGTCAGCACCATGCGCTGCGAAGGTCTTTGCGATGACGTATCCAAGACCGCGGCTACCGCCAGTGATGAGCGCGACCTTACCAGTGAGATCGAAAAGCGGGTCCATTCAGGGTTCCTCTCTGCACGCACTCAAACAACACACACGCACGGTGTGTGCTGGCATGTACTCATAGAGTGCTCGGCCGGTCGACCGCGCACAACCCTGTCAGA
>JBEVDW010000328.1:0-4838 GCA_040513115.1 Steroidobacteraceae bacterium | reverse complement strand
GGCTGGATCAGCACGGCGGGCCGCCCGTCCGGATACATCTCGTCCTGGCTCGGCGCGAAGACCAGATCGACGCCCTCGGACCGGCACAGCTCGAGGTCGCTGTCCAATGTGCGCGGATACCGGGCGAAGTCCTCGTTCGGCCCGAACTGCAACGGGTTCACGAAGATGCTCACGATCACTCGTTCCGCCATGCCACGTGCGCGGTGAACGAGATCCGCATGTCCTGCATGCAGATTGCCCATCGTCGGTACCAGCGCAACGCGCTCATTGGCTCGCTTCCATGAAGCAACGAGCTCGTGCAGCTCACGCGTGCGTGCGATCGTTTTCATGACGGCTTCGAGTGGTGACGTTCAGGAGAAGCAATGCTCGGGGCCGGGATAGGTTCGGGCCTTCACAGCCTCCGTGTAGTTCTTGACTGCGTCGAGCGGGCTTTCCGCGCCGGCCATGAAGTTCTTCGAGAATTTAGGTTTGCGACCGGAGGTCACATCGAGCAGATCGTAGAGCACGAGAATCTGACCATCGGTCTCCGGGCCAGCGCCAATGCCGATGACAGGCACGTGTAACTCGCGTGTGATGCTTCCACCCAGCGACGCAGGAATGCATTCCAGCAAAACGATGTCAGCGCCCGCATCCTGCAGCGAGCGTGCATCGACGAGCATTTGCTCGGCCGCAGCTTCCTCTCTTCCCTGCACCCGAAAGCCACCGAGCTTGTGTACGGATTGAGGCTTCAAGCCAAGATGCGCGCACACCGGGATATCGTGCTCCGCAAGAAATCGGACGATTTCGATCTGACCGGCGCCGCCTTCGAGCTTGACCATCTTCGCGCCGCCTTCTTGCATCAGGCGCACGGCATTGTCCAACGCCTGCTCGCGTGAGGCGTAAGTCATGAACGGCATGTCGGCCATGAGAAAGGGACGATACAAACCCTTGGCCACAGCTTTGCAGTGATAGATCACGTCGTTCAACGTGACCGGCACCGTCGTGTCGTGCCCTTGAATCACCATGCCCAAGGAGTCGCCGACGAGCACGACATCTACGCCGGCATCATCTACGAGCGTGGCGAAGCTCGCGTCGTAGGCCGTCACGCAGGCGATTTTCTCGCCGTCCGCTTTCATCTTGGCGAGCGTGGCAACGTTCACCGGCGGGCGCGGTGCGTAACGCTCTTGCAAGTGCTTGTACATGAACGACCGGATTGCCAAAGGGGGCCAAGAATGGCGTAGGGTCAGGCAAACATCAACTTGCGCAAGTCGCAATTTCTTGCGGACGTTCTGCGCTGCAACGCTAGAACACGTGTTTCAGCGGATTGAAGTAGTGACGACCGCGACGGATGCGCTGCACCTGATTGAACAACTGCTCGTAATCCTGATCGTTCGCTACGAAATCCACCGCAGCCGCATTGACGATCAAGAGCGGCGCCGCGTTGTACTCGTGGAAGAATTTCGCGTACGCCTCAGCCAAACGCTCCAGGTATGCACGTTCGATCTGCTGCTCATAGCGAATGCCACGACGCGCGATACGTTCCAGCAACACATCCGTGGGCGCCTGAAGATAGATGACTAGATCGGGCACCGGCGCATCGATCGTCAGCCGCGAGTACACCTGTTCGTACAAACCGTACTCTTCGTCATCGAGCGTCAAGCGGGCGAATAGACGATCTTTGTCCAGCAAGTAATCTGCAACACGCACGGTCTCGAAGAGATCGTGTTGTCGAATCTCCTCCAGCTGGCGTGCTCGCTGGAAGAGGAAGAACAGTTGAGTCGGCAGCGCAGCTGCACGTGGGTTCTTGTAGAAGCGTTCGATGAAGGGATTCTCATCGGCCTGCTCCAGCACGAGCTCACTGCCGAAGCTCTTGGCCAACCGCTTCGCGAGGCTGGTCTTACCAACGCCGATCGGGCCCTCGACGACGATGAACTTGTGAGGCGTCATGTGGCGGGCCCGTCGCTCGCCCACTCGAGCCCGCTTTGATCGCACTTCGCAACCAGATCAGCGACTCGACCTGCGCCCGGCACACGCAGCTCGGGTGCGATGTCTGCCAACGGCACCAATGCAAACGCCCGCTGTACCAGACCCGGATGAGGCAGGGTCAAGTCCTGTTCCTGCGTCACGACGTTCCCGAACACCAGCACGTCGAAATCGATTTGCCGCGGTCCCCAACGCCGCGTCGATGCTTCCCGCCCCAGTTGCAGTTCCAACTCTTTCAAGCTCCGTAATAGATCGAGCGGCTGCAGTTGCGTCAGCAAACCGGCCGCTGCGTTGTAGAAATCTGGTTGCTCGACAAGCCCCATGGGGGCCGAGCGATAGATGCTCGATACACGTATCAGTCGCGTGCCCTGTAGGCGACTCAGCGACGCAAACGCACTGCGCACCCTCGCGGGGGGATCATCCAAATTGCTGCCGATGCCTACATACGCAGGCACCCACAGCGACGATGACACGTCGCTCACGGCGCGGGCGGTCGGCGGCGTCGACGTCTACGACGCGGCGGCCCCTGCGCATCAGGGGTCTCGCGCACGGTCTGCTCGACCAACGCGACGCGTTCCTCAGCATTGACCGTTTGAATATTCGTCCACCAATCAGCGAGCTCTTGCTCGACCTCGCCCGCGGCCGCACGCAGCAACAAGAAATCATAGGCGGCGCGGAAGCGAGGATGATCCAGCACTCGCAGTGCACGCCGACCGTCACGTCGAGCCAGTCGCGCCTGTAACCCTGCGATCTCGCGCATCGGCAAGGTAAAGCGCCGCGGAATCGCCACGCGCGACTGCTGGCGCGAGACGACGACGTCACACGCGGACTGCAGCTCTTGAGCCTCGGCACCGGCACGCACGGGACGGCTTGCGTACGCATCCAGAATCGCAGGCCACAAAAACACGAAGAACAGGAATGTCGGTGTCACTGACTTGTCCGCAGCGACACGTTCATCCGTCCCGCGCAAGCCGTGCTCGACGATGCTGCGACGAATGCCGTCTTGTGAGGATGCCAGCGCATCGGCGAGCGGCGGCAGCAAATGCTCGACCAACTGATACTCATCGAGCAGTTCGAACGCGCGCAGCGCGCTGCCCGCAAGGAACAGTTTGTTGACCTCGTCGAACAAGCGCGCGGGCGGCACACCATCCAACATCCACGCGAGCTCCCGGATGGGCGCTGCCGTGTCCTCGTGCAGTCGGAAGTTCAACTTCGCGGCAAACCGCATCGCCCGCAGCATGCGCACAGGATCTTCGCGATACCGGGTGGCTGGATCGCCGATCAAGCGCAGAACTCCCGATTGACAGTCCTCGAAGCCGCCGCAGTAATCCCAGACCGAAAAGTCTTCGATGTTGTAGTAGAGCGCGTTCGCTGTGAAATCCCGACGCCAGATGTCTTCCTCGATCGTGCCGTACAGGTTGTCCCGCAGAATTCGCCCACGCGCATCGAGCACACGATGGCCGGCTTCGTCGATGGCGTTGTCCTCATCCATGGTGGTGTGCGCGGCCCTGAAAGTAGCCACCTCTACGATCTCGTAACCAAAACGCACGTGCGCCAAGTGGAAGCGGCGGCCGATCAACCGGCAGTTCCTGAACAACGAGCGCACTTCCTGAGGATGCGCATTCGTAGCGACGTCGAAGTCCTTGGGCCTACCGCCCAGCAGCAGATCGCGCACAGCACCGCCCACCAGAAACGACTGGTAACCCGCCTCCTTCAGCCGATATAGAACCTTCAGCGCGTTGGGCGAAATGTCAGCTCGAGAGATCGAATGCTGGGAGCGTGGAACGATGCGAGGCGAACTCGGACCCAGGCTCGTCTGTGCGTGCGTTTCGTTGTTCAATAGTGTTCTGCTTGAGCGTTCGACAGCGCGCCGTATAATACCGCAGCACTTCTCACAGCCCGCATCACTTCATGGCGGGCGCGCCAACCAAGCTCCCATCGTCTAGAGGCCTAGGACACAGCCCTCTCAAGGCTGGTACGAGGGTTCGAATCCCTCTGGGAGCGCCACCTTTCGGGGTTGGCCCGCTGCGCACTTCTGCGCAGCGGTTCGCGTGTCGAGCGTTGCGGTTGCTGCATAATCGGGCGTCATGAGGATCATCCCATGACACCCGCTGACCGGCGACTGGCCGATCTCATTGCCCGTTGGCTCACGAGCATCGACCTGCATTTGAAGTATGCAGAGCTGGATGATGCGAAGTATTGGGAACTCCAGGCATGGCCCCGGCACGAGCGTCCCAGCAAATGGGTGCTCGAGGTTGCCAAGCAGAAGCTCCTGGA
Source organism: Steroidobacteraceae bacterium (assembly GCA_040513115.1). Taxonomy (GTDB): domain Bacteria; phylum Pseudomonadota; class Gammaproteobacteria; order Steroidobacterales; family Steroidobacteraceae; genus DATELY01. The sequence goes on along the minus strand of JBEVDW010000328.1, from coordinate 599 downwards.
ATTGAAGGCGCTCTGCGATGCGCGACGCGGTGACGACAAGTTCGTCGAAGCACTGGAGTCCATGGCGTTCCTGGCCAACCTGGTCGGACTCCAGCACATACAGCGATTCATCCCGTTAGCCACAGCGTCCGAGAGCACGGCGGTCACGGTCGAAACCCCGGCAATCAAAGTGTCCAGTACGGCCAAGGCCGCGCCGGCGCGGGCGCGGGCGGATGAAGCCACGCGCGAGATGCCACGGTTGAAGGTATCCGCGAGCAAGGCGGCATCGGCCGCACCCAAAGCGGCTAAGACCGACGGGAAGAAGCCTCATGCGGCCGCATCCGCGAAGAGCGGGCCTGTTCCAATAGCCATGACGCCAGCCATGCAGACCAAGATCGTGGCGGACGCGGTTCGGCTGTTGAAGTGGGGCAAGCAGTGGCATGAGCTCGCCGAGTTAATTGCTCGTATCGCCGAGCGTCCCCCCGCAGGAGAGATCCGGAAAGTACTCCGCAATCACAAAGCGGACATCGACAACAAACTGGCGCGGGCCCGCTGAAAACGGCGGATAAAAAAAGGCCGGGTCCAAAAGGTGCCCGGCCAATAGGGGGATTCGTTACGGG
>JBEVDW010000327.1:0-12681 GCA_040513115.1 Steroidobacteraceae bacterium | reverse complement strand
ACGGATCTGGAGATCGGTCCTGCGCTGGCGCGCTCACAATTGTCGCGCTGGAATCGGCTCGACGAGGAGTTTGCCCGATTGGAAGAGCGTGATGCCCGAATCGGCACGAGCCGTGAGGACCGCCAGGAGCCATCGCTGGGCGCGCTGGATGCACGCTTGCTTCGTCTGCAAGAGCGGATTGCCAGAACGATCGGCACGCCACTGCTGCAAGAGCTTGCAAACCCAACGACACAAATTGCGAAGTGGTTTTCCAGCAGTGCGCGCGCAGCGCTCGATCTCATCGAGTCATACGAATCTCAGTTGTCATTTGCTCCAGCTGCAGCCCAGCAAACGAGTGCAATGAGCGCGGAGCGCATTCAGGCCGACTTGTCGACCTATCTGCAGCGACGGTTTCCTGAGTTATCGGAGCAGCCCATCAAAGCGCTGCGCATCATGCCGGGTGGCCGGTCTAAGCGCACCGTCATCTTCGAGCTCGAACACAATCCAGTCTTGCCTTCTCGGCTGGTGTTGCGCAGCGATCTGGTCGCAGGGCAGATGGGCACGTCGGTTGCGGATGAGTATCCACTCCTCACGCGCTTACATGCGGCCGGTTTGCCGGTGCCGCAGCCATTGCTCCTGGAAACCGATCCGTCGATCCTGAACGGAATGTTCATGATCGTGAACGAGATCGAAAATGCAGAGATCGCGGGCGAACCGTTTGGGGAAGAGCGGCGCCTGCGGCCGCAGGGTTCGCACATGGGTCCGGATTTCGGCCATCAGGTCGCCCAGTTCCTCGCTCGTCTACATGCAGTGCCCATCGCGCCCGGCGCCGTCGTCAATCCTCACGAGGAAATACGTCAACTGTACGAGCAGTGGCGAACGATCGAACCGATGCCGCGCTCCATTGGCCTCGAGCTGGGGTTCGCGTGGCTGTTGAGTCATCCGCTGAGCGAGGACAGGCCTCGCGCTCTGGTGCACGGTGACTTCGGCTGTCACAACATCTTGACGCGCGGTGGGGAATTGGTGGCAGTTCTCGATTGGGAGCTGGCCGGCGAGGCTGATCCGGCAGCCGACTTCGGTGACAGCAAACGAATGCTCCTCGATGCGCTGTTGCCCTGGGATCAGTTCGTTCAGCACTACGTCGCGGCAGGCGGTGATCCGCGGGCCTGCGATTTGCACGCAGTGCGGTACTACAGCATGCGGCGCTTCGTGAAGCACGGTGCCACGACAGCGTTGCTGCGACATTACTTCCTGACCGGCGCGCGGGATGACATTCTGGCTGCGGGCGCGTCCTGGCACTACTTTCACCGCTTGCAGCAGTACTGTGCGCGAGAACTGATGGATGCGCTCGATGCAGGAGCGCCAGACAACGAACCAGATTTGCGGCGATAGCGAAACCGACACTGATGTTATATCCCGCCAACCTGCGGTGAATTTTCCCCGCCCATCCATGTGAGGCAGCAGCATGCTGGTAGCGACGAACAGTATAAGTCTCGCCGATGAGTTGCCGCTCGAGCATATTCCGCCGGAGAAACGCTGGAGCGAGAACTATTGCTTCATCGGCTACGATTTCGTCACCCGCGTCGGGCTATACCTGCACATAGGACGCTGGCTTCAGGATCCGACGATCTGGCGGGAACAGCTCTACGTCTACCTCCCCGACGGCACGACCCTGAACTACCGCAGCCTAGGTCGCGGCGATAGTGCAAAGGGACCACACGGGGCGCTCGTCAGCTATGACTGCCAGGAACCGGGTCATCTGTGGCGGGTGACTTTCAAGGGACCCACGAACCATCTGACTCGAGCGCAAGTGCTCGAAGCTCATGGCTTGCGCGAGCAGCCAATGGAAATCATGGAGATGGATGCGATTTTCAAAGGCGCCGGACCCATTATCCGGTACGACGTCATGGACAACGTGACGTTCGGGCGCTGGCATTACGAGCAGGAAATGTCCATCGATGCCCGCTTCAAGTTTCGCGGCCAGACCTATGAGATGAAAGCGGCGCAGGGCTGGAGAGACCACACCCGCGGGCCACGGCATCTGGCGGACGTGCGCGGACATATCAACTTCCAAGGCAGGTTGCCCGACGGTCGGTTCTTCTGTGCATTCCAGGTTTGGGAAGAGCGGAATGCCAGGGAAGTGCAGATCGTGAATGACGCGCGCCTGGTCAATGGCTCGGACTTCATCGAAGCCGAGATTCTCGAGGCCACTCGGCTGCGCTCGGTGAGCGCGCTGGACAACGATATCAAGCTCACGCTGAAGGTAGGGAAAGAACATATCGAGCTGGTGGGAAGACCGCTCAATCTGATGTGCTACTCGTGCACACCCACGTTCGAAATTCTTTACGGCTTTGCGCCGGAAGCCGCGCCCTTCGTTTGCTTCAATCAACCCGTGCAGTTTCGTTTCGGCAACCAAGTCATCGGTGGAAGCATCGAGCGGACGATGTGGTTTGGTCCAACGACGCTGGAGCCCAACGCGATGTGATTGGTCGGAGAGTGAGGATCGAGCCGTCCGAGTTCGAACGATCCTAGGTACTCGAGTGAGGTGAGACGATGCAGTCCGAGCAGTTCGACATCGATATTTCCCAAGTGGGCAAGCTCGGGAACGCCTTCCTCGATGAGTTGGGAAAACTCCGTGAGCTCGATCCGATTCACTGGAGCGAGGCGTCGCGCTGTTGGTTGATCACGCGTCACGCCGACATCGATGATGCACTCCAAGGCAAGTTCCCGCTGTCGCTCAAGCGCAACGTTCAGATCATCTTTGCCTCAACTCCCGAAGCCGACAGGATCCAGCGCTTTCCCAATCTGATCCGTTACATCCCGGACTGGATCATCGAGCAGGATCCACCGGAACACACGCGCCTGCGCAAGCTGCTCGTCAAGGCATTCAGCAAGAAAGTCGTTGAGTCCGTACGTCCCTTCGTCCAGCAGCGGATTGCCTTACTGATGGACAAGCTCGCGGACAAACCGCAGCTGGAGTTCAACGAGGAGATCGCAAGGCAGCTTCCGGGCAGTGTCATCTTGAAGTTGCTGGGCATGTCTCAGGACTGCTTCCCGAAGCTGCGTGGCTGGTCCACCGCATTCATGGAGGGCATCGGTGTTCCTTACGCCAGCATGGAGGCGAAGAGGCGGGCGGATGAAGCGATGGCGGAGATGAACCTCATCTTTGCGCAGGAAATCGCCGAGCGGCGCAGGTCCCCCCGTGAGGATCTGTTGTCGTCCATGCTTGCCGCTACGGAAGACGGCGAGACGCTGAGTGAGAATGAAATGCTGGGGGCGCTCCAGGTCCTCATCGTTGCCGGTCATGACACGACCAGTAACTCGATCACGTTGGGGCTTGCGGCCTTGGCCGAGCATCCCGGGTTCTGGGAATACATGTACCGTCATCCAGAGAAAACCTTCGATTGCAGTCTCGAGCTGATGCGCTACATCGCGATGTCGACATCACAGCCGCGCATCGCGGCGGAGGATTTTTCCTGGGGCGGAAAACAGATCAGGAAGGGCGACGTGCTGTTCCTGATGTTGGCCGCCGCAAACCGCGATCCCCGTGCGTTCGGCAATCCAAACGTCATGGATCCGCAGCGCAACAACGAGCGGTCGATGGTATTCGCGCCGGGCTTGCATCATTGCATCGGACATCTGCTGGCCAAGATGCAGGTCGCCGAGTTCTTCGGCCAGTTGGTGCGGCGTTTCGAGGGCGCAGAGCTTCTCGACCCAAGGTTGAGCTTCATGCCGCAGATTGCATTTCGCGGACTCTATGAGCTCAATGTGCGCATGCGGCGCCGGCAGGCATGAAACTCGAGGCGGTATTCAGTCCTATTCGCGTCGGTGGTGTCGACGTTCCGAACAGGATCGTACGCACCGCTCACATCACGCTGTTCGCCAACGGCGCGATCAATGATGATCTGATCGCGTATCACGTCGCCCGCGCGAAAGGCGGCGTCGGCCTCAGCATTATCGAGGCAGCGGGCATTCATCCTTCGGGTATGTCATTTCTGCGCACTGCGGAAGAGGAAGGCGCGCTGGACGGCTACCGTCGACTGATGCAAGCCGTGCGTCCACACGGAATGAAGGTCCTGCAGCAGCTCTGGCACGGCGGTCATCAATATCCGGCACTCGACGGTGGCCCGCCTTGGGGCGCATCTGCCATTCCGAATCCCACCAACGGCATCGTTCCGATCGCAATGACAGCCGCACAGCTCGATGAGCTCGTCACGTCATACGTTACGGCAGCCATGATCTGTGAGCGCGGCGGCCTCGACGGTGTCGAAGTGCATGCTGGCCATGGTTATCTGATCGCACAGTTCCTTGCTCGCGTCACGAATGCTCGACGTGACCTCTATGGCGGCGACCTCGGCGGACGCATGCGGCTGCTGCAGGAGATCCTCCGTGGCATTCGCGCGGCCGTGCAGCCCGGATTCGTTCTGGGTATCCGTGTCAGTGCAAGCTCGCTGCCCGACAATCTCACGGAGGCAGATCTGTGTGAGGTCGTGCAACAGTTGGAACGTGATGGACTGATCGATTACTTGAATGTCTCGCTGGGGGATTACTACGCCAACCACGAGCAGGTCGGCGGGATGGACATGCCCAGCGGCTACCAGCTCGACTCCAGCGGACAGATTGCCGCCGCCGCAACGATGCCGACGATCGTCACCGGCCGCTTTCGCACCCTCGAGGAAGCGGAAGAGGTCATTCGCAGTGGTGCTGCAGACATGGTGTCCATGGTGCGGGCTCACATCGCCGATCCTGACATCGTGCGCAAGACGCGTGAGGGTCGTGTCGACGAAATCCGGCCGTGCATCGGTTGCAACCAAGGCTGTGTCGGCGGTGCCAATGGGCCTGCGCATCGCATGGGCTGCACGGTAAATCCCGCCGTGGGCTTCGAGCGTGCGCTGGATGAAGGGATGATCACGAAGACTGCGACGCCGAAGAAGGTACTCATCATCGGCGGTGGGCCGGGCGGCCTTGAAGCAGCGCGAGTCGCAGCCTTGCGCGGGCACCGCGTCGTGCTCGCGGAAGCATTGTCGGAACTGGGTGGATCGGTGCGCATCGCAGCGCGGGCACCACGAGCGATGGGCATCGCCGATATCACACAGTGGCTCGAGCGCGAAGTGTATCGGCTGGGTGTCGAGATCCGAACGAGCACCTATGTCGAAGCGCAAGACGTGATGGCGGAACGTCCCGATGTCGTCATCGTCGCAACCGGCTCGACGCCTCGCATGGACGGTGTACAGCATGCCTGTCCCGTGCGTCCCACCCGCGGAGTGCATCAAGCCCACGTGCTGTCGAGCTGGGAGTTGCTGACGGACCCGCGTATCCCGTTGGGTCGCTCGGCCGTGGTGCTCGATGATCTCGGGCACTATGAGGCGATCGCGGCAGCAGATTTTCTCCTCGACAAGGGTGTCGGAGTAACCTTCGTGACGCCATTTTCGAGTTTCGCCCCACAGCTCGAAGCAGGCCTGCGTGTGGGTGCCATTCTGGGACGCTTGCGACGTGGGAACTTCAACATCCTGCATCGCGCGCACCTGAACGCGATCGATGAAGAGTCCTGCGAAGTCAGTTATCTCGATGGCGGACCAGCGATGCAATTTCCCGCGGATACCGTCGTTCTGGTGTCAGCAAATGCGCCACGCCGTGACGTCTACGACGAATTGTCCGAGCGTGTCCCAAGCCTGCATCTGGTCGGTGACGCCAAAGCCCCGCGAGACCTGCAGGCGGCCATCAGGGAAGGACATCTGGTTGCCCGTACGATATGACCCGGTTCATTGCATCCTGAGATGATGAGGCTCGCATGCTCGTTCCCGTAAACGATCTTCGCCTCGAGGACGAGGTGCCGCTGAAAACCCTACCGTCGGAAGCGCACTGGAGCGAGAACTATTGCTTCTTCGGACACGACTACGAATCCAACTGCGGGCTCTATGTGCACATCGGACGCTGGGCGCAGGATCCGACCATCTGGCGTGAGCAGGTCTACATCTATCTTCCAGACGGTACCTCGCTCAGCTATCGCAGCCTGGGTCAAGGAGACTGCAGCGAGGGGCCGAGAGGCGCGTTGTTGCGTTTGAGATGTCTCGAGGCTGGTCAGCGCTGGGAATGCGCGTACGTGGGGCCGACCATTCACACCTCTCCGCGCATGCTCATGGACGGGCCGCTGCGGGAGACGATTCTGGAGAAGATGGAGCTACGGATTGTCTTCAAGGCGCTCGCACCGCCGCTCATGTATCGCATCCCTGATAATTCCACGATCGGGCGCTGGCACTACGAACAGGAGATCGCGCTCGATGGCAGCGTGCGCTTCCAAGGTCGAGAGCATTCGATCAACGGACATGGTTGGCGCGATCACACACGCGGCCCGAGACACTTGCCGCACCTGCGCGGTCATGTGAATACGTGCGGCCGACTTCCCGACGGCACCTTCTTCTCATGCTTCGTGCTGTGGGAGGAGCATGATGGCGTTGAGCGCCAGCTCGTTTCGGAAGGCAGGCTGATCAACGGCGGCGAGTTCACGCCAGCCGAAGTACTCGAAGTGACGCGGCTCAACTCTCTCGATCAATGGCAGGATGACATCAGACTGACGCTGCAGGCGCAGAATCGGCGCATCGAACTGGTGGGACGGCCCCTCAACCTGGTCGTGATCTCTTGCAATGACCGTTTCGAGTTCGTATATGGAACCGCTCCCGAGATCGCGCCACTGACGACGTTCATTCAACCCGTGCGCTACAGGCTGGGTGATCAGGTCGTCGGTGGGCATTCGGAGCGGTCGATCTGGATGACCTCGTCCGCCGAGCGTGGCGACGTGAACGCTGCCCGATGATCGGCGTTTCGACCGCGTGGAAATTCTCGACTCAACCCTGACCATGCCGCAGATCGTCTTCCGCCGTCTGTTCTCCCTGGACGTCCCATTTCACCTCGTAGCCGGGCAATGATTCGATGGCAGTAGTTCCACCATAAAGGTATCTCCATGCCGTACAACCCAACGCAGTTCGTAAAGGATCTGAGCGTCGATTTTCCCTATCCGCCCGAGGACGTTCCGCTCTGGACTGAGCACTACATGTTCTTTGGTTACGATGCCGCTCCTGGCGTCGGGCTGTTCCTGCATCTCGGGCGCGAGACGTTCGATCACCGCCAGTGGCGTATCAACGTGATGGTGTATCTGCCGAATGAAGAGCTCATGGTCGTGAAGTGTCGTGGCCCGAATGGCCACGCCCGCGGACCTGGAGCGGGACCTGTGCGTGTGACGTGCATCGAGCCCGGTCAACTCTGGCTCATCGAGTTCGACGGCGCCGCCCAACGCATCAAGCGCCGCAATAACAACGTGTCCTTGCTGACGGACGGTACCGTCGAGCAGATGCAGTTCTCCATTCTTCTGGAAGGGGCTGCGCCGCTGTGGACGTATGACGCACTTAAGGGCGACGTCATGAAAGATCAGTCTTGGGGGAAGCACCACTTCGAGCAGATCTGCAGCGTCCGCGGCGATTTCAACATTGGGGGCAAGCGGCTGACCATGAACGGCTCTGGCATCCGCGATCACTCGCCAGGCGCACGCGACTACGCGCCCGTGGTCAGTGACTTCTGGATCAACGGCCTGTTTCCCAGTGGCAAAGTATTCAACGCCACCCACGTTCGCTGCGACTATCCAGGAATATCGCCTGACAGTCCGTCTGCGAACATCCGCTATGCCTACATCCTCGACCCGGCCAAGTCCGCAGTACAGCTCGTCGACGTGCTGCAAGGCCCGCCGCTCAATGACCTGCAGACTCCGGAGAAGAGCGTGCCTTGCGACGCGATGGCGGAGGGATTGAGAAACTTCACCGTCGTACTGAAGACACCGAGCGGTCAAGAGCAGATCGAAGTCGAAGTATTGCACTCCGTCGCGACCACCTATGTTTCGCCGAGCGAAGAACTGATCGGAACCGATCTGACGGACCCGAACAGCTTGCAACTGCTCACGTGTCCGGCGCGCTTTCGCTGGAATGGTGAGGTCGGTTATGGAATCCGCGAGCGTATCGCGCGCATCCATACGTTGAAGCGATGAAGAGGATTGAGTGGTATGGATGGAGATCGATGCGGTAGCACAGGCGCGCGGTTGATCCGTGAACAGAATCCGGACGACCGTTCTAGCGGGGTGATCGTCGTACCGCGCCCCATCAGTCAGCGAGGATGCAACCGCACGTGCAACGTCTCGAGTCCACGCTGAGAAATGCTGGGCGAAAAATCAAGGCGCGCATCGAGTATTTCGATGGGATCGAAGCGCTGCAACAGCTCGGGGAAGAACTCACTCAACTGCATCTTGGCGAGCAGATGAGCGATGCAGTGATGCAATCCGGATCCGAACGCCATCACCTGATCGATGGGGCGTGTCATATCGATGTTTTCGGGGGCGCCGAACACACGCGGATCGCGATTCGCACCCGCGATCATGAGGAATACTACGTCGCCTTTGCGCAGGTGCTGCCCATGCCGCTCGAAGTCCTCGGCCACGATGCGCGGCATGGTCGTCGACATCGCCGTATAGCGACCGAGCTCCATGATGCAATTGCTGATTTCGTCGGGATGATCGAGGAGGTACCGCCGTGCCGCTGCATCGTTCACGAGCGCAACCGTGTCGAGTACCATCGTGTTCATCGTCGTGTCGTGACCGGCGATGAGCACCACATAGCAGACACCCAGGATCTCATCCTCGCTGAGCTGGTCGGCACCTTCGCGCGCGAGCAGCAGCTGTGATAGGAAATGCTCCGTGGGGCTGCGTCTGCGTCGAGCGTTGCGGCAGGCGGCTGTGCCGAGCCGAGGCCATTGTTGAGATTGGCCGACCATTCGGGCATGCGAGCGAGATGGTCTTCGGACAGAGCAGAATGACGCGTCCAGTGATCGCACGAGCCACGTCGTTGACGAACTCGACTTCGCGACGTGCGGCAGCCTGATCAAGCACCCGGCGAATGGTCTCGCGAGCAAACGGGCGCAGATCCTCCACGATGTTTCGACCGAAAGCGCGCATGAGGAGCTTGCACAGTGTTTCCGGCGTCAACGTGTCGAATGGCTCACTCGCGTGGCCGCCTGCAACGTCGACCGCTATGTCCAGTCGCCCGTAGTCATCGAGCGTTGCGCCGACCAGCGCAGCGATATCTTCTTCGCGAGTGATGTCGTAGCGGTGCGCCTTCTTGCCGTCAACCTCGCGCGCGATCTGCTCGGCATCCTCGAGCCGGCGCGCACTCAACACGATTTTTGCGCCGGCCCGAGCGTATGCCTTGGCAATGGCCTCACCGATGCCGCCGCGAGTCGAGGCACCGAGAATCAAGGCCACCTTACCGTTCAGCTGACTCACGCGTTCTGTCCGGCGTCGCTCAATACTTGAGAACGACCTTACCGAACTGCCGCGATGCTTTGAAGTGCGTGAAGGCCTCGTTGAACTGATCCCGAGGGAAGGAGCGATCGATGACGGGCTGCAAGCGATGTTGCGTCACGATGCGGTTCAGGTCTTCGAACGTCTCGCGGCTGCCCACGAGGATGCCGCGCAATGTCGCCATCTTCGGTATGAGCAATGGTAAGGGTAGGGACACGACGGGACCCGACGCGAAACCCACGGCCGAGATCCGACCTCCGAGCCGCAGGCACTGTGCAGCCTTCGGCAGGGAATCTGCACCGCCGACCTCGACGACGACGTCCACGCCTTTCCCGGCCGTGGCCGCCAGCACGTCCTTGCTCCAGTCACTGGAAGCGCTGCGGTCCACGACTTCGTCTGCACCCAGCTGTTTTGCACGGCGGCTGCGGTCGGCTCCGCTTGCAACGGCGATGACCCTCGCTCCCGCGGCTTTGGCAAGCTGCAGAGCGAACAATGAAACGCCGCCCGTGCCCTCGACGAGAACGGTGTCGGCCGACGTCAGTCCGGCGGTTCGCAACGCGGACCACGCAGTCACACCAGCCACGGGCAGGCATGCTGCTTCTTCGTCGCTGAGGTGTGCGGGAACTTTCACCACCGCGTTCTGATGCGCAACCATTTTGTCGCGCAACACACCATCGGTGCCACCGCCCAATGCTCGCCCGAGCATTTCGCGATCCGGTGCGCCGGACAGCCACTCCGGTGCATAAATGGGACAGACGCGATCGCCGACCTGCACACGCGTTACGTTTGGACCAGTAGCCACTACGATGCCTACGCCGTCAGACAGCGGTACCAGCGGAAAACGAGCAGGGTAGCCGCCCGAGATGACGGCCGTGTCGCGATTGTTCAGCGAAGCAGCGCGCAGCTCGATGAGCACTTCGCCCTCACCAGGCGAGGGATCAGCGCACTGTTCCGTCCGAAGATTCTCAATGCCGCGATCAAGGAGTCGGGTGACACGCACGTGAGCACGCTCTAAGCAGGGGTGGAAACGACGATGATATGCCCGGGCAGTGAGCTGACTGGAGCGATTCTTTGTTCACCTGGGCACACTTAGAATGAATCAGGTTCACAGGGCGTGCACCCGCTGGCCCGGCTGACCAGATCGCTCGCTACACACGCGACCGCTCGATGTGACTTCATATTGAAGGGCATCAGATGGCCTGTACATCATGCCCATGCGAATATCGACGCACGCACGCCTTGTGGGTGCGCTGCATGACTCACCCTTGGAATGCTTGATGCCACATATCAGCCATTGGGCAAAGGTTGCACCAGACCGAACGGCCACTCTAATGGCAGCGAGTGGGGAGGCCGTCACCTACGGCGAACTCGATGCCGCTTCGAACCGCGTAGCACACTTGCTGCGCTCCAGGGGTCTGCGCACTGGCGATGGCATCGTCATCGTGATGGAGAACCATTCACGCTTTCTGGAGATCTGTTGGGGCGCACAACGTTCAGGTCTCTACTTCACGCCTGCTTCCTGGCGTCTGAAGCCGGACGAGCTGACCTACATCCTCGAGAACAGCGGTGCAGCCGCTTTATTCGTCACGCCACGATTCGCTGACGTAGCACGCGAAGCCGCCGATCGAGCTGCGCTTCGGCACCGGCACCGTTTCATCGTCGGCGGGAACGTCCCAGGATTCGAGTCCTATGCGACTGCCGTCGCTGGTTTGCCGCGCACTCCCATTGCCGACGAGGCGCTCGGCCGGGACATGCTCTATTCATCAGGAACAACCGGATTGCCGAAAGGTATCAAGAACGCACTGTCTGACGCCGCCATCACATCGATTCCCCCAGTGATGGCCTTTCTCACCAAGCTGTACGGCTTCGATGAGCAGACCATCAATCTCACTCCGGCACCGCTCTATCACGCTGGCCCGCTGCGCTACAGCATGTGTATCGGACACACCGGCGGCATGAACGTCATCATGGAGAGTTTTGCGCCCGAGCTCGCGCTGGAGCTCATTCAGCGCCACCGCATCACGCATGCCGAAATGGTGCCCACGATGTTCGTGCGCTGGCTGAAGTTGCCGGAATCCGTGCGTCGCAACGTCGACCTCTCGAGCTTGAAGATGGTCATCCACGGCACGGGACCGTGTGCGCCTGAAACCAAGCGCGCCATGATCGAGTGGCTCGGTCCCATTCTGCACGAGCAGTACGGAGGCACAGAGGGTAACGGGCTGTGCGTCATCGATTCGAACGAGTGGTTGTCTCGTCCGGGCTCGGTTGGCAAAGCAGTGGTCGGGCAATTGCGCGTGCTCGACTCGAACGGGCGTGAGTTGCCGGCAGGAGAAGACGGTCTCATCTATTTCGAAGGTGGTCCCAAGTTCGAGTATCACGGCGATCCGGAGAAAACCAGAACGGCCTATTCATCGGCGGGCTGGAGCACACTCAGTGATGTCGGTCATGTTGACGACGAGGGCTACTTGTTCCTCACCGATCGCCTTTCGCACATGATCATCTCGGGCGGCGTAAACATCTATCCGCAGGAGATAGAGAATGTGTTGATTGCACATCCATCCGTCTTCGACGTGGCTGTATTCGGCGTGCCGGACGAGGAATTCGGCGAATCAGTCATGGCGGTCGTTCACCCTGTGAACATGACACACGCGGGCCCCGAACTTGCTCGCGAACTGGTCGAGTACTGTCGAAGACGCATGTCGACGATCAAGTGCCCGCGCGCGATAGATTTCTCGCAGGATTTGCCACGGCATGAAACCGGCAAGATCTACAAACGCTTACTGAAGGAGAAGTACGTGCAGGCAACGCGTAGTCCTGGTTGATGAGTGGTACCTATGAGCAGCCGCACACACTGCAACGATCTCAGGCTGCGTTGAAACGCTCCATCAGCTTGCGGGTGGGTGATGAAAATTGGTTTGTATTTCGATCTGCGGAGTCCTCTCCGACGGCGTCAAGTCTCTTAGCAACTCTATCGGGATCTATACGCGCCCCGTGACAGGAATCAGCACGCCCGTGATCGCAGCCGCGTCGTCCGACAGCAGGAAGCAGATGATGGCCGCAAGCGCCTCGGGGCTTCACCCAACGATCGAAATCTGCGCCGGGCACGTCAGACCGATTTTGCGGCGTGTGTGTGGCGAATTGTGAGTCAGGCAGCCATCGGTAGTTGATACAAGCCACGGCAGTGAGATTGCCATTGATACTCGCTGAGGGCTGACTGCCCTGCGATTGGCATCGCCGGCTTTACCGGCTGGTGTGACACCGCGCAACGACGCATGAACTCGATGTCGGTTGTAGTAATGCTGGAAGTGCAGCAGCTTGCGTTCGAGATCTTGGGCACTCCAAAACGGGATCTGATCCAGGAG
>JBEVDW010000326.1:0-9025 GCA_040513115.1 Steroidobacteraceae bacterium | reverse complement strand
GGCATGCTGGAGAATTCGCTCAGGGAGCGCATCGTGTCGGGACAGTCGATCGTTGCATTCGGCACCGCGGGACTGCTCGCGTGGGCGCCGCTGGCGGATGTCTGCGTGGAAGTCAGAGGCACGTTGCACCTTGTTGAAGTAGTGCGCGCCGAGATGCTGGACACTTTGGGCGAGGAGCCGTGGGCGCGTGTGAGCGTCAGCAATGCGACGGAACTCGGCGATGCGCGCCCGGCGCTCGAGCGATACAACCTCGCCGCGATGCCGCCGTCGAAGCTGCCACGAACAAGATCATCCATACGCAGGCCATTCAAAATATCGCGCGCGCGGCCATGGAATTCGGCTGCCCGTCGGCACTCCTTGCGGGCGAGCCGATCGAGCTGTTGTGGCGTACCACGATGTGGGAATCCATCGGTGCTGGCACGTCGGAGATCATGACTGGCATCGTGGCAAGGCAGCGCCTGGGGTTGGGCGCAGCCAAGAAGTGACCTCCACGCGGCGTGAGATGGCAGGTACACTCGTGGGTGATCCAGCAGCTTGGAATGCAGCATGAAAGATCTCACCCAGTTTGCCTTGAGCGGCTACGACGCTCCCCAGGATGCGCAACCGGAGTTTACGCACGGCTCCAGCGCTTTCGTGGCGTGGCGTGTGGGCCAATGGCTCAAGCGTGGCGGTGGCATTCGGCCCACGAAGGTCGAGGAGCAAGACGGCTATGCCGTGCTGGTCGACGGCGTGAAAGTGGTGATTCCTGCGGGAGCGACAGGCGAACCGTATGTCGTGGGTTCTTAGAGACGGCCCGGTTCGAGATTGACTATGAGTCATTCCCCGGTGGCGAGTTCCCACTCCCTGGATCTACTGAATGACGTGTTCCGGATTGCTTCCGATGACGGTCCATTCGCTATCTCTGCAGACTGATCTTCTCGCCGGTTACTTGGCGCTCCGATAGGGCTCGACCAGCCGGTTCACTTCCGTGAGATCCGAGCCACTCTTTGCGCCGGGGGTGAAGGAGACGGGCACGGCCTTGTAACCGTAGATCAACCCAACATCCGGTGCGAACACGAGGTTGGGCTCGTCGAGCTTGAAGTCGGGCAGACGTTTGAAGACTTCCTCGACGACGACGCGCATTTCCATGCGCGCGACATGGGCGCCCAGACAGACATGCGGCCCGACGCTGAACGTCAGGTGCTGCTTGTTCTCGCGGTTGAAGTCGACTTCGTTCGGATTCGCGAACGCGCGCGGATCGCGATTCGCTGCGGCCCAGCACATCAGGGTGGTCTCCCCGGCGCGCAGCTGGTGGCCTTCCACCTGCGTATCGACCATCGTGCGGCGGCGCGTGAACAGCACAGGCGCATTGAAGCGAAGATACTCCTCGATGGCATCCGGAATGATGGCCGGATCGTCGATGAGCTGCTGCCGATGCAGGGCGCTGCGGCCGAGATGCACGAAGGCGGAGCCGAGCAGGGCTTGCGTCGTATCGACACCACCCAGAATCATCAGCCAGATCATGCCTTCGACTTCCCATTCCTCGATCGGACGGCCGTCGACTTGTTTGTCTTTCAACGTGGCCATCACGCCAGTGGCTTCGGGGCTGTTGCGCTGACGCGAGATCTCCGCGCGCAACTCCTGTAGGAGCGCCGCCAGTTCCGTCCGCAGCGCCACCTGATCACCGTCGCGCCACAACAGGCGGTGCACCGGATCGGAGTAGTAATGCCATTTTTCGATTGGCAGTCCCGTCACCCGCATGGTCACGATGGCCGAGAGTGGCTGTGCGATGTCCTGCACCAGATCCATCGAACCTCTCTCGATGAAGCGATCGATCAGCTTCGTGACCAGATCGTGCACCTCAGCGCGCATCGCCATGGCCGCCTTGGGAGAGACGAACGGCTGAATGATGCGTCGGTAGTCGAGCTGCGTCGGGGGATCGGAAAAGCTTGGCAGCGTGAGCGGAGCGAGGCGTGCTTTCGCGAGCGCCAGTTCCTGCTCGGTTGGAGCAGAGGACATGATCCTGTAGTCGCGCGCCGTCTGCATGATGCCCTCATAGCTCGCGATCATCGTCGCCGGCTCCGGCTGCAGGCCGAAGTGCGAGGTGGCTTTGAATACGGGGCAGTTCGTGGGCAGGTACGAGATGATCTCGTTGTGATGTGCCGTGAATTCTGCCGAGCGCACGTCGAAGCGCGGCATGTAGGACGCGACGTCGAACGGTTTATCGTTGGCCATGAGATCTCCCAAGTGACAAGCTCAAATATAGGGAATGACTTCCCTGCCCCATAGTTCGAGGGTCTTACGGCGTTCCTCGTCGGTGCGCTGCGGGCCGATTCCCATCAGATTGAGATGGGTCATGCCGGTGGCCTGCTCCCACGCCTTGATCTGCTGAATGACTTGTTCCGGATTGCCTGCGATGAATCGTCCATTCGTCATTTCCTCGAGGCTGATCTTCTCCCCGAGTGCAGCGCGTGCATAGAAGCGGTTTTCGTCCTCGACGTTCTCGGCAGCCCCGTGACTGCGATAGCCCAGATGTTCCTTGAGCGCAGAGGGGATGAAGTTCTCTTCGATGTCGCTGCGCGAGGTCGAGAGATAGGCGTTGCGATACAGCACCACCGAGCCGGGCTGCCGCCCCGCTTCTCGCGCCAGCGCGCGATAGCGAGCGATGTGAGCGGACATGACCTTCAGGGTGCTCATATTCTCGGTCAGCACACCATCCGCCCACCGAGCCGCACGTCTGAGTGCCGCCGCCGAGGTGCCGCCAATCCAGATGGGTGGGGGCACATCCGGCTTGGGACACAACAGCGCTTTCGGTACGCGATAGAACTCACCGCTGAAATCGAATTCGCCCGTCTGAAATACCTGCTGCAGCAGTTGCACCGCCTCGTCCATGCGCTTGCCGCGCGTCTTCATGTCGATGCCATACGCATCGAATTCGTACTTTCGATAGCCCGTGCCCACGCCGAGCACGATGCGACCGCCCGAGAGCTCCGCCAATTCTGCGACCTGCTCGGCAATGGCAACGGGCGAGTAGAGCGGCAGGATGACGATGCCGGTCACGAGCCGCAGCCGTGTCGTGCGAGCGGCAAGCCATGCGAGTGTCGTGAGCGGGGTCGGATACGGAAAGTCCGGGGTGAATGAATGCTGGCCGACGGTGGTGAAGTCGAAGCCCATGTCCTCCATGAGCCGCGCCTCTTCGTTCATCTTGTACCAAGGATCGCGTGCACCCGGCGTGTACATTCTTGGAATCAAAGTGCCGACTTTGACCATTGCCGTGCTCCTCAGGCCTTCGCCGGTAGCCGTTCGTTCGGCAACTTGCGTGGGCCGGGCGTAAAGGTTGCGGGCATGTTGATCCACCCGTTAACGATGCCGATGGACGGATAGCGAGCGGCACCTGCGGCGATCGTAAAATCCGGGAGGCGCGTCAGCACTTCGTGCAGCATGGTGCACATCTCGACACGCGCAAAGTGCGAGCCGAGGCAGCGGTGACTTCCGATGCCGAACGCCTGATGCAGGTTTGGAAAGCGGTCGAAACGAACTTCATTGGGTGCTTCGAATGCTTCAGGATCGTGATTGGCGGCCGCCCACGCAAGCAGCACGCGTTCCCCCTTCCTGACCCGCACGCCCCGAATCTCGACGTCTTGTTTCGCCGTGCGGCACAACGCCTGCTGCGGGGTGAAATACCGCAGAAATTCTTCGACAGCGTTTGGAATCTTGTCGGGCTGATCGATGAGGTACTGGCGGATCGCCGGAGTCTCGCCGAGATAGTTGAACACGTTACCTGCGAGTCCCGTCGTCGTATCGAAGCCGCCTGCCATGAGCAGGAAGCAAATAGATACGATCTCCTCGTCGGTCAGCAGCTTGCCGTTCACTTGTGCTCGTACGAGATTGCCCAGCATCGCCTCGCGGGGATTGCGCCGCTCCTGCGCCACGAGCTCGTACAGGTTCTTCACGGTCCACTCGAGTTCCTGGCGGGTGCGGGCGAAGTCCGGATTGTCCGGACCGGTGTACACGCCCTCGTGCATGCAGCGCGCGTAGGTCTCCCAGTTCTCGATCGGCAGCCCGATGAACTCGCAGGTGAAGAGGGCGGGGAGGGGATTTGCGAGATCCATGATCAAGTCCATGCGGCCGCGCTCGATCACCTGATCGATGCAGACCGTACCCCAGCGCTCGACGCACGCCGTCCAATGCCGCACGGCCTTTGGTGAAAAGAATGGCTGAAGCACAGCACGGTATGCCTGCGCCTCAGGCGGATCCAGGTCGATCGGTACCGAGCGCTGCTGGGTCGGCGGAATGGTGATGCCATTTTCCGCCGAGCTGAACTTGATGTCATCGCGTGCAACGTCGGCGATATCGTCGTAGCGGCTCAGTACCCAGAAACCGCCGTGGGCATCGGTCCAGGCCACAGGTGTTCGTTTGCGCAGCTCGTCGTAGATGCGCCAGTTGTTCTGGGCGTAGACAGGGGAGTGATGGTCGAACTCGACCACGGGTCCGCGCTGTGCGGGAGTGCTGTGTATTGCGGTGCTCATGTCTGTTCGTGTCCGCTGATGAACGAAACCCATATCGACGGATCAGGCATCCGTCGGCGCCTTCTGATCAACGTCACCAACCAGCTCGCGAGCTCGTTGGCGCAATAAATACTTCTGCATCTTGCCGGTTGCGGTCTTCGGAATGTCCGCGAAGATGATTCTCTGCGGCACCTTGAAGCGTGCCAGGTGCGAGCGGCAGAGCTCGATCAGTTCGCGCTCCGAAGGCGCTGTCGCCTGCGCTTTCACTTCGACGAAGGCGCACGCCACTTCGCCCCACTTCTCATGCGGCATGGCAACTGCCGCGGCGATCAGCACCGCCGGGTGGACCTGCAACACGGATTCGATCTCGATGGATGCGATGTTCTCGCCGCCCGAGATGATGATGTCCTTGGCGCGATCCTTGAGCTCGAGGTGTCCGTTGGGATGACGCACGCCCAAGTCGCCAGTGTGGAACCAGCCACCGGCAAAAGCCTGCTCTGTGGCAGCCTCGTCTCGATAGTAGCCAGCCATGACCGTGTTGCCGCGCAGGACGATCTCGCCCACTGAAGTGCCGTCGCACGGCAGCGCCTGCATGGACTCATCAACCACGCGTAGTTCGCCTGCGAGCGGATGCTCTACGCCTTGCAGCGCGAGACGAACGGCCTTCTCCTCTGGGCTCAGCTCGACCCAACCGCTCTGTTCCGGACTGAATGTTGCCGGTCCGAAGGACTCGGTCAAACCGTACAGGTGCAGGAGCTGCAGACCGGCGCCTTCGAGCGCTGCGATGAGGGTGGCCGTGGGCGCGGCGCCGCCCGTGCCGATCGTCACGCGTTGAGCCAGCGAAAGCGCTGCGAAGCTCGGGTGGTTGATCAGCAGATACAACACCACAGGCGCACAGCACAGGTGCGTGATCGCCTCGCTCGCGAGCAGGCGCAGGATGTGTTCCGCATCGACGCGCTCGAGACACACATGAGTACCACCTGCAGCAGTGATGGACCACGTGTGCGCCCACCCATTGCAGTGAAACATCGGCAGTACCCAGAGATACCGGGTGTGCAGAGAGAAACCGAGCGTGAGCGTGCTCGCGAGTGCATTCAGGTAGGCGCCGCGGTGGTGATACACCACGCCCTTCGGGCGCCCGGTCGTTCCCGACGTGTAGTTGAGACAGATCGGTTGCCACTCGTCGGTGATCGCCTGCTCGTGCAACTCGAGCGCGTCAGCGAGCAGCGATTCGAGTTCGCGTTCGTTGCCGCCGATCCCAAGTGCCGGACAAGGGCTGGCCATGCTTGTCGTCGCCGGTACCGCAAGCGGCCGACAGGACTCGTGCACGAGCAGCAAACGCGCTTCGGCATGCGCGAGGATGTAAGCGACGCTCTCGTGGTCCAGGCGTGTGTTGATGGTGTTCAGCACGGCGCCGATCATCGGCACCGCGTAATGGGCAGCGAGCATTTCCAGGCAATTCGGCGCGATGATCGCAACCACGTCGCCGCTGTGCACGCCTCGACTGCGTAGCACCGACGCAAACCGGCGTACGAATTGCGCAAAAGCGCGCCACGTGAGGCGGCGCTCGCCGTCGATGACAGCGATCTTCTCGGGGTAGGCCGTCGCGGCGCGCCACAGCAGATCGACTGGCGTGAGCGGCTGATGGTTGGCGAGCCGTGGTGTAAGGAAGCGTTCCGCGTTCATGCACTCACCCGTCTCTCTCGCGGCGCAGGGACGAGCCAACTGCTCGAAACAGTCGCCACTACTGTGTCCGCAGTGCGCAGGTGGCCCAGCAAATGGGCGCGTCCCCCAATACTCGTGAAAGACTCGCAGGTGACCTCGACAAAATCGCCGCTTTTCACTGACGCCGAGAAGTCCATCTTCAGGTCCAGGCGTTCCGCGTCCACGCATTCAGTGCGAGCCGCTACGATGTGTTCGCATGCCATCGCCGCGAAGCTCATCAGCAATCCGCCGTGCACGATGCGTCCACCTGCGTTCACATGGCCTGCATCAGCCAATAAGGCGATGCGAGCGCAATCTTCCACGTGCCTATGCAAGCCACCGAAACTGGCCTCGAACGCGCAGCGAGCTTGCATGGGCTCCCATCCTGACGGGACGGTGTTTGCGACCGTGCTGCTCATGCTCATGCGGCGTCCAGCAGCTTCCAAACACCGTGAGCCGCCAGCACGTCCCGTACGCCGACCCGCAAGACACCGCTCACGAACACGAGTGAGCGCGTGACGCGCGTCACTTGCGCGACCCCGATGATGTGCTCGCCTGCGTGGACCGGTTGCAGGAACTCACAAGCGAGCGTCACGGTCGTCGAGTGGCGCGGTCGCGTGGCCTGTCCAACGGCGCGTCCGAGCACGTCATCCGCGAACATCGTGAGCACGCCGTGAGCCGCGGTGCCGTTCTGGTCGAGATGTGAGCGATCGATCGTGAGTGCAAGCACCCGGCCGTGCACGGGTGACTTCTCACGCTGGATCTGCCGCGACAACCCGACGTAGCCCGTTGCGAGATCAGCCAGCGTCATCGGCCGCTCGCGGTTGCCTGAGAGTTTTTTTGTTGGGGTGCTGCCGCCGGCCAGAGTTGGTCTGCGCACTCGAGCTGCAGCGTGAACGTGTCGCCGAACAAGGTCTGATTGAGCTCCGCGCGCTTGACGTGCAGATGCGCATCATGATCCCAGGTGAAGCCGATGCCGCCATGGAGCTGCAGGCAGTCGGCTGCCACGAATGCGTACATCTCGCATGCGTTCGCCTTCGCCAGCGCACACCAGAGAGTGGCCGAAGGATCATCATCCGCCGCCAGTTCCTGTGCGCGTTGCAGAGCTGCCGCAGAACTCTCGAGGAGGACCTTGAGATCGGCTGCACGATGCTTCAGGGCCTGGAACGAACCGATGGGCCGATCGAACTGCACACGCACTTTCATGTACTCGAGCGTCTGCTCGAATATGCGTTGCGCTGCCCCGATGGAATCGGCGGCAATCGCGAGCCTCGCGTGCGCGAGCAACTGCGCACGCACAGCTTCCGCGCGGCTGCCAGAGGCGAGAACGCGCTCTGGCGGTACGACCACTGCGTCGAGCTGCGCGCAGACGGGTCGGCGCGTGGGATCCCACATCCGCACGCGCTCGGCACGGTATTCGGTATTCTTCAAGAGAACCAGATGCAGAGTGCCGCCCGTATCGCGGACGGCCGCAATCAGGAAGGCGGCGCCTTCAGCATCGAGCACGAAATCGATGCGGCCGGAAAGCTCCAGGCCGCCAGCTCTGCGCACGGCGCCGTTGACAACCACAGTCTCATCAATCGCAACGGCCGCGGTGACTGCGCCAGCGACGATTTGCGGCAGTTGCTCGCGCCGGACCGCCTCCGTGCCAGCCAGCGACAGTGCTTGGGCTGCGAGCAGAGTGGACAACAATGGCACGCTCGTGAGATGGCGTCCGAATTCCTGATACAGCACGCACAGTTCGCTCGGGCCACCACCCAGCCCGTCATAGTCGGTACTCACCCCGAGACCAAGCCAGCCCAGTTGTGCCAGCTGTGGCCACAGTTGTTCACACAACCAGCTGTCGCCCTCGATGGCCCGGCGCACACGGTCCGGTGCACTCTCGGTTTCGAGCACATCGCGGACCGCTTCGCGCAGTTCGCCGAGATCTAGCAGAGCCTGGTTCATCGGAAAAGTGGCCTTGGTTCAGTACGGCTCATTGAGGTTGAGCAATCCCCTGCGATCATTATACTAGAGAACGGCTCTTCCACAGATCCCTTTGCGCTCCATGCAATCCTCGTCTCAAGATCTCGCGGCCTTCAGGAGCCGCGTGCGTGATTGGTTCTCAGTCAACACGCCGCCGGATTGGAAGCGCAGCATGCGCGCGGACACGGGTGCGGCTCTGGTCGAGCTTCAACGCGCATGGTTCGCGAGGCTCCGCGACGGGGGATTCGCCGCGCCACATTGGCCGCGCGAGTGGGGTGGCCGAGAATGCAGCCTCGAGGAGCAGGTAGTCTTCTATGAAGAGTTGGCGCGTGCGGATGCGCCGAGCCCCATCCTGCACTTCATCTCCCTCTATCACACACCCGGAACCCTCCTGAAGTGGGGCACGGAGGCGCAAAGGCGTCGCTATCTCCCGGAGATCCTCGAACGCGGTGTCGTGTGGTGTCAGGGCTTTTCAGAGCCCAATGCGGGTTCGGATCTGGCCGCGCTCAAGACACAGGCCGTCCGCAAGGGCGATCGCTACATCGTCACCGGCCAGAAAGTCTGGTCGTCGCTGGCGCATGTTGCGGACTACTGTCTCCTGCTCGCGCGCACCGACCCCTCCGCTGCGAAGCACAAGGGCATCTCCTTCTTTCTCATGGACATGAAGAGCCCGGGCATCACGGTTCGTCCCATTCGTCAGGCGAACGGGTTCAGCGAGTTCAACGAGCTGTTCCTCGACGGCGTCGAGATTTCGGCGGAGAACCTGGTCGGCGCAGAAAACGATGGCTGGCGCGTGGCTCAGGCCACGCTTGCCGCCGAGCGCGGCCTCAGTATCGTCGAGCTGGCAGAGCGCTTGCGCATGGGCTTCA
>JBEVDW010000325.1:0-7149 GCA_040513115.1 Steroidobacteraceae bacterium | reverse complement strand
CGATGATGAACAAACGCTCCTTGCTCGCAAGCATTGCGCTCGGCGCGTTGCTCGCGACGTCGTCCGGCGTGCACGCCGCGACGACGCTCCTCAACGTCTCGTACGATCCGACGCGCGAGCTGTATCAGGACTTCAACCAAGCCTTCGCCGAACACTGGAAACAGGAGACCGGCGAGATTGTGACCATCCAGCAGTCGCACGGCGGCTCGGGCAAGCAGGCCCGCACCGTGATCGATGGGTTGCCGGCCGACGTCGTCACGCTCGCACTCGCAGGCGACATCGACGCGATCGCCACCAACGGCAAGTTGCTGCCGGTGAATTGGCAGAGCCGTCTGCCGCACAACAGCTCGCCCTATACCTCGACGATCGTGTTCCTCGTGCGCAAGGGCAATCCGAAGGGCATCAAGGACTGGGGCGATCTCGTCAAACCCGGCGTATCCGTGATCACGCCGAACCCGAAGACCTCGGGTGGTGCCCGCTGGAACTACCTGGCTGGTTGGGCATGGGCCCTGAAGCAACCCGGCGGCAGCGAAGCCACGGCGAAGGATTACATCCGCAAGCTGTTCAAGAATGTGCCCGTGCTCGATACCGGCGCGCGCGGTTCGACCACCACATTCGTACAACGCGAGATCGGCGATGTGCTGCTCGCATGGGAGAACGAAGCGTTCCTGTCGAAGAAGGAGCTCGGACCGGACAAGGTGGACATCATCGTGCCGTCACTGAGCATCCTGGCCGAGCCGCCCGTGGCGGTCGTCGACAAGGTCGTGCTGCGGCGTGGGACGCGCGAAGTGGCGCAGGAGTATCTGAAGTACCTGTACTCGCCGGAAGGTCAGGAGATCATTGCGAAGAACTTCTACCGACCGATCGACGAGAAAGTGGCCGCCAAGTACGCGAATCAGTTCCCCAAGCTGAACCTGGTCACGATCAAGGATTTCGGCGGCTGGGCCAAGGCGCAGAAGGATCACTTCGCCGATGGTGGGATCTTCGATCAGATCTACGCACCCTAAGACGGACATCGCAGCTCTGATTCCCTCCCCTGCTCACGCGGGGGAGGGGTTTCCGAAGCTAGCGGTCCCGTTTCCCCGTCAACACCCGCTTCAACTTCATCCACCCGCTGAGCTTCTTCAGCTCCGTCGGCGGCTGCTTCGCAAACGTCACGGGTTTGCGCGCCCCTGGCGAACGTGGGCTCGCAGCCGGATTGGCGCTCTTCGCCTCCAGCGCCTCGCCCCTCAGTCGAGCATTGTCGTAAGGATCGCGGCTATTCAGATTCGTGCCTGCGCCCGGCGAGTTGTCGTACGGATTGAACCCACCGGCTTTCTGCAGCTCGAGCTTCGGGGCCACAGGTTCGGGTACTGACCGTGCAGGCTCGTCTTTCAACGCACGCACCGCCGCCGTGTCCTCGAGGGCCAGATCGTCCAGATCGAGCTTGCGCACGCTTTCGGTGTTTACATCCCGCGTATACACGCCGGTCTTAACCTGCCATTCCCACACCGAATTGCCGCGCGAGTCGAATGCCACGCGGCCGCTGCTGCGCTTGCCATCGTCCGGCACAGGCGGCGGGGAGTCAGACTGCTTGTCGGGCGGGTCGCTCATGTCGAGTCATATAGCGGCAAGCCCTGAGCTTTTGAAGTAGGAAAACCCTGAGGATTCGAGCCAATCCGTGCCGTGCTTCACAGATGCACAGGGAAAGTACCTTGCGGGATAGTTGCGGCCGCGACATCCCGCCCCCACATTCGCCCTTCTCATGATTCGGACACCCACCTACTCGTGCTAGCCCGCGCTCCTCACCGCTCCACCACCGCAACCGATCAATCCAACTGGCGTGGAAGTTTGCGCGGAATCTTTCGCTATAGCGGCCGTGCACTCGCGCTCGTCTGGACCACCAATCGCGGACTCAGCATCGCCCTTGGAGCGCTGACTCTCATAGCGGGCCTCGTGCCTGCCGGCATGGCGTACGTGGGAGCGCTCATCGTCGATAGCGTCGTGCAGGCGATCGGGCACGCTGACGCTGACCGTACCCGCGTGCTGTGGTTCGTTGCCGCCGAAGCAGCGCTGGTCGTTGTGCTCGCAGCGGCGCAACGGGGCATCTCGCTCTCGCAGTCGTTGTTGCGCGCACAGTTGGGCCAACGCGTCAACGTGATGATCCTGGAGAAGGCGCTCACGCTCGAGCTGCAGCACTTCGAGGATTCGGAGTTCTACGACAAGCTGACACGCGCGCGCCGCGAAGCGTCGAGCCGACCGCTGTCCCTCGTCATGCGCACGTTCGGTCTCGCGCAGAATGCCGTGTCGCTCGCCAGCTATCTCACGCTGCTCATTCATTTCTCCCCGTTGGCGGTCTTGCTACTCCTGCTCGCAGGCCTGCCCTCGTTCCTCGCTGAAGCGAAGTTCTCCGGCGATGCCTTTCGCTTGTTCCGCTGGCGTGCACCCGAATCGCGCATGCAGATGTATCTGGAGACGGTTCTCGCGCGCGAGGACCACGTCAAGGAAGTGAAGCTGTTCGGACTCGGTAATCTGTTCCTGCAGCGCTATCGCGACATCTTCGCTCGCCTCTATCGCGAAGATCGCAATCTCACGATTCGGCGTGATAGCTGGGGTTTCGCGCTCGGCCTGGTCGGCACGCTCGTGCTGTACGGTGCTTACGCATGGATTGCGCTGTCCACACTCGCGGCACGCATCACACTTGGCCAGATGACGATGTACATGATGCTGTTCCGTCAGGGACAGAGCGCGGTTGCCGCGAGCCTGGGCGCCATCGGCGGCATGTACGAGGACAATCTCTATCTCTCGACCTTGTACGAGTATCTGGAAACGCCGGTGACTCCGCGGGAAGGCCGGATAGTGCATGGGCCCCATCCGGAAGAGGGCGTGCGCTTCGAAAATGTCAGCTTCGCGTATCCGGGTGCGAGCGAGCCGGTGCTCGTGGATGTGAATCTACAGATCCGTCCCGGCGAATCGCTGGCACTCGTTGGCGAGAACGGCTCGGGCAAGACGACGCTCATCAAGCTGCTCACCCGCTTGTACGAGCCGACGAGTGGACGCATCACGCTCGATGGGGTGGATCTCAAGGACTGGAATGCAGACACACTGCGCGAGCGCGTCGGCGTCATCTTCCAGGACTTCGCGCGCTATCAGTTGCTGGTCGGCGAGAACATCGGCGCGGGCGATGTGCGTCACTTTTCAGAAGAGCCTCTTTGGCACGAAGCGGCCGAACAAGGCATGGCGATGCCCATCATCGATGACTTGCCGAGTGGCTTTCAGACGCAACTTGGCAAGTGGTTCAAAGATGGCCGCGAGCTGTCGGGCGGCCAGTGGCAGAAGATTGCTCTGTCCCGGGCCTTCATGCGCACGCGGGCCGACATCCTCGTGCTGGACGAACCCACAGCCGCCATGGATGCTCAGGCGGAAGCAACCATCTTCGAGCACTTTCGCAAGCTCACGCGCGGCCGCATCGCCATCCTCATCTCGCATCGTTTCTCGACAGTCCGCATGGCCGATCAGATCGCCGTGATCCAATCCGGACGCATCGTCGAGCACGGCTCACACGATGAGCTGATGCAGTTGAATGGCCACTACGCGCATCTGTTCTCGTTGCAGGCGAAAGGCTATCGATAGCGCTCTACGCCAGCGCAAGACTCACCACGCCGGCAACGATGCAGGCTGCACCTGCGATGCGCGCCGGCGCCGCTTTTTCCTTGAGCAACCGCGCGCCGAACCATGTGCCGATCAACGTTGCAAGCTCGCGCGCCGGTGCAACATGGCTGATCGGTGCGAAGCGCATCGCGTAGAGCACGAGAATGTAGCCGAGGGGACCCAAGACGCTGACCACGGCAGCGGCTCTGCCATAGCGGCGAATCTCCTCGCGCACACGGATTCGGTCGCGCCACGCGCTCGGGCTCAACACGACGACCCGAAACAAGTTGCCGGTGTAGTCCACGAACAGCGGTGGGATGAGTAAGACCTTCACGGCCCACCCATCGTTGATGGTGTACGCGGCGATGAAGACGCCCGTCGCCAATCCGTACCCGATGCCGCTCTTCGGCGCGGCACGCGCCTGTTGCAACAATCCTGAGACAAGCAGAATGCCGCACACGATGAGCAGCACGCCGCACATCGATTGCGTGGTCAGCGGCTCATCGAGCAGCACCACAGCAGCCGCGAACGACAACAGCGGCCCTGAGCCGCGCGCGACGGGATACACCAGCGAAAGATCGGATGCTCGATACCCGGCCTGCAAGGTGAGCGAGTAGCCCAAGTGCAGCAGCGCCGTTGCGAGCAGTGCATAGAGCTGCACCGTTCCCAGATGCGGACGCGAGTAGATGAAGATCCACGCCACGGCCGGCATGTACAAGAGGATGGAACCGACCGAATACATCCACACGAAATGGCGTGAGCCCGACGCGCGCTTCGCGTACAGATTCCAGATCGCATGCGTGCAGGCCGCGAGCAGGACGGCGGCAAGTGCGAGCGGCGGCATCTGAGGTGTTCTTGTTATCGATGCGGATCTGCGCGGGAGCTATGCGACGTTGTTCGCCCACCGCCGTATGTGCGCATGAATGGCTTCCACGCCTTCGGTGAGTGCCGCAGGTCCCGGCTGCAAAATGATCGGTGACTTGATTTCGTAGATGTGACCCGTGCGCACGGCCGGCACATCCTGCCAACCCGCCCGAGCGCGAATGCGCTCCGGGCGCACCCGCTTCCCGCACCACGAGGCGAGTATCAGATCGGGCTCGCGTCGCGGCACTTCGGCGCCGTCGGCAATGATGCGGTTCTTGCCGAGCGACTCACGCGCGAGTTCGGGGAAACAATCGATCCCACCGGCGATCTCGATCAGCTCAGACACCCACTGAATACCACTGATCTGCGGCTCATCCCATTCCTCGAAGTAGACGCGCGGCCGACGCGGCAGTTGCGCGGCACTCTCGCGTATGCGGTCGAGGTTCGCTGCGAGCTTCTTTTCCAATTGCGCCGCTTTGTCCTCGCAACCGACCATGCCACCGACCATGCGCATCATGCGAAAGATATGCGCGACGCTACGGTGATTGAAGACATGAACCTCGATGCCGTGGCGAATCAGCTCGGCGGCGATGTCCGCCTGCAGATCCGAGAAGCCCAGCACGAGGTCGGGCTGCAACTGCAGGATTTTGTCGATATTCGCGCTCGTGAACGCCGACACCTTGGGCTTTTCCTTGCGCGCTCGCGGCGGACGCACGGTAAAGCCGGAGATGCCGACGATGCGCCAATCCTCCTCCAGCAGATACAACGTCTCGGTCGTCTCCTCCGTGAGACACACAATGCGGCTGGGGAAACCTGTACTCATGTCGGATGTGCGCAGTTGAGAGCGGCTGGCAGATTAAGCGAGCGGCACAGGCTTGGGCAGGGGATCGCCTCACTTTCAGTTCAGGAACGCCGGCGCAACCTGGGTCCCAAGTGGTAAGGGGGCGATATGCCAGCCGAGATCGTTGCAGCAGTGACATTGTTGATGGGTGTGATGGTCGTATCGATCTCCACCCAGTGGTGGCGTGCCCGACAGTCGAGTCTCAAGCTGGAATTATCGCAACGCGGCGCGGTGACGACCGGCAAGGTCGTTGCGATCAATCGCCCGATCGGATTGCCCCATGAGCGCCACGTCTACTTTACGTACGAGCCTCCTGGAGCCGGACCGCAGCTGCAAAGCTGCTGTATCGACCTGCGCGTCATGCGCGAGCAGCATGCCGTGGACATGCCCAATGTCGGCGCCGATGTGGTCGTTCGGTATCTGCCGGAAGCACCGAATCGCGCAGTGATTCCTCAACTAGCTCCCTGTATCGCCGGCGCTGTTCACGTATCGCAGCGTACCGTCACCCCGTAGAACAATTTACGCGCGGCTGCCAGCCATCGAACGCCGGGAAGCACGACACCTTCCTGGAGGAGACGTTCACCCGATCTGCGAGCGTATTCCAGCGATGAGCTCGTACGAGCGCAGGCGTTTTGCCTGCTCGTAGATCTGCGACACGATCATCAATTCATCCGCGCCTGTGCGCGCCACGAACTCACGCAGCCGGGTCGCCACCGTCACCTGCGATCCCACAGCCGAGTACATCAGGGTGTGCTCCAGCATCATGCGCTGTTCGGGCGGGAGCGACGCATCGTAGCCTTCAACCGGCGGGGGCAACTGAATCGGCCGACCCGTCCGCAGACTGACGAATACCTGCTTCATGGAACTATGCAGATACTGCGCCTCGGCGTCCGATTCGGCGGCTACGGCACTCACGCCCAACATCACATAGGGCCGGTCTAATTCCTCCGACGGCTTGAATCGTTCGCGATAAATGCCAATTGCGTCCAGCGTCAGCTGCGGCGCGAAATGAGCGGCGAATGCGAACGGCAATCCTAGCTCCGCCGCAAGCTGCGCGCCGAACAGGCTCGAGCCGAGGATCCAGATCGGCACTTTGAGGCCCGCGCCTGGAACAGCGATCAGCCGCTGGCCAGCCGATGGCGGCGCGAAGTACGCCATCAGCTCGAGAACGTCCTGAGGGAATTGATCCGGATCGGAATGGAGGTTGCGCCGCAACGCACGCGCAGTCAGGGGATCGGATCCGGGTGCGCGTCCGAGACCGAGGTCGATCCGGCCGGGATATAGAGCTTCGAGGGTGCCGAACTGCTCGGCGATGACCATCGGCGCATGGTTGGGCAGCATGATGCCGCCGGCGCCGACGCGGATGGTCGAGGTGCCGCCGGCTACGTGGCCGATCAACACGGCCGTGGCGGCGCTGCCGATACCCGGCATGCCATGGTGCTCCGCAAGCCAGAAACGTCGGTAACCCAACGACTCGGCTACGCGCGCAAGCTCCAGGGTGTTGCGGAAAGACTGGCTCGCATCCGAGCCAACCGTGATGGGTGACAAATCGAGAACGGACAACGGGGTCATGATGGGTCAGGGATGGCTGTTGGCGGTTCGAGTGTAGTCACCATAAGGCATCTTTGTTCACGCTGATTCACCCTTAGTTCACCGCCCGGAACGCATACTGCCGATGTTCGTTAGTGAGGATGAGAATGAACGCGGCGACGAGCACCAAAGTGCGAGCTTGGCTCAAAGCAGCCGTCGTTGCGCTGCTGCTCTGCATTGTTGCCGTCGAAATCGCCGCCGCGGAGGACTCCGCCCCCGTCGAT
>JBEVDW010000324.1:0-14906 GCA_040513115.1 Steroidobacteraceae bacterium | reverse complement strand
AGCACGCCCTGCTCGCAG
Source organism: Steroidobacteraceae bacterium (assembly GCA_040513115.1). Taxonomy (GTDB): domain Bacteria; phylum Pseudomonadota; class Gammaproteobacteria; order Steroidobacterales; family Steroidobacteraceae; genus DATELY01. Next base: position 14,888 of record JBEVDW010000324.1, on the reverse strand, counting down.
TTCAACCACGTGGAGCGCGGATCGAGGTTGTAGCTGCCGACGAAGAGCGTGCGGCCATCGATGACGAAGGCCTTGGTATGCAGGCTCGCGCCCGACGAGCCGAACATGCTGGCATTGGTGCCGCCCGACAGCGGCTTGAGCTCCCACAGCTGCACCCCGTTCTCGAGGAGCGTCTTGCGGTAACGGGAGTAGCCCCCGTGCACAGCGGCAACGTCATTGGCGACGAGTGAATTCGTGAGTACTCGCACGTGTTTGCCGCGCCTCGCTACGCCGGTCAGGATGGGCGTGCCGTGCTCGCCCGGCACGAAGTACGGCGAGATGATGCTGAGCTGCGACTCCACGCCTTCAACCAGCGGAAGCAGCGCTGCGGCCACGTGAGTCCGCTGCGCCTCGCGCTTCTGCATCGTGACTTTCAACGGGTCATCCGCGACGAAGCGGTAGTTTGCGGACCATTGCATCGGCCAGTCCCCGGTCAGCATCCGCTTGATCGCTTCGTTGGCACGCAGCGCCTCGGCATAGCGACTGTGTTTTGTCTGCTCGACGTGTGCTTGCAGCTCGCCACGCAATCGATCCAACGCGTCGTTCGTGACTGCCCCGGGGTCGAGCACTTCGATTGGATAGGCCGACGGCGAGTTCCAGTACTTGTCGAATGACGCGGATGCGTCGCGTACGACGGGCCCGACCAGCGCGAAGTCCAGATCGATGAAATTCACTTCATCACTTGCGCCGAAGTACTCATCGCCGACGTTCCGTCCACCGACGATCGCCAGCCGGTTGTCGGCGATCCAGCTCTTGTTGTGCATGCGCCGATTGATGCGATTGAAGCTCGCGATGCCCTCGCCGATAAAACCAAACGTGCCGCGGCGGGACGCAAACGGATTGAACAGGCGCACGTCGATGCGCGGGTGTGCTGCAAGCGCCGCAATGGCGTCGTTCTTCCCGCGCGCATCCATGTCGTCGAGCAGCAGCCGGACCCTGACGCCGCGATCGGCTGCGAGCAGCAACTCGTGCGCGAAGAACGTTCCCGTCAGGTCGGCATGCCAGATGTAGCTTTGTATATCGAGACTGCGCATCGCCTGGCGGGCGCTCTGCATGCGGCTGACGAACGCCTCGGTCCCTTCGCTCACGAGGCGGAACGCGGACTCGCCTGAGTGCGCTGCTTCGAGCGCTACGGTCGCGCGATCGAGCGGTGCATCCTCTCCCGGCAAGAGCGCGGATTCGGCGGGAAGATCGGGCCGAGGCTGCAGGTGTGCGCACGCTGTCAACAGCGCGAGTAAGAAAGAGGCAACCAGCCTGCTGCGATAGTTCATGAAGCCACCCCACAGCGAAGGCTCTGAATTACTCCGCTGGGATTCCCCTGAGAATAGCGAGAGCGGGCATAACCAGCCGGCGCTGTTCGTGGCGTATTGCCGCGCGAGACCTCGACGTCAACCGATCTCAATGTGCCTCGTTGGTATCTCTGCAAGCCGCAGCCGACCCATCGCACGCGGCACTGAGACAACACACAGCTTGGGAGAGCGTCATGAGATCTGTCCGATCGTCGATCCGAGGAGCCTTGTTGTCCGCAGCTATCGCGCTGCCCTTTGTGATGGCCGTCACCGCCGCACCAGCCGACGCCGGCGAGCGCAGCCGCAAAGTCGTGCGCACAGGTCCCAATGGCCAGCAGGTCCAGGCCACGCACAACCGCTCGATGCAGAATGGACAGTACTCGGCGAACTCCACGTGGACGGGCCCGAATGGCAAGACGGCGACTCGTAACACCACCGGTCAGTACGACGCGGAAGCCGGCAAATGGACGCGCGACACGCAGTCGATGGGTCCGAATGGCGCCACGAGCAGCACGCATGCCGAAGTGCAGAGGACGGAGTCCGGCTACGCGCGCGATGTCACGCATACCGGACCCAGTCAGGAGACTCAGTCGCATGCGGACTTCGTCCGCACGGAAGATGGTTTCGAACGCAACAAGGCCGTCACGGGCCCCAATAGCAAGACGAGCACGTCCGCCACGACCCTGACCCGAACGGATGACGGCTATGTGCGCGACAGGACGGTGACGGGTCCCCACGGCAAGACCATGACTCAGCACACCGAAGCGAATTACGACGCCGACACGAACACCGCCACAAGGATTCGCACGACGACCGGGCCCACCGGCCAGACCGTCACGCAGGAAGTGACACGCACGGTCCAGCCCGCACCGTAACCGCCCGACATCATCGGTTCACGGGCGGTTGCCAAGGCGGTGACCGCCCGTTCGATCACGCCGAGCACAAGAAGCAACAATGAGTTTCGTGCATGCCCGAAACATCGGCTATGCGGATGCCGAGGCGAGCGGCGGCTTGGATACGGCGGGCTTGGGATCGGCTACAACGGGTGATCAAACCGTACCCGGCCGTGCGACCCCGACGGGAACGTGCGCCGCGCGTCGCATCTCCGGCGAATCGAACAGTGTGGGGTCGCCGAGATACGCCAGCGCGAGGTCCAACCCATCGTTGCCCCAAAACAGTTCCTGGCCGATGCGCAGCGTCGGCACGCCGAACACACCGGCCTGCACGGCCTCATCGGTGGATACACGCAGCGATTCTTTGACAGTCGGATCTGCAAGCCGATCCAGATCCACCTGCAAGCGCTCAGCAAGCGCTTTGAGCACGCCTGCATCAGCGGGGTCACACCCGGTCGTCCACAACGCATCGAAGAGGGTCCGCACAGAGGCTGGAGTGACACCGGCGGAGACGCAGAGCCGCAGATACGGCAACGGATTGAAGGGATGGGCCGCAGGCATGCGAAACGCAATGCCATGCTGCCGTGCATGCCAGACGCAGCTGCGATAGGTCCAGAGTCGCTTCGACGCGATCTCCGCCGGACCCTTCTGCCCCCAATGACTGAGCAACCCTGCAAACAGCACGGGCCGATAAACGACCTCCACGCTCGCCGGCAGCCGCTGCAGGCTCAACGAGGCGAAGTACGAATAGGGCGAGATGAAATCGAAGTACCACTGCACGCGCATGCAGCCAGATTACCCGCTGCGTGCGGCCGGTGGAATCGCGACTACTGTCGAGCAGGGCTGAGACTGGGAGCCTGCCCGTCGACATGCGCGCTCTGGAGGGCCGACTCGAACAACTCCATGAACAACGTCGAGCCTCTGACGGCAGCTGCATCGAGCGCGGCATGCAGCGTCATGAGCACTTCCTGCAGTTGCTGGTGATCACACTGCAGTTCGCTCGACGCGGTGAGATGCACTTCATCGAAAAAGCTTTCGCGAAAGGGATCGTGGCCGCCAGAACGCAGGTATTCGATCTGCAATCCGCCCACCTCGAGCAGAATACGAGCGATCAACGTGGAGTCGTGCGCAAGGACGCGCGAGATCGCAAGCGGTGGCTCGGGCGCACACAGCCCGGGAGATAGCGGCACCTCGTGTTCGAGCCACAGCCGTTCGCAGGTGACTTGGCAGTCCAACCGCTCCGCGATCGACCGGCAACAACCATAAATCCTGGTATCTGCAGGAGCGGGAATCAGCAGCACGCAGTGTTCGCAATGATCCCTGCCACCGGAATTCCGAGTTCGATCGAGGGGGGTCAATTCTTTCTCGCGCGCTGTCACGTTGCCGCCAGCCAGGGCGGAGTGTCTGCTGGACTTACGTGAGTGTGCGCAAAAAGTTCCCAATCAAACCAAAGAAAATTGACGCGAGAGAAATTTACCGACGCGGATCAGCCCTCCGCTACTTTGAATGCGCGGACGCGCACGGTCTCCGTCAGCTTCCGCACCTCGCCGAGCTGCTCGAGCAGCGCTTTGCAATGTGCCGCGTTCATCGGCTTGCCGTAGTAGTAGCCCTGTGCGCGATGGCACCCCAGCTCGCGCAGCTTGAGGATCTGCGCCATGGTCTCGACGCCCTCCGCCACGACGACGAGCTGACGTGACTTCGCCATCGCGACGACGCCGCTGACGATGGCTGCATCGCTGGGATCCGTCGCCACATTCGTGACGAAGCTGCGATCGATCTTGATCTCGTCGATGGGCAGGTCCCGCAAGTAGCTCAGATTCGAAAAGCCGGTACCGAAATCGTCGATTGCAACCAGTGAGCCACCGTGCCGCAGCGTATCGATGGCCACGATGTGCTTGTTGGAGTTGTTGACCCACACTGATTCGGTGAGCTCGAACGAGAGCCACTTCGGATCGATGTCATGCGTCATGCACAGCTCGTGCACGAGCGTGGGAAACTCGGTGCGCTCCAGCTGCATCGCGGCCACGTTGATGGCAACCGGCGCGAGCGGCACGCCCTGATCACGCCAGCGCTGCAACTGTGCCACGACGTCACGCAGCACCCGCTCACCCAGTGTGATGATGAGGCCGCTGCGCTCGGCAACGGCTATGAACTTGGCCGGTGAGACGGGCCCCAGTTGCGGATGACGCCAGCGCGCCAGCGCCTCGAAGGCAACGAGCACGCCATCTTGCAGCTCGACTAGCGGTTGATACTCAACATAGATCTGATCGGTATCGATCGCGCGTCGCAGGTCCTGCTCCAGCGCCAGATTCGCGTCCAGGTCTGCATGCATGTGGCTGGCGAACACTTCGACGCAATTGCGCCCGTGCTCCTTGGCGCGAAACAGCGCGATATCGACGTGCTTGAGCAGCGTTGCAGCGTCCTCGCCATCGCGCGGATACACCACTGCACCGACGCTGGCCGTGAGCATCAACGTGGCATCGGCGATCGACATCGGGCTGCGTGTGGCGTGCAACACGCGCTGAGCTTTGGCACGCACGGCACTGACGTCCTGCAACTGAGGTGCAACGATGACGAATTCGTCGCCACCGACACGAAACAGCAGGTCATCGCGGCCGATGGCAGCACGCAGCTGTCGCGCCATCTCCTGCAGGATCTGATCTCCCACTCCGTGTCCGCGTGCCGCATTCACGTGCTTGAAGTGGTCGATATCGACATAGAGCAACCCGAAGATGTTCGCGTCGCGATGGGCTGCGAGGCGCTCCGGCAGATAGTCGTCCAGCGACGTTCGATTCGGCAGGCCCGTGAGCGGATCGTGTTGACGCAAGTGTGCAAACTTCGCTTCGAGCGCGCGCAGCTGACGTTCGAGATGGAGTCGACGTTCCTCTGCGGTGCCGATCGCGCACGAGCGTTCCTGCGCCGCACGGCACGTGCGTAATGGTGAGACCGATCGGCAGAAGCGCATTCTCCCGATTGCGCAACTGAACGTCGCACTCAACGGAGCTGCCCGCCCGGTTGGCAGGCAGATCGGCGGGCAAGCCAATGAACACCTCGGCCAGCGTGCGCTGCAATAGCTCTTCGCGCTGCCAACCCAACACCTTTAGAGCCCGTTCATTGGCTTCGACGATGCGTCCAGTGCCGTCCGCGGCCACCAGAAGGTCGTCCACGCAGCTCAGGATCGTCTGAGTGCGGTCGTTCAGTCGTTGCCGCTCGAGCACCCTGCGGCGATGAAGGACCCCAACTTGCGCAAGCCACGCGACGGTGCAGACCATCAGCACACACGTCACCATGACCACTGCCTCGCTCCCCCTCGACAACAACGCCAAGACATAACTGCATTGACGTTGTAGCGGCAGTGCACCGCCGTGAAACAGCGGTGCTTCCCCGCGTGACACAGGATTTGTGACCGCGTTCACCTTCTGCGCGTGGCTGCCAAGGAAGGGCGTCCATGCGGTCAGTGTCCGATCTCATGGAGTCAGCGGCCGCGCGGCGGCGGCACGTCGAGTTCGACGATCCGCGCAGTGATCTTCTGGCCGCTGATTGCGAGGGTGGCCACGCTCACCGGCAGCTTGAAACGACGAGGACCGGCGCTACCCGGGTTCACGTACAGCACACCATCGCGGGACTCGATCCGCGGCCGATGCGAGTGGCCCGTAATCACCGCCGCGGTGCCTGGCGGTAAGGGCCGTGAGTGCAGATGAGCGATTTCGTGCACGACGAACAGGATGTGCGGTCCGTGAGCGATCGTTGCAGTGAGTGGCAGTCTGCGCGCCCAGGGCTCGTCGTCGTTATTGCCCCGGACCGCCGTGACGGGCGCAAGCGCCCGCAACTGCTCCAGTATCGTCGGGCTGCCGATGTCGCCCGCATGGATGATGTGGCTCAAGCCCATCAAAGCGGCCAGCGCCTCGGGGCGCATCAGACCGTGAGTATCCGCGATCAGTCCAACGACACAGGGGGAGGCGGCGCGACGTGCCGGCAAGGCGTCACTCAGGATCGAGCCGAGCTGATTCTGTGCCAGCGGATCGGTCTCGAATTCGTCGAAGTCGAACGGCACCACGCCGCGCGCTTCGTAGTCTCCGGGCGGCAGACGAAGCACGCTGCGAGCAGGGGCAGCAGACGAATGCCGCGAGGGCCCATTTGCAAGTACTTTGAACGCATGATGCTCCAGGTCGAGACCTCTGATCGACTCTGACCGGACGCGCGCAACCTCGTCAACTGAGGTCCGACCGCAGGCTGTCTGGATGGCGTCACAAATCGCACCATTCGCCACCGCGGTAGCCCGTCAGGCCCAACTGGAGCCCGGTGGGAGCGGCTGCACAGGATTGGGCGGAGACTCCGGCGCGGAGCGGTCCGGAGGCGCGGTTGGAGACGGGATGGTGGGCGGCATCTCGGGCGGCCGTCGCGCCGGCGGCGAGGGAACAGGCCGCGGCTGTTCAGGTCGGTCGGCCGCAATGAGCGCGGGCGTGCCCAGGAGTGATTCCCCCCAACCCGCCAGGAGCAGCGTTGCCATCAACGCCGCCCGTACGCGCAGGCTCCCGGACATTTGAACCCCACCACTGGCGCCGTCAGGCGCCGTCGAACCACGTCAGCCGTGCAGGCACATTACCGGAGCAACCGTGCCGTGTCCCTTGATCGTTCGCGGATCAGTAGAAGCGCCAGTACACGCTGAGCACGATGTCGTAGGTGCTGAGCTTCTTGGTCGTGTCGCAATCCACGCCGACGGCACAGGTGCGCTCGAATTCGACCTTGGCCGTATCGGCCGCCACTTCCACGGTAAGCCGGGTGAAATCCACGCCGGCCGCCGCAAACAGCCCTGGACTTGCGCTCTCGTAGAAGTCACCACTGCCGATGTGGTACGCGAGACCACCGCGCACGAACGGGGCGAAGTCCGAGCCCTTGGCAAAGTTGTAGCCGACCGTCGCGGTGAGGGGCAGCTCGAAATAATCCACATCGCCTTCGAGGAAGAACGCCGGGCCCAGTCCCAGGTCGGCACGCAGACCGGACTCCCAGTCGTACGTCGCGCCCAAAGACACACCGATCGGGAATTTGAGATCGACGTCGGCGTTGAAACCCTGGTTTTCGAGATTGTCTTCGTACAGGTCCGTGACGTCGCCCAGGCCGCTGGCGTAGCTCAGTCCCAGGCGCCACTCGAGCGCCTGCGCGGACGGACTGCCGAGCGCAAACGCAAGGCAGACCATCGCTGCCGCGGTGGTTCTCATGAATTCCTCCTCGTCGTAGTTATTGTTGCCACGCTTCGCTCATAACGGCAGCGGCGGCGGCTGGTTCCACTGCCACCGCAAACCGCGGCCAGCCGTAGGGCCCGCTACGGCAATCGGCACCTGCCCTCGATCTGAAAGCCGTTGAACTGCCTCATCCACCTCGATGGCGCGCAGCAGCGACTGCACCTTTTGCGCAAACGGCCCCGTCGCATTTGGTTTCATATGCAACCGTGTGCAGTTCTAGAGCCCGTATCGAGGTACATTGCCAAAATCAGCACCGACCGAAGACGCACATGAGCGCGTGCGCAGAGGCACATTCAGGTGTTGTCTCATTCACTTCACCGCGGCACTTTCTCGACTGCGACGAAAATGTGAACTCCAAACTCTAAATGTGGCGCATAGCCTTACAAAACAGCTTGTTTTTCGCTGTTTTCGTTGGGCATCAGAGACAGATTGCTGCTTTGTTCCACGATCCCTAAATTCGCTCGCGGCTCAAGCCAATTACAAAGTCCGTCCGACGCACTTTAAGAAGCGGGTCGCGAACCGCTCAAAAGTAAGTTCGGTTTTTTTGTCGACACTGATCACGGAAGTGATCAGCTCTGGTTGAGGGAGAGTTTCTCAAATGAATTTCAAACGTGCCTTCGTGGCGCTCGGCTGCGTATTGTCCGGTGCTTTTGCAGCTGTACCCACCACCACCCTGGCCGCAAACCCTGCTGGCATCGCATTCAATTCGAGCCTGACCAACGTGTCGTTGTACGGTAAGAGCACTGGCCTTCTGGTTGCCGGTCGATGCAATCGCTACGCCGCCGTCTTCGCCACCGCCCGGTCGAAGGGGGCTGAAGTTCTGGCCTACCTGAATGCTGCCGAGCGCCCCGACAAGGCGGTCTGCGCGCTCGACAAGGCTTTCTACATGAACAACTACGGCGCAGTGCCGCTGTGGCCCTATCCGACCTATGGCCAGCGCCAGATCTGGGGCGGTAACCGCATGACCGATATGCGTCCTGGCTCGAAGTGGATCCTGCACGTCGTGCAGTACGTCGAGGGTCTGATGCGCGAGAAGAAGGTCGACGGTGTGTTCCTCGATGTCATTGGCGCACGTCCCTGGGGCACCACCGTGGCGTGGGAGCGCTGGTCGCAGGCCGAGAAGAACGCCTGGACGGATGGCAGCATCGATCTCGTGCGTCGTCTGGATGCCTCCCGCCGTGCCATCAATCCCAACTTCGTCATCATGAACAACAACGTGTGGGATCGCGGCGACACGCGCGGTTTGCCGGGCGAGAAGTACGTCGCTGGCGTCAGCATCGAGCATCCGAAGCTCGGCGTGCCGACCTGGCACAAGAACTACGCCTCGAAGACCTTTGGCAACGTCGGCCACCGTCGCGTATTGGTCATCGCGCGTGATGCCACCGACGCACGGAAGTGGTCCTCCCTGGTTCCAGGCGTAACCCATGTGTCGAGCCAGATGTACTACGGCTACCCGACGGCGCCAGCTGTGGCTTTCAGGGCGCTCACGGATCGTTGACCGCAGCTGTGGTCCCCACCCGGCCCCTCTGCGCTGCGCGCAGAAGGGTCGCCAGGGCCACCAGTCGAAGTGCTCGGGCCAGCACCGTGAGGGTGCTGGCCCGTTTCGTTCTCGCGGGGTTTCTCTTACTCGGGCGGCGCGAACTGTGACCCATCTCACAGGGACTTCACATGGCGCGGATTTGCCCGCAGGGATGCCCGACAATCGCGCGCCGCTGACCGCTCTTTGACGAGGCGCCTGCCTTGACCGACGCATCCATCACCGCCCTGGCGCTCGAAGAATCCCTGCTCAAGGAGTGGAGCAGCTTCAACACGCGCGTGGACGGCTTTGCAACGCCCCCGGGCACGCGAGCCGAGGCGGACCGCATGCAGCGGTTTGCGGGCAATCACAGCTTCGTCGATTCCGTCGTCGACGCACTCGGCCTGTACCTCGCAGGACAGAGCGCATTCGACCGCAAGCTCCTGTGCTTTCTGGACCTCACGCTGATCCAGCGGGCGCAGCCGGAAGACCTCACCATGCTCTTGAAGATGGTTGCGCACTATTCCGAGCGCGACGATCTGCCGGCCCTGTTGGGCTTCTCACATCGCTTGCGGCTCTACGAGGGTCATCCCGCGTTGGGTGGCGTCGCAAAGTACTGCGGCGAGCAGTTGCGCCGTTTCGATGTCGCCACGGACAACACGACCTGGGCCGCAACAGCCGGCGTGCGGCCGGGGGGCGACCAATGGCACGTGAGCATTCGCCTGGGTACGGCGCCGCCGGATTACTGGCTCACGCGCAAGAGCGCCCTGAAACCGAGCGACGTGTCGCTCGAGCTGCTGGTCGCCTCGCCCGGCCAGTGGCGCGTGCAAGTGGCTCGCATCGACCGACTGTACTCCGCGCAGTGGCGGCCCGGCGGAATCACCATCGACACCGATCAGCCGCAGCTCAAAGCCGTGAGCGCCTGGCCGACCCTCACGGGACACAGCGTGTTTCCGGAATTTGCAGCGACCCTCGGGCAACATCTGCGGATCCAGTGGCAACGCATGGCACTCGTCAGCGCGAAGGACGCCACGATCGATCGCGTTGGCTTGCTGGATTGGCTCCATGGCTGCGCCGACAGCGTGCAGCTGTAGGGTTCTCTAGCCTTTGTACTTGGCGGCGATCTCGCGCACGGCGCGCGAAGCGTCGAATTCGAGCGCCCGGGCGAGCGCCAGGAACTCGATGACATCGATGCGACGTTCGCCGCCCTCGTACTTCGCGACGAAACTCTGCGGCTTACCGAGGCGTTCAGCGAGCTGTTGCTGGGTCAGGCCGGCTTTCTCTCTGGCGGCAACCAGCAGCACAAGCAAATGGCGATGATCGGCCGAGCGCAGCGATTTCAAGACGTCGGGCTCCCTCAAGGTCGCCCGCGTCTATAATCCTGATTTCGGATTATCCCAACTTGGGATAATCTCCATGGCGTAAGCTATCGTAGCAAGCGCACGGCGTGCACGTTAATTACTCACCGTGCACCCCGCGATCAGCAAGGAGGCAATCGTCAGCATGACGAACACGTTGGATCCCGTTGCCTTGGAACGGTTGCGGCCGCTCATCGAGCTCGAGCTGCGGCGGCTTCTGCAGGGCCCCTACTCTGGCGACGGCCTGCGCATTGCGGCGCTGCTGCGCCAGGTCTTCATCCACCTGTGCGGCGGGCACCGCAGCCGCGACGAGCAGCGGCGTTTCCTGTGTTTTGCTGCGCCCATTGCACGCGAAGTCGCCGTGGGCTGTGCCGCAACTGGCTTGATGCTGGAAGAAGTAAAACGCAGCCTGCTGCAGTTCAACCAATGGTTTTACAGGCTGCAGACCTTCGACCCGGTCTGCACGCGCATCGTCGAGCTCTACTATTTCGGCGGACTCAATGCGCGCGATACCGCAGCGATCATGGGCCTATCGCGCGAGAGCGTGATCCGCGAGCTACGCTTTGCCAAGGCTTGGTGGCTGCAGGCGCGGATGCGCGAGTTCTCGTGAGCCGCAAACGCGGCTCTCATCCCATGTGGCGAATCACGGCCTGACCGAAACCCGAGCAGCTCAGCACCGTGGCATCGCCTACCGACTCGTTGCTGCCTCTGCGACGGGCCAGATCGGCCGTAACCTCCTTGTGCGCGATCGCGTCCGCCATGCCCTTGCGCACGAGATCGGCCGCCTCGCGCCAGCCCATATAGCGCAGCATCATCTCGGCGGAGAGGATGATCGAACCCGGGTTCACCAGATCCTTCCCCGCCATGCCGGGCGCCGTGCCGTGCGTCGCTTCGAACACGGCGACGCCATCGCCAATGTTGGCACCCGGCGCGATGCCGATGCCGCCCACCTGCGCCGCGGCCGCATCCGAAATGTAATCGCCATTGAGATTGAGCGTGGCAATGACGTCGAAATCTTCGGGTCGCAGCAGAATCTGCTGCATGAAATTGTCCGCGATCACGTCTTTGACCAGGATCTCGCGGCCCGTGTGCGGATTGCGCAGCTTCAATGTCGGCCCGCCATTCACTTCCACCGCATCGAACTCGCTCTTCGCCACCTCATAGCCCCAGTTGCGGAACGCGCCTTCGGTGTACTTCATGATGTTGCCCTTGTGCACGAGCGTGACCGATGCACGGTCATTGTCGATCGCATACTGCAGCGCCATGCGCATCAGCCGCTGCGAGCCTTGCTTCGACACCGGCTTGATACCCACACCGACGCTGTCGGGGAAGCGGATACCGCGCGCACCCAGCTCGGTCTGGAGATAGGCGACGAGCTTGCGCGCCGCTTCTGAGCCCGCGGGATATTCGATGCCCGCGTACGTGTCTTCGGTGTTCTCGCGGAAGATCACCAGATCCACACGGCTCGGATCCTTCATCGGCGTCTCGACGCCTTGGAAATACTGTACGGGCCGCACGCACGCATACAGATCGAGCGTCTGACGGATCGTGACATTCATCGAGCGAATGCCCGCGCCAATCGGCGTGGCGAGTGGCCCCTTGATCGATACCACGAAGCGTCCGAGCGCATCGAGAGTTTCGGCTGGGAAGTACTGTCCCGGGCCGTATACCTTGGATGCCTTGTCGCCCGCATAGACTTCCATCCAGGCCAACCTGCGACGCGCGCCGTACGCCTTTTCGACGGCGGCATCCACGACCTTGCGCATCACCGGCGTGACATCTGCGCCGATGCCGTCGCCTTCGACGAAGGGCAGGATCGGACGCTCGGGAACGAGCAACTGCTGTTTCTCGCCAATACGAATGGGCTCGCCCTGGTCCGGTACGACGATGTGCTGATACTGCAAGGAAACGCTCCAGCGAAAAGAGTCTGCGGAGAACAACTGTACCGCGCGAGTGCAGTACCAACTGTCGGTCAGACGATGATAAGACAGGTCCCCCCTAAGAATGTGACCTAGCAGCGATGTCAGCGATCGTTCGTCCTGCGTCCACGCACGGCGCGTCGCTCCCTGCCGCCGAACATTTGATTGCCGATGCCGACATCCATCAGCCGCCGCTGCATCGATTCGCGTCGATCGGTGAACTTCAAGAACCGACACGTGCACTTATGGGGCATCGTGCAACTCGGCAGCGGCAATGACGGTGCATCCTTCGCGAGAAATCGATGCTCGCTGAAGCGGCGCGCGAGCTCGCAACAGGGCACGCCACGGAATACCGCCACGGCTTGAAAGGGCCGCGGTTTGCTCGCCGCTCGCGCCGGCTGCTCGGAGCCTTTTGCACCCTGCAAGCGCGTAAGTAGGCGCTGGAGCAATGACGTTTGTGAGCCGGCCCGCATGATGACTCCTGCGCGGGCGCCCTCGCGAAAGATTGACCGCGCACCCGCTACGCCGCGGCAGGTTGCACGAAAAGCACCGACCGCAGTGTGCTCGTGCGCACGAATTCACGGGGACGCGTTCTGCGATTGTGAGGCTGTGCAGATTCTTACCACTGGTGGCCTGCTGCGGCCGCAGCGTGCGCCTTGTTACAGTAGTCGCTGCCCTCTGGCTTGGATTCGCTGATGCCCTTGAAACGCCTGCTAACGACCCTCTCCATCACACTCATGAGTATTTCCCCTCTCGAACTCAACGCAGCACACGCTGCCAATCCAGCTGCCGCGCCCTGGGAAGGTCCGTTCGGCGGCGTACCCGCATTCGATCGCATCAAGGCTTCCGATCTGAAGCCGGCGTTGGAGGCCGGCATGGAAGAGCAGCTGGCAGCGATCGATGGCATCACTGGCGCTCGGGAGCCACCGTCGTTCGCAAACACGCTCGCCGCGCTCGAACGCTCGAGCCGCACGCTGGATCGAGCGGCCACCATCTACGGCGTTTACAACTCGACGTTGAACGATGCGCAAGTGCAGGCGATCGAGCGCGAGATGGAGCCGAAGCTCGCTGCCTTCAGCGACCGCATCACGCAGAACACGGTGCTATTCAAGCGTATTGAAGCGGTGTACCAGGCGCGTGCCGGACTGCCATCCGAACAGCAACGCCTCGCCTGGCTCTACTACACCAACTTCGTGCGGGCCGGAGCGCGCCTGGACGACAAGTCGAAACAGCGCCTGTCGGCGATCAATCAACGTCTCGCCACGCTCTTCACGCAGTTCAGTCAGAACGTACTGGCAGACGAGGAGAACCGTTTCCTTACGCTCGAGCGCGACGAGGACCTCGCGGGGTTACCGGCCGCCGAGCGTGCGGGAGCGCAGGCAGAAGCCGAGCAGCGCGGGCTCAAAGGCAAATGGATCATCAGCAACACTCGCTCGAGCGTCGAGCCGTTTCTCACCTACTCCACGCGCCGCGATCTGCGCGAGAAGGTGTGGCTCACCTTCGTGAATCGCGGCGACAACGGCGATGCGCAGGACAACAACCGCATCATTGCAGAGATCCTGCAGCTACGTGCCGAACGTGCCCAGCTGCTCGGCTATGCCACGCATGCACACTGGCGCTTGGAAAATTCGATGGCGAAAACGCCCGACAACGCCATGCAGCTGATGCAGGCCGTGTGGCCACCCGCCGTCGCGCGAGTACATGAAGAAGTCGCGGACATGCAGGCGCTCGCGAAGACCGAAGGGTTCACGCATGAGATCGCGCCGTGGGATTACCGCTTCTATGCCGAAAAGGTGCGCAAGGCGAAATACGCTCTCGATGCGAATGAGTTGAAGCCATACCTGCAGCTCGAGCAATTGCGCGAAGGCATGTTCTATGTCGCAGGCGAGCTGTTCGGCTTCCGCTTTACACCGGTCGGCAGCGACCAGGTGAAGACGTATCACCCCGACGTGCGCGTGTGGCAGGTCGTCGATGCGAGCGGCAAACACATCGGCTTGTGGTACTTCGATCCGTATGCGCGGCCGGGCAAACGCTCGGGCGCGTGGATGAACGCGTACCGCTCGCAAGAACGCATGGATGGCGAGATCACCACCCTCGTTTCCAACAACGCGAATTTCGTCAAGCCAGCGCCGGGTCGTCCTGTGCTGGTCAGCTGGGACGATGCGACCACCCTATTCCACGAATTCGGCCATGCATTGCATGGCCTCTCGTCGAACGTGACCTATCCTTCCCTTTCCGGAACGGCCGTGGCTCGTGACTACGTCGAGTTTCCGTCTCAGTTGCTCGAGCACTGGTTACTGACGCCGGAAGTGCTCAACCGCTTCGCGCGGCATTACGAAACGCAACAGCCGATCCCGGCGGCACTCGTTCAGAAGATCGAGCGCGCGCGCACGTTCAATCAAGGCTTCGCCACGGTGGAGTATCTGTCGAGTGCCCTCGTCGACATGAAGCTGCACCTGGCCGGCGGACGGCCCATCGATCCCGACGCATTCGAACGGCAGACGCTGAAAGAATTGGGCATGCCGCAGGAGATCGTCATGCGTCATCGCACACCGCAGTTCAGTCACGTGTTCTCTGGCGATGGCTATTCCGCGGGGTACTACAGTTACCTGTGGGCCGATACGATCACTG
>JBEVDW010000323.1:0-3817 GCA_040513115.1 Steroidobacteraceae bacterium | reverse complement strand
GATTCGTCGGTAGCGCTGATGGGGCGGGCCGTCGATCCAGACGAGTACAGGGCACGGCGCCCACCCGTGCTGGCGATAGATCGAAGCTACCTCTTCGTTGAACTGACTGAAGCGCGCCCCCTGTGTCGTGCCTTCGCTCGAAAAGGAGCTCGCGTCCATGGCGACCTTGCGCACATCCTCCAATTGAGTGATCAGAAATCCCTCGAGCTGCGGATTGCTGGAACGCAAGCGGATGACGGGCGCAAGCCGCGGCAGTGACTCCTGTTCCGCCGCCGCGAACGCGGCATAGTCCATCTCGAAAGGACAGCTAGGCATACTCGACCCCTCGGGAACGTCTCGGGTGGCGCCCCTCTTCTCCTGCGCGTCGGCACTCGGACCGGGCCACATCTGCCAATCGCACACGCAATCATGATCGCCCTTCCATGAACACTCGGCACAGCTCCTGTTCCATCTGAGCACTTGCTACGTTCCTACCATTGAATCGCTGCAGCGCGAACGCTGGAACCGAAGACGCGCCAGTTCTCGCCGCGAGAAAAAGTGGCATAGAACTCTCAGTGCAGTCGAGTTTACTGTTGTCCGACCCGATTGCCACAGAAGAACACACGCATGAACCTGACTCAGCTCCAGCGAAAGGAATTCAAAGACATCCGCGCCGCCTACACGAAGCGCGACACCATGCTCTATGCACTGGGTGTCGGTGCCTGCGAGGATCCGCTGGATACGAACGAGCTGCGCTTCTGCTACGAGCGCAACCTGCAGGCGCTGCCCGCCTTGTCGTGTGTGCTCGCACATCCCGGCTTCTGGGTGAACGAGCAGGCGCTCGAGATCAATTGGGTGAAGCTCGTTCATGCAGAGCAGCGCTTCAAGCTCGTCGATGCGTTGCCGGTCGAGGGTGAGGTCGTCGGCAAGTACCGCATCAAGGGCGTGGTGGACAAGGGCCCACAATCCGGCGCACTGCTGTATTTCGAGAAGGCGCTGTACACGTCGACGGGAACGCTGATCGGTACGGTCGACAGCACGTACTTCCTGCGCGGAGACGGAGGTTGCGGCAACTTCGGTGCACCGGATGAAGAACTACCGACCGCGCCAACTTCAGCGCCGACAGGCTCCGTAGAGACGCAGACGCTGCCGATCGCGGCGCTCATCTATCGGCTGAGCGGCGACTACAACCCGCTGCACGCCGATCCTGCGGTCGCGCAGAAGGCGGGCTTCCAACGCCCCATCCTGCATGGGCTGTGCACCTTCGGCATTGCGTGTCAGCAATTGATTCGTGCGCTATGCGCGTATGATGCGACGCGGCTGCGCAGTCTCGGAGCACGCTTTACGAAGCCTGTGTTCCCCGGTGAACGCATCCGCACTGAATACTGGGTGAGCAACGCGGGCACAGTGCAGTTTCGGTGCGTAAGCGCACAACGTAACGAAGTCGTACTGGATCGTGGCACTGCGACGCTCGCTTCCTAAACCGTCTGCTCACATCGAAGGTCGCGTGACATGAAGGCCTACTGTCTCGACACACCCGGCACCATCGACGGACTCGTGCTGCGGGAGTTGCCCAAACCATCACCCGGGCCGAACGACGTGCTCATTCGGGTCCGTGCGACCTCGATCAACAACCGTGACCTGATGGTGGTTCACAACCAGTATGGGTTTCCCATCAAGCCCGGCTTGATCCCCCTATCGGATGCTGCGGGAGTCGTCGAAGCCATCGGCAGCAACGTGCGCCGGTTCGCCGTGGGCGATCACGTGTCACCGACGTTTCAAACCGGCTGGATCGGCGGTCCTCCACGACCGGAGTACTGGGGCACGGATCTGGGTGCCTCGCTCCCCGGCGTGCTGGCGCAGTACATCGTGCAGAACGAAGAAGCGGTCGTGCGTCTCCCCGCCCACTTGTCGTTCGAAGAAGGAGCGACGCTGTGCTGCGCAGGTATCACCGCGTGGGCAGCGCTCACGAGTCCCGGCCCTGTTGCGCCGGGAGAAACGGTGCTCGTACAGGGAACCGGTGGCGTTGCACTCTTCGCACTGCAGTTTGCCAAGGCGTTCGGCGCGCGCGTGATCGCCACCACATCCAACGCGGAGAAATCCAAGCGCCTGCTGGCACTCGGTGCGGACGAAGTCATCAACTACGTCGACACATCGGACTGGGACGCCAAAGCCATCGCCCTCGGTGGCGGCATCGGCGTGGATCGCGTAGTGGAAACCGGCGGTCCCACGACGCTGGCTCGATCACTCGCGGCACTGCGCGTCGGCGGCCAGCTCAGCCTGGTTGGATTCTCAGGCGGGGTCGGTCCACAGCTCGACCCACTGACGCTGCTCGGTCGCGGGCTGCGGATCGAAACCATCGCCGTCGGCAGCCGCAACGACTATGAGGCAATGAACCGCGCTATCGCCACGCGTCGCATCGGCCCGCCGGTCGTCGATCGCGTGTTCGGGTTCGATGAGGCTCGCGAAGCACTCAAATATCTGGCCGCTCGGCGCCACATTGGCAAAATCGTCATCCGGATCGATTAGATAGACCACGTGTCGGCTGGCGCAGCTCGAGCGGCAGTTCCGCGAGCACGTGGTAGTTCAATGCTGCGATGGGTTCTATCTGCTCCTTGGGCGCGCCGAGTTCGATCTTGTCGAAACGACGCAGCAAGGTCTTCACCGACAGCTCGATCTCCTTGCGCGCCAGCAGGTTCCCCATGCAGTAGTGCAAACCGAGACCGAACGTCGCGTGCTGACGCCTATTGGATCTGGCGATATCGAGTTGCATCGGGTTCTCGAATTGCGTCGGGTCGAGGTTCGCACCATCCCAACGGATCATGACGACCGACCCTTGCGGCATCTTTACGCCATGCAGCTCGGCGTCCTTGCGTACCGTGCGATAGGACCCCGGTACTGATGAATGCAGGCGCAGGAGCTCCTCTGTGAATGCGCCGACTTTTTCCGGCGACCGTCGCAGCTCGTCGGCAAGTTCCGGTCGGCACGCCAGCTCGTAGATGGCCCAGGCGATCACCCCGCCACTGCTTTCGGTGCCGGCGCCGAGGATGAGCAGGCAGATCGACAACAGTTCCTGCATGCCGAACGTCGGCTCTCCTTCCACCTTCGCATTCACTAGATCGCTGAACAGCGTCTCCTCGGGATGCTCACGCAGACGCTCGATGTTGGCCGCGAGCAGATGCTGGAACTTACACACGGTATGAACGCCCTGTAGCAAGACCTCGCGCGGATAGCTCATGTCGATCATGGCGGCCATGGCGTTGGTCGTTTCGAGCGCGAACTCGGCATTCTCCTTCGGCAGGCCGAACTGATGCGTGATGACGCGGATCGGCAGCTTGCGCGCGAAGGCCGACATGAATTCCACGCGTCCATCGGCGGCAAAGGCGTCGATCAACTCGTCGACGACGCTTTGCACGTGCACCGCAGCCGTCTCCATGCGACGCGGCAGGAAGGCGCGCTCCGACAGCTTGCGCTGACGGGTATGCGCAGGCGGGTCGGAGAACGTCAGAATGGTGTCGAGCGGCCACCCTTCGCGGCGATAGATCGCGGCCACCTCGGCATCGGTATCGCCCCAGCGCCAGGCTTTGGGATTCGGTGCGTTGCCGAAGGTCTCGACATCCTGGCAGATCGCGCGAATGTCGTCGTAGCGCGTCACGACGAACACGCGCAGATCCGGGCCCGGTATCTTCAACTCATACACTGGCGCTTCCCGCCGTGCGTAGTCCCAGGGCGCTGGTGACGAGGATCTTGCGTGGCTCGGACATGGGGCTCGGCTACTTGATGAAACGGAGGTCGGCCACTATAAAGCGCCGGCAAAGATATTTCACCCCTGCAAATC
>JBEVDW010000322.1:0-3681 GCA_040513115.1 Steroidobacteraceae bacterium | reverse complement strand
ACGGCACCGCGTGAGGTCTTCTTCCTGTTCGGCCAGTTTGCATTGACCGAGTGCCTGCGCACGATGGACGATCCAAAGGCGGGACTGGCAGGAATGCCGCAAATGAACGGCATTGCGAGCCGCCTCGAGGCATGGCTGGAAAAGCACTCCGACATGCCGGGCGCGGAATTCCTGTCCAACATGGTCAACCATGGCGCCAAGGCATTTGGCTTTGACCCGGATGCCTTCGTGTTCGAACTTGCCGACTCCATCATCGGCGACAACTATCCGGTGCCGGATCGAATGCTGATCCACGCCGAGCAGGTCGCGCATCGATATCTCATGTGGGCGCTATGCAGCGACAAGCCGCCATCGGGTACGTTCGACCTCTACGCGGTCGAGGGTGGCACCGCGGCCATGTGCTACATCTTCAAGTCGCTGATAGCAAACCGCATCCTTAAGAAGGGTGATACCATCGCGCTCGGCACGCCGATTTTCACGCCCTATCTCGAGATCGCCGAACTGGAGGACTACGCGTTCAATGTGGTGCATGTGCGCGCAACGCAGGAGCACCGCTTCCAATATTCGGACGAGGAAATCAAGAAGCTGGAAGACCCTAAGATCAAGGCGTTTTTCATCGTCAATCCCGGCAATCCGACTTCTATGGCGATCGACACGGCGACGCTGAAAAAGCTGGTCGATCTCGTGAAGAAGAAGCGTCCGGACCTTATCCTTCTAACCGATGACGTTTACGGCACCTTTGTGCCGAACTTCCGCTCGCTGATGGCGGAGCTGCCATACAACACGATAGGTGTATATTCCTATTCAAAGTATTTCGGGTGCACAGGCTGGCGCCTGGGTGTCATAGCGATCCACGAGAAGAACATCCTGGACGACATCATCGCCAAGCTTCCAGCAAAGGAGCTGGAGGCACTGGACAAGCGCTATATCTCGATCACACTCGAGCCGCGCAAACTCAAGATGATTGATCGCATCGTGGCCGACAGCCGCGACGTGGCGCTCAATCACACAGCCGGGCTCTCGCTGCCCCAACAAGTGATGATGACGATGTTCTCGATGAGCGAGCTGATGGATACCGAGAAAATCTATCAGAAGGCGTGCATGGATATCTGCAAGCACCGCGTCGATAGTCTGCTCGAAGGCTTGCCGCTGGATGTCCAGCCCAACGCCAACTTCTCCTGCTACTACGGGACGCTGGATTTCGAGTTCTGGCTACGCAAGTATCAGGGCGAGGAGATGGTCGATTGGCTGAAAAAGAACGTCCATCCACTCGATCTGGTTTACCGGCTTGCGCAGGATCACTCGATCGTGCTGCTCAACGGCGGCGGCTTCGACGCACCGAACTGGAGCGTGCGCGTGTCCTTCGCGAACCTGCCCGACGATGTGTATGACGATATCGGCCGAGCCGTCCGTGCGGTGGCCCGCGGCTATGTCGAAACGTACAATGCGACAAAGAAAAAGTAGCGCACGTTGCGTGGGCCTGCCGGGCTCGGCGGATCGCATTGGGTAGATAGATCGCACCCAATACGGAGGTGCGATCTGTTGCGTTTCCGTCGTTTTGTCGATCTGGAAAACCTCCGGCGTCGCCAGCTGGACAGACATGAAGCTTGCAGCGGCAGAGAGGGTGGGGAGCGTCGCATGCAGGCTGTCATTCTGACTGTGCAATCTTTAGTCTTCTCTGGACATTGACGCCCGGACTAACCTATCCGTGGCTTGTGTTTCCTTGGCGGCGGTGAGTGTTAACAACCAGCGAAATCCTGCCATGAGCGGATCGGTGCGACGTGTCCTAGATCCAATAGATCGCCTCTCTGAAATCGTCTTTGGCTTACTCATGGCGCTTTCCTTCACAGGAACAATGAGTGTCGCCGCAAGCGATGGTGAGACGGTCGGAAGTGTCCTCGTAGCCGCGCTCGGCTGTAATGTGGCTTGGGGGATCGTCGACGGTGTGATGTTCGTGCTCACGACAGCCGTCGAGCGGGCAAGACGCTTTGGTCACATAGACGCCATCCGCAATGCCCCCGTAGAGAAGGCACGGCTCGTATTTCTGGATAATCTGCCTGACGATGTACGCCTATCGGCATCGGATGAGCTTGCGGACATCCTTTTCAACCGCATCCGCACGTCGCGGGGCGTACATGATCGGCGCATCGTCCAAGGGCGGGATCTCGCGGCCGCATTGTCGATCTGCACGCTGGTTATTGCCTCAACGCTGCCGCCCAGCATTCCATTCCTGTTTATTGACGATCTCAACGCCGCCATGCGGGTTTCGAACTTCATAGCGCTCGCCATGCTGTTTGTGATAGGCGGCAGGCTGGGCAAATATATGGGCAGGAGTCCGTGGCCGATGGCCGGGGTTATGGCGGCGATTGGCAGCGTTCTCGTGGCGCTCACGATCGCGCTTGGCGGATAAGGTCACGCGATGTCAGTCCGCTACCTCCGTCGCAGTGACACCGCGCAAGTCGCTTACTCGGCTATGCGACGACCCCGACGATCACCGTTCCCCACGTGGTGAGCAGGATGTGACCGATCGGCACGGCTGGCGTATAGCCCAGGACGGCGACGGGACTCCCCGACCGGTCCTGCACTGCGGCCATGGCAGCCGTCATGGTCTGCGCCCCTGCCAGCCCGCCCAGCAGCAGTATCGGATTCATGTTGAGCAGGTAGCGTCCTGCAAAGAGCCCTACAATCATCGGCACGATAGTCACTACCATGCCGCCAAACAGGAGACCTATCCCCGCTTCCGCGATCGCCGAGGCGAATACCGGGCCTGCATGCAGACCGGTCATGGCGACGAAGGCGGCAAGACCGAGTGCTGTCATCAGCGAGACTGCTTCGTCAGGTATCCGTCCAAAGAGTGGGAAGCGAGTCCGCAGATGACCCACGACGAGGCCCGCCAGCAGCGTTCCCACGCTGGTGCTCAACGAGATCCGCGTGTCCCCGATCTGAAACGACACGAGAACACCGACGAGCCCGCCGATGAAGATGGCAAGCCCGAGCACGAAGAAGTCTGTTGCCTTCGTCGGTGCGACGATGACCCCGATCCGCTCGGCAGCACGCGCCACAACGCTTTGCGGGCCAATGACGCCCACGACATCCCCACGTTCGACTTTGATTCCCGGGGCGAGAGGTATCTCCTGGCCTCCGCGCATGATGTTGCGCAGATATAGGCTCCGGGTCCAACTTTCCTTGGCCAAGTCCTCAATGCTGCGCGCGCCAATGTCTCGGCCCGTTACGAGGATATCAGCGGCAGCGACCGGGAAATCGAGGAGTTCGCGGTCTTCCATCTCCTCGGCGCGGGACCCGAGGACTTCCACCAGCGTTGCTCTCCGGCCCGAAACCGCCACAACGTCCCCCGGTGCGATGACAAGGCCGGAAGTCGCCTCGATGATCTTGTCACCCCTCCGTACGCGCTGGATAAAAAGGCGATGTTCGGGAAACCTGTCCTCGGCAGCGGCGACGGTCAGGCCGACGATCGGCATGCCCTCCGCAATCAGGAATGCACGCACGTCGAACCTGTGCCACGCCGAGGTCACCCCCGCGGGCGTGCGCGTGATGCCCAGTTCCTTTTCCAGGCTGAGGGCTTCGGCTGCCAGGTCGATACCAAGCAGTTTGGGCGCCACGACGCTGCAGAACAGAATGACGCCCACCGCGCCAAAGACGTAGCAAACCGCGTCGGCCACC
>JBEVDW010000321.1:0-9181 GCA_040513115.1 Steroidobacteraceae bacterium | reverse complement strand
TCCTGCCGTCCGCCTTCCGCTTTCCGCAAGGCGGCGCGAATCAGCGTGCGTTCGAATTCGGGTAACGCGTCATCCAACAAGGGAATGTCGTTCGCGGCCAGGCGCCTTTCCGCCCAACTCGTGAGTTGACGCGTCCACTCGTCCTGCAACTTCTCCGGCCCGGGCACGCCACCGAGATCGGCAGGAATATCTTCCGCTTTGATTTCGCGTCCCGGCGCAGTGACGGTCAGGCGCCGGCATGCATTGACGAGTTGACGCACGTTGCCCGGCCATTCGAACAAGCTGAGCGCAGTGGCCGCTTCAGGCGTCAGCGCCTTGGGTTCGACGCCGAGCTCCAACGCTGCAGCTTCCAGGTAGTGAACGAGCAGCTCAGGAATGTCTTCGCGTCGTGCCAGCAGCGGTGGAACTTCGATGCGAATCACATTCAATCGATGCAGCAGGTCTTCGCGAAACAGACCTTGCCGTACGCGCTCTCCGAGATCCTGGTGGGTAGCAGCGATGACGCGCACATCGACTCGCACCGGCACTTGTCCGCCGACGCGGTAGAACTCGCCCTCCGCCAACACACGCAGCAGGCGTGTTTGCAGCTGCGGCGACATGTCGCCGATTTCATCGAGGAACAATGTTCCGCCATCCGATTGTTCGAAACGACCGCGACGTTGTGCGTCGGCGCCGGTGAACGATCCCTTCTCGTGACCGAAGAGCTCGGACTCAAGAAGGTCTGCGGTGAATGCAGAAGTATTCAGTGCGATGAACGCCTTGCTCGCGCGCGGGCTGTGACGATGCAGAGCACGCGCGACGAGCTCTTTTCCCGTACCGGATTCACCGGTAATCAGTACCGTCATGCTGGAACGCGAGAGTCGTCCGATTGCGCGAAACACCTCTTGCATGGCCGGCGCCTGACCGAGCATCTCAGGGATGCGGCGCGAGTCGATCGTGATTTCATCGCCTTTCGTGCGCTGATTGGCGGCACGTCGAACGAGATCGACCGCCTGATCGATATCAAACGGCTTCGGCAAATACTCGAATGCGCCGCCTTGATACGCCGCGACCGCACTATCGAGATCGGAATGCGCCGTCATCACGATGACGGGCAACTCCGGTTGGCTGTCGCGAATTTCGGTGAGCAACTCCAAACCGCTGCGCCCCGGCATGCGAATGTCGGTGATCAACACATCCGGCCGTTCGCGCTTGAGCGCGGCGAGCGCAGAATCAGCGTGATCAAATGCGGTGGGCGCCATGCCTCCTTGGCGTAGTGCGCGCTCCAACACCCAGCGGATGGACGCGTCGTCGTCGACTAACCAGACATTAAGAGACTTGGCCTGAAGCTGTGACATGGAATGGGAGGAGGGTAGTGAAGGTGGTGAGCCCGGGTCGGCTCGAAAACTCGATGAGACCGTCATGGCGACTTACAAGATCCTGTGCAACGGCGAGTCCCAGCCCAGTGCCGTCGGAACGGCCTGTAACCAGGGGATAGAACAAAGTTTCGCGCAACTGCTCGGGCACGCCGGGTCCGTCATCCTCGATCTGCACGCTCGCGACTAGACGATGGCGCCGTTGACCGATGTTCACGTTGGTCAACGCGCGTGTGCGCAGGATGATTCGGCCGCTGTGACCAACGGCCTGTATGGCGTTACGTCCCAAGTTGAGAAGGGCTTGGATGATCTGATTTCTGTCGAGCTTCAAGGGCGGCAGGCTCGGATCGTAATCGCGCTGAATCGTCACGCCGGGCGGCGCTTCGGCAGCGAGTAGATAACCCACGTGTTGCAACAGTTCGTGCACGTTGACGAACTCTTTGCGTGGCGCATGACCTGGACCGAGCAAGGCATCGACGAGGCCCACCAGGCGATCGGCTTCGCTGATGATGACGGTGGTGTACTCGCGCATGGACGCGTCATTGAGCTGACGGTCGAGTAACTGCGCTGCGCCTCGCAAACCACCCAATGGATTTTTGATCTCGTGTGCGAGCTGGCGAATCATCGCGCGACTGCCGCCGATCTGCGTGATCAACGCGTTTTCGCGTGTGATGCGTTGGTGTTGCGTGGCATCGCTGACCTCGATCAGCAACGAAGCGGGTGCACCGGCTTCATCGAATGGTGACACGGTGCAATCCACAACCAGCTCTTCGTCCTTGTTGATCGCGTGTCGTGCCATCTCGCGACGAGAGAACGGGCGCCACGTTTCCTGTGCTCGACTGATGACGCCATCGAGCTCGGCTGGATCGACGATGAGCTCGACCAGACGATGGCCGCAGGCTTGGTTGCGGCTGATACCAAATAGGGTTTCGGCCGCCAGATTGATGTAGATGACCGTGCGCGATTGATCGATGAGGATCACGCTCGTGCTGAGGCCATCCAGAAGTCGCGTTGGGTCCGCCACCGTGGTTGCCGCCGTTCGCCAGGAAGGTTGCGCCACCACGCTACCGCCTCAGCCCAAGTGGCCGCGTGAAGCGCGGAAGAACGACTGATCGCGGCGTGCGGCTCACAGTGGCCGCGACGCGGAGATGTGCACGAATGAATGCTTGTGCCGCTAGCGACCGCGCGGGCGGCTGTTCTGCGAATTGACGGCTGACGTCTGCCGCACGTGGAAAGTGACTTGCGGCGTTTCGGCGATGCGTTTGCCAGACTGATCCGTAATCACCGCGACCACGCTGTGCGTGCCGCGATACACCTCGTTCAAGGAAAACTGCTCTGCCCCTGGAGCAAAGCCCTCGACCAGTCGTCCATCCAGATAGAGGCTCAAGGTGTGACCGGGGAGCAGAGCGGGATCCACTCTGACATTCACGTCCACTTTGCCGCCCACATTGAAGAACACTTCGTCGTTGCTGGGCTTCCAGATCTCGACGTTGCGATAGGCGGGACCGGAAGCTGCCGACCGAGAGTTCGTGGAAGACGTTGTCGCTGGCGGTGTGCCGGGCGTAACGGTGGTCGTGCCCGCTCTCAGCTCGACACGCTCGGCGCCTGGAACCGGACGATCCGAGTAGTGCGTGACCCCTTGAGGGTCCACCCACTTGTAGACGACTTGGCTGGCGAACGCAGGGATCGCCAGGGTCAACGCCAAAAGCAGCGTGATACGCATGACGGCAGAGCATAGCTGTTGAGACCTCCGCCTGACAAAGAACGGCAGCACATAACGCTGCGGCAGTGGGCGCCGCGGTTGGCCCGCGGCGCCCTCGAGGGTTACACGCTGTAATACAGCTCGAACTCCAGCGGATGCGTGGACATGCGCACCTTCTGAACTTCCTGTTCCTTCAAAGCGATGTAGGCATCGATCACGTCGTCCGTGAAGACGCCACCCGCCTTGAGGAACGCGCGGTCCTTATCCAGATACTCCAGAGCCTGATCCAGTGAGTAGCAGACCTCTGGAATGTTCTTGGCTTCCTCGGGCGGCAGGTCGTACAGATCCTTGTCGGCCGGATCACCCGGGTGGATCTTGTTCACGATGCCGTCGATGCCCGCCATCAACATGGCGGCGAAACCGAGGTAGGGGTTCGCAGTCGAGTCGGGGAAGCGCACTTCGATACGGCGTCCCTTCGGGCTCGACACCCAGGGCACACGGATCGAGGCAGAGCGGTTGCGGGCCGAGTACGCCAGCATGACGGGCGCTTCGAAGTGCGGCACGAGTCGCTTGTAGCTATTCGTGCTGCAGTTCGTGAACGCGTTGATCGCTCGCGCGTGCTTGATGATGCCGCCGATGTAGTACAGCGCGAGGTCGGACAGACCCGCGTACTTGTCGCCGGCGAACAGGTTCTTGCCTTCACGGGCAATCGACTGGTGCACGTGCATCCCGCTGCCGTTGTCACCGACGAGCGGCTTCGGCATGAACGTCGCGGTTTTGCCGTAGGCGTGGGCGACGTTGTGGATGACGTATTTCAGGATGTGGACTTCGTCCGCCTTCTTCACCAACGTGCTGAAGCCGACGCCGATTTCGCACTGACCTGCGGTGGCGACTTCGTGGTGGTGCACTTCCACCTTCAAGCCCATTTCTTCGAGGGCCGTGCACATGGCAGAGCGAATGTCCTGGAAAGAATCGACGGGCGGCACAGGAAAATAGCCACCTTTCACGCCAGGTCGATGTGCTGTGTTGCCTGCCTCGTAGCTCTTGCCGGAGCTCCAGGCTGCTTCTGCGGAGTCGATCTCGAAGAATGAATTACCCATGGTCGTGCCGTAACGCACGCTGTCGAAGATGAAGAACTCATTCTCCGGGCCGAAGTAAGCGACGTCGCCGATGCCGGCAGACTTCAGATAGGCCTCGGCACGTTTGGCGATCGAACGCGGGTCGCGCTCGTAGCCTTGCATCGTGGACGGCTCGAGAACGTCGCATCGGATGTTGAGCGTGGTTTCTTCGAAGAAAGGATCGAGGATGGCCGTGGTGGCATCGGGCATGAGCACCATGTCGGACTCATTGATGCCTTTCCAGCCGGCGATCGAAGAACCGTCGAACATCTTCCCGTCTTCGAAGAAGCCTTTGTCAACGGTGTGGGCAGGAACGGTAACGTGCTGCTCCTTGCCGCGAGTATCTGTGAAGCGCAAGTCAACAAACTTGACTTCCTTCTCCTTGAGCATGCTGAGGACTTCAGCGGGGGTCGTCATGAGATCTCCTCCGGTACGCGACGAGATTGGGTGACCTCGGCTCGCTCGCCGATCGAGGCCGTAGGTATTTGTAGGTCTGGAGCTTTGGAATTGCAGGAAATATGCCAGCGCACCGCGGTGGCGCAGTTCCGCTGAATGCCAAGCGTGCCAAAGGCAAGTGGGCCCTTCAGCGGCGCCATGATAGGGCGCATTCGAGGTGGTATGCACTGGGATTGTGCAAGGGGTCTGGCGCCAGTC
Organism: Steroidobacteraceae bacterium; assembly: GCA_040513115.1. Lineage (GTDB taxonomy): Bacteria > Pseudomonadota > Gammaproteobacteria > Steroidobacterales > Steroidobacteraceae > DATELY01. The sequence goes on along the minus strand of JBEVDW010000321.1, from coordinate 4,352 downwards.
GGTCTGGAGACCGCCGGAGGGCGGTCACTGCACCGTAGTCCACACCGCGTGGGCTGGGATTGTTCGCCGACTCCGCACGCTTATACTCGCGCGCTTCGCGTGCGGCCGGCACCACCTCCAACAGACCGCATGCCCTGGGGCAACTACTCTGATGTCGAAGCGGCTCACCTCCCCTCCTGAGACCTTTCAGGAACTGATACTGCGCTTGCAAAGCTACTGGGCAGCGCAGGGTTGCGTGCTGCTGCAGCCCTACGACATGGAGATGGGGGCTGGCACCTTTCACCCGGCAACGTTGCTGCGGGCCGTGGGACCCGAACCTTGGAGCGCCGCCTACGTCCAGCCGTCACGTCGGCCTACCGACGGACGCTACGGGGATAACCCTTTCCGCCTGCAGCACTACTATCAGTTCCAGGTCGTCATCAAACCCTCACCGCCGAACCTGGTCGATCTGTACCTCGGCTCGCTGGCTGCACTCGGGTTCGATCCGCTGGTGCATGACATCCGCTTGGTTGAAGACAACTGGGAGTCACCTACCCTTGGGGCCTGGGGCCTGGGATGGGAAATCTGGCTGAATGGCATGGAAGTCACGCAGTTCACGTACTTCCAGCAGGTGGGTGGACTCGATTGCCGACCGGTGATGGGCGAGATCACCTACGGCCTGGAGCGCCTCGCGATGTATCTGCAAGGCGTGCAAAGCATCTACGACATCACCTGGACGAATGGCCCGCTCGGCCGCGTGACCTATCGCGATGTCTATCACCAGAACGAAGTCGAACAATCCAAATACAACTTCGAGGCGGCCGACGTGCCGCTGTTGTTACGCTATTTCGATGAGCACGAGCGCACGTGCGTGCAGTTGCTGGAGCAGAACCTCGCATTGCCCGCGTACGAGCAGATGCTACGCACCTCACACACGTTCAACCTGCTCGATGCACGTCGCGCCATCTCGGTTACCGAACGTCAGGGATACATTCTTCGCGTGCGCGCCCTGGCCAAGCGTGTGGCCGAAGCCTACTACGCCAGCCGTGAAGCGTTGGGTTTCCCGATGCTCGAGCGCGCCGCGCGCGGAGCTGCGTGATCATGGCAAGTAAGCGCGATTTTCTGCTGGAGGTCGGCACGGAAGAGTTGCCGCCCAAGTCTCTAGGCACGATGGCACAAGCCCTCGCCGACAGCATCGACGCAGGCCTCACCGGCGGAACGTTGAAGCACGGCGCAGTGCAATGGTTTGCGACGCCGCGACGACTCGCGGTTCGCGTGGCCGGGTTGGTCGATCGACAGCCTGATCAGACGATGAAGCGTCAGGGACCTGCGGTGAGTGCTGCATTCGACGCGGCTGGCCAGCCCACGAAGGCTGCGTTGGGGTTTGCTGCTTCCTGTGGCGTGCCTCTACAACAACTGAGTCAGGTCGACGGTCCCAAGGGCAAGGTCCTGCAGTACGAAGGCGTCAAGGGAGGCGAGCCGACAGTTCAACTGTTGCCGGCCATCGTTCAACGCGCACTCGAGTCGCTGCCGATCGCTCGACGCATGCGTTGGGGCACCGGAACCGTGGAGTTCGTTCGGCCGGTGCATTGGATCGTGCTTCTGTTCGGCGCGAGCGTTGTCGAGGCTGAAGTGCTGGGTGTTCGCAGTGGCAAGCGCTCTCGCGGTCATCGATTCCATGCACCTGGCGAGATCGTGATCGGCACGCCATCGCGATACGAAGCCCTGCTCGAGAGCAAGGGACGCGTGTTGGTCGATTTCACCGTCCGACGCGATCGGATTCGTCGTGAGGCAGAAGTCGCCGCAGCAAGGGTGGGCGGCGTTGCTGTGATCCAAGGGGCGTTGCTAGATGAGGTGACCGCTTTGGTCGAGTGGCCGGTGCCGCTCGTTGGACAGTTCGATGCTCGCTTTCTCGAACTGCCGGCGGAAGTTCCTATCGCCACGATGCAGGATCACCAGCGCTACTTCCCGGTCCGCGATGCCAATGGGCGCTTGCTCAATTACTTCATCGCAGTTGCGAATATTGAAAGCCGCGAGCCGGACAAGGTGCGCGAGGGTAACGAGCGCGTCATTCGGCCGCGACTGAGTGATGCCGCTTTCTTCTGGGAAGTCGATCGCAAGCTGCCGCTCGCAACCCGCATCGAGCAACTCAAAGCAGTGACGTTTCAGCAGCGTCTGGGCTCTCTGTTCGACAAGTCCCAACGCGTGCGCAAATTGGCGCTGCAGATAGCAACGTCGACGGATGCAAACCCGACCATGGCAGATCGTGCAGCGGAGCTCTCGAAGTGCGATTTGTTGACGGCAATGGTAGGCGAGTTTCCTGAGCTTCAGGGACTCATGGGCAAGTACTACGCCACGGCGGATGGAGAATCGCATGAGGTGGCGCTCGCGCTCGAAGAGCAGTACTTGCCGCGCTTTGCTGGCGATCGGTTGCCCGAAGGCGCAGTGGGACAGGTGCTTGCTATTGCAGACAAGCTCGACACGATTGCAGGCATCTTTGCGATTGGTCAGAAGCCGACAGGCACGCGCGATCCCTTTGGCTTGCGACGTGCAGCTCTGGGCATATTGCGTATGTGTCTCGAGCTGAAGCTCGATCTGAATCTGCATGCGCTCATCGAGGCGGCCGTGCAGTTGCAGCCTGTGCAGTCTGCAACGGCTACTGCTGAAGTCACCGACTACTTCTCGGAACGCTTACGCGGAATATATCTGGAGGAAGCGGGTGAGCGAAAGATCACACCGGAAATGTTCGATGCTGTTCTGGCCAAGCGTCCGAGCTCGCCGGTTGATTTCGGCGCACGGTTGCAAGCGCTGGAAGTCTTCATGCGGTTACCGGACGCGCAGGCTCTCGCAGCTGCGAACAAGCGCATCGCGAACATCCTCCGCAAGTCACAGCTAGCTGCCGGCGCCGCGGTTGATGCGGCACTTTGCACAGAATCTTCTGAGGCCGCCCTGCATGCCGAGATGCACCGTGCAGAACTCGAGACAACACCTCTGATCGAAGCTCGCGATTACACGGCCGCGCTCACGCGCATGGCGCAGCTACGCGCCCCGGTGGATGCGTTCTTCGATCAGGTTCTTGTGATGGCGGAGGATCCGCGCGTCAGGGACAATCGGCTTGCATTGCTGCAAAGGCTGCGCGAGCTGTTTTCTGCCGTCGCGGATCTGTCGCGCCTGCCCGGCTAGGCATCGCTGCATGCAGCTGCTGCGTTCCATCCTCTACACTAGTTGGCTGTTTCTCGGAACGTTGCTATACGCGTTGGTGCTGCTTTGCATCTGCTGGCTGCCGCTGCGGTATTTGCAAGCGCTCGCACGCAGCTGGGCTCGCTCTCAACTCCGGATGCTGAAAGTGCTGTGCGGGCTAGACTATCGCGTCACGGGCCAGGAGCACATTCCTGCCGGTGCGCACGTCGCACTGTGCAAGCATTCCTCTGCGTGGGAAACGGTTGCCCAAACCGTCATCTTGCCGCCGCAAGCATGGGTGCTGAAACGTGAGCTCACGTGGATTCCTTTCGTCGGTTGGGCGATGCGTCGATTGAAGCCGATCGCGATCAATCGCAGCGCTGGCGCAAGCGCGGTTCATCAGGTCGTAAAGCAAGGACAGGACCGGCTACGCGAGGGATTGTGGGTGGTCGTTTTCCCGGAAGGAACTCGAGTCGCCCCAGGTGAGAGCCGCAAGTACGGGGTCAGCGGCGCACTACTTGCAACGAAGGCGGGTTGTAAGGTCTTGCCGGTCGCGCACGATGCGGGCCGGTATTGGCCTCGGCGCGGGTGGCTGAAGAAACGCGGCACGATCCAAGTCGTTATCGGACCGCCAATCGACGCATCGGGTCAGGATCCGCGCGTGGTAACCGAGCGAGCACGAGAGTGGATCGAATCCACTCTCGCTCGTAACACTGGTGCGGGGCTCGGTGCGTTGTCCGCCGAAACGGCCTAGACGTCCAGATTCGACACGGCGAGTGCGTTCTTCTCGATGAACTCACGACGCGGTTCGACCTGATCTCCCATGAGCGTTGCGAAAATTTCGTTCGCGCCGAGAGCGTCTTCGATGCGCACCTGAATCAAGCGGCGGGTCGCCGGATTGATCGTGGTGTCCCACAACTGCGCCGGATTCATCTCGCCCAGTCCTTTGTAACGTTGGATCTGCTGGCCTTTGCGCGCCTGATCCAAGAGCCACTGAATGCCCTGTTTGAAGCTCGTGATCTCCTGCCGCTGTTCACCCTTGCTGACATAGGCCCCCGGCTGGATCAGACCGCTGAGCAGCCGATTCAGCTCAACGATGCTGCGATACTCAGCGGACTCGAAGAATTCGCGGTGGATGTGTTTTTCCATCACTAACCCGTGCTCGTGCCGTGCAACCATCAGCTTCGGCAGTG
>JBEVDW010000320.1:0-4129 GCA_040513115.1 Steroidobacteraceae bacterium | reverse complement strand
ACGCGTGCGCGTGCCAACACTGCTGGTGCGCGGGATGCAGAGCGACATCGTGTCACAAGAGGGTATTGCTGAGTTTCAGCAGCGACTACCCGCGTTGGAAGTGTGCGATGTGAGTGGGGCCGGCCACATGGTTGCCGGCGACAAGAACGATGCGTTCAATCAAGGCGTCCTGGCGTTTCTGCAACGGCATCTGCCGGCCCAGAAGTGAAGACGCTACCCAGCTTGCTAGACGACGAGCCACACGAGCAATGCAGCGAGCACCACGCCGATGACGAAGCGCACGCCGCTCGCGAACTCGACCGGAGCGGCACTCGTCGGCAGCGCAGCCTTGCCATGGAGCATGCTGGCAACGAGGTTCTTGCGATACGCGAGCCAGTAATAGGCCACGGCCGCTATATGCAGACCGATGAAAGCAAGTAGCACGTTGAACACGCGCTCGTGCCAGTGTGCGCATGCACGCCCTGTGTCGAAGCTCACGTGCTCCGACAACGGTCCGGATTCCAACCCATCGACATCCACGGAGAACAGGCCCAAGCCGATCTGCACTGCAAGCAGCGTCAGCAGCGCGAGAATGCTCCATGCGCCGAGAGGGTTGTGTCCGACGACCTCCGGCTGCCGCTTGCGCCAGAGCTCGCGCACGTACTGCCAGGTCCGTGCGGGTCCGTGAATGAAGTTCGCGAAGCGCGCGGTGCTGCTGCCGGCGAAGCCCCAGTACACACGGAACGTGACGATGCCGAGCAAGGCATACCCGCTATAGCGGTGATACTCGAGATAGCCATTCTCGGCGGACCGCCATGAGTACGTGATGAGAATGACGAGCAGCCAGTGGCTGATGCGGGCTGGGAGATCCCAAACGGGTTGCAAAGACTTGAGCGGGGCAGACATCTTCTTTCAGGCATGAGCCATGACGCGCGCTTCATGCGCGGATGGACATTGGAAGAGTAGCGGCGCGCTGGCGTTCGTGGAACTTGCGAGCGCGAGTGGAGAGATCCCCACTCGCGCTCGGATGTGCCGCTTCGGTTCAGCGGCGGGATGCAGGCTGTAGCAATTCCGTGCGGTCGGCAGGCTCAGGACTTCTTCTTGGCGGTGAAGGTGCCTTCACCGTACGAGCCCATGATGATCTTGCCGCTGATCGTGTCGCCGGCCAGCTTGCCGGAATAATCGATCTTCAGGTCCTGTCCCATCGCCGAGACCGTCATGCTGAAGGCAACGTCGTCCCCCGCCACCGTTCCGGTGATCGGCATGTCGCCCATGTCGCCCTGCATGGAACCGCTCAGCGTGTCTCCGGCCTGCGAGAGGACGAGCGACGAGGTACGCTCGCCCATCTGAGTCTGACTAGTCACTTCCCAGGTTCCGGAAACGTCTTTCTTCACGACAGCCGCGGGCGGTGTCGCGGGAGCGGCGGGTTCTTTCGGCGTCGTTGCGCATGCACCCAAGAGGAACGAGGCACACAAAAGAGCGAAGCGGGGATGGCGAATCATGCGGACTCCGGTGTTTACACGTATATGCGTATTAGCGTAGCTATCAGACCGCAAAGAAGCAAATAGCTGGAAAGTTCTCGATGGCGACGCGAAGCCGGGATCGACGACCGCCGATTCCTGAGCCGCGTGAAAGAGTCAACGCGCAGAGCGCATCCTGGACCGAGGGGAACGCTGCGGGCGCGCCGTGAAGGCCTCGAGCATGGAGATGAACAGTTGCACGCAGTGATCGAAGTAGGGCCGTTTCACATGCGCGGTCGCAAGAGCAATTTCCTGGATTCTCGGGAAACGCCGCCCAATCTCGCTTGCGTGCTTCCCAAGGATTCTGTCGCGCAAGCGGGCTTCATCCATCGGGCCGATCTCGTGCTCGAGCAGCACCGCGCCGACGATGTAGCTGGTGAAGAGCTGAAACGCGAATCCGCGCTGCTCAACGGCCAGCCCCGCTCGGGCGAATGCTTCGTTGATTTGCTCCGCGATCAACATCGAATCCGGATTCAACGGGTGCCGCACGTACACTTGCAGTACGGTGGGATGCCTGCTCAAGGCGCGGCGCAGTTCCCTGGCGGAGCCCACGAGGATGCTCTGCCACGAGGTGCGTGCGGTGACCTTCAGGGGTCGCATCGTCCTCTCGAGCAGGTGGGCCACCACGAACTGCTCGAGCTCGCGTTTGTCGGAAATGTGGTTGTACAGAGCCATGGGCGTGACCTTGAGGCGTGCCGCGACGCCTCGCAGGCTGAGCCCGTCCAGGCCGACTTCATTGGCGGCGTCGAGCGCGGCGGCCGCGATCCGTTCACGGGTAATAGTCTGTTTCTTGCGCGATGCCATTCGGATATGCAGCAGTGAGTTGTGTGGTGGTCCCGCGGGCCAAGATAGACGATTGAGTCGCGACCGGAAAGTTCTCGTGCGCAGCGATTGGCAGCGAGCGGCTCCCCGAGCATCATTCGCTGGCCTGAATTCATCGAACCATCACCAGTCGCGGGTCGATTCTCGTGTCGCTGCTCATACGTTCACCCCATCCGGTTTATGTCGATGCCGACGAGTGGTATCGCGCTATCAAGGCCGCTGCGCCCGGCCTCGAGGTGCATGTCTGGCCCGATATGGGCGATCCGGACGCTGTCGAAGTGCTGCTGGGCCAGAGCGCCGAGCCCGAGACGTTCGCCCGCCTGCGGAATCTGAAGCTGCTGCAGTTGTTCGCCGCGGGTCCCGACACGGCGCTGCGCGATCCCGCGATTCCACCCACCCTGCCCATGGCCCGGCTGGTCGATGAGTGTTTCGCGGCCACGATGTCCTCTTATGTACTCGCCGCGGTGCTGCGCTATCACCGCCACTTGGATGACTACGCACGCCAGCAGTCCGCCCGCGAATGGCGCGTGCTGCCGACGCGGTACGCTCACGAGCGCACTGTGGGCATCATGGGTCTGGGCGTGCTCGGCCGCGATCTTGCGGTGAAGCTGCGTATGCTGGGATTCAACGTGCGGGCCTGGACTCGTACGCCCAAGGAACTCGCCGGTATCGCGGGCTTCAATGGACCGCAGCAATTCGCTGAGTTCCTCTCGGCGAGCGAGATCCTCGTGTGCCTGCTGCCGCTGACGCCCACGACCCGGGGCATTCTCAACCGCGACGTGTTTACCCGCATGCCGCGTGGCAGCTATCTCATCAACGTGGGCCGTGGCGACCATCATGTGGTCGAGGACATCGTCGCGGCGCTCGATGCCGGCCAACTCGCCGGCGCCACACTCGATGTCCACTCACACGATCCAGCACCGCCGCCTGCGGAGAGTCCCCTGTGGGATCACCCGCGCGTGACGCTCACACCGCACATCGCGACGCGCGCCTCGGCGGCGTCCGCAGCCGGTTATGTCGTGGCGAACCTCGAGCGCGTGCGGGCGGGGTTGCCGCCGCTGAATCTCGTCGACCGGACGGCCGGGTATTAGACAGGGTTCAGCACGGAGCAAAGCGCAGCACCGTGAGATCGGGGAACGTCGTGTCGTCGAACACGGGTTCGAGCTCAGCGCCGATCTGCACGCGCTCGGGTGCCACGTTCACCAGCGTGGAGGGAACGCGAACCCCCACGCTCAGTTCCACGATCGCGAGAATCTGCCGTGGTATGTCCGCAAAGTCGCGCGAGACCGGCACATCGGTGATGGTGTAGCTGTAGAGTCGCGCGCCTGGCGGCACGTCGCGCCACGATAGTTCTCTAGCTCCGCAGAGCGGACACATCGGGCGTGGGTAGAAGATCCAGTGCGAACAGCGATCGCACTGCTGCAGCATTACTCGATGCGCGCGCAAGGCGTTCCAGAATGGCCGGGCGAGCTCGGTAATCAGCGGTCGGGGCGCAGGCACGTGGATTTCTCCAGACGCTCAATCGGACTGCAGCACCAGCGCGACCTGCTCGCTCATGATGCCGCCATTGCCCATCACGAAGGCACGTTCGGGGCGCGCCACTTGCCGGTCATCGGCGCGTCGCATCAACTGACGAGCGGCTTCGACGACATGGCCCATGCCGCCAGCGAGCTGTGTCTGACCGTAACCGAGCTGACCGCCATTGGTGTTGATCGGAAAGTCGCCGTTCCAGGTCATATCGTGCTCGCGCAAGAACGCCATGCCCTCGCCGCGCGCGCAGAAACCTGCGGCCTCGAGGGCGAGCAGCA
>JBEVDW010000319.1:0-2682 GCA_040513115.1 Steroidobacteraceae bacterium | reverse complement strand
GCGCATCGATCCGAATGACCCTTCCGCCCAGCGCTCGCACCTCAAGGAATGGCTGGGAATGAAAACCGTGCACGAGGTGATGTCGTACGTCGCAACAAATCACATGCCGCGTTTGATACGCCTTGGCGGCTTGTCGATGACACCGCAACTGCTGCGCGGACTCAAATGGATGGAACGCAATGTTCCGCAGTGCGCAGAACCACCCGTCGTGGTGCATCTGGACTTTGCCCTCAACAACCTGATCCTGGACGGGCAACGGGTCACTGCCGTCCTCGATTGGGAATCGAGCCGCATGGGAGATCCGGCGGAAGATCTGATCTGGACACAGCAGAACCTGAGCCAGTATCTGTCGATGCCCGAGATGCTGCGCCGCTATGAAACCGCCACCGGTCGCACGATTTCGCCGTACCGTCTGGCATACGCCCGAGTCGTGAAATGTGCGCTCAACGCGATCACCTGCCTCGGCGCGATGCGTTCGCTGGAACAGCATGACGAGGCGCACATCAGGCTCGCGATCCTGGGCTATCGCTACATGGCGCTGTTCGGCGCCCAGTTCAACGAGCTCATCGAAGCGGCGGAGCGCTGCCGGTAGCGAGTTTGCCGCGGTGCGGATCGCGCCGCCCATCAGCAGGAATGTTCAAGCGGGAACCTAACCGTTCAAGCTTGGTTCGATTGCCCTGCATACACTGCGGTCAGGTTCAGGACACGCGCACATGACTATCAAGATCGGCTTTCAGCCGGTGCCACAACACGGCACCTATCAACGGTTGCGCCAGCAGTGGATGGAAGCGGAAGCGCTGGGTGCGGATGGGCTTTACTCTGCGGACCACTTCTTCTCGCAGGTACCCACGGTGGAAGCCGCCGAAGGCTCGCCGCCGGCCACGTTCAACGGTCTCAACTTCGAAGGCACGACCATTCAGGCCGCGATGGCCGCAACGACGTCGCGAGCGGAGATCGGCTGCATCGTGCACGCGAACAGCTATCGCAATCCGAACCTGCTGGCCGACATCGCGCGCACCATCGATCACATCTCCGGCGGACGCTTCGTGCTCGGTATCGGCTCGGGATACCAACTACAGGACTATGAGGAGTACGGCTATGACTACGGCACCACCAAGAGCCGCCTCCTGGATCTCGCGCGCGATCTGCCGATCATCAAAGCGCGCTTCGAGAAGCTCAATCCTCCGCCCATCCGCAAGATTCCGCTCCTCATCGCCTCCATGGGCGAGCAGATCGGCATGCGGATCGTGGCCGAGCATGCCGATCGATGGCACGTGTACGGACCGCTGGAGAAGATCGTTCAGAAGACTGAAGTCCTGAGAAAGCTCTGCGCAGAGATCGGCCGCGATTTCAACGAGATCGAGCTCACGACGTGGTACTTCCCGAACATTCTGCAACGCGAAATCAGCCCCGACGAGTTTCTGAAGCTCGGCATCCGCAACATCATCCAATTGCAGTACGGGCCCGATTGGGATCTGGGGCTGCTGCGCGAGCTGCTGCAATGGCGGGACCAGAAATTGCGCTCGGGTGCGGCTTGACACGCGCAGCGCAACTCGAGCGCAATCTCTGGACCGTTCCGCTGACTGCAGTCACATACGAGAGACACTCATGACCGGTCCCGCTGCCGAGACACTGCCCTTCTTCTTGCGCCCTAATTCGGGCTTCGGCCGCATTCGGCCTGAAGACGATCTGCTCCACCCCGCAAGTTTCGCCAAGATCACGGACGACTCCGCGACGGAGACGCAGTACTTCGGCTTCTGTGTTCCGGAGGCCCGCCTGCACGGACTCACCTATGTGTGGTGGCATCCGAACCTGAAGGTCTGCTCCGGCGGCTTGTTCGTGTATCGCGGCATCAAGCCGACGACGGTGCACGCGGAGCTGTGCGACTGGCGTACGTATATGAACGATGCGGTGATCACGAAGAACGACCTGCATGACTATCGCTTGAGCAATGGCTTCGGCGTGCGCATCGTCGAACCGCTCCAGAAGTTTCACATCACCTATGCAGATGAGGCGAATGGCAACCACCTCGATCTGAACGCGACCGCCGTGCTCCCACCTGTCATGTTCGAAGATGGCAATCACTTCGAGCAGAGCATGCGCATGAAAGGTGAAGTGACGCTGCGAGGCAGCCGCTACGCAGTGGATTGCTATGCCATACGCGATCGCTCCTGGGGCAAACCGCGGCCTGAAACCTTGATGCCCTTTCCACCGGTGTCCTGGATGACGGCAAGCTTCACCGACGACTTCTCCTTCAACTGCAATGCCTTTGACCACGCAAGCGGCCAACCCGAACGCGCCGGCGAATGGGTGATGCCGGATGAGCGCGGGTTGAACAGCGGCTGGATCTTTCGCGAAGGCACTCTGGGTCGCGTCGTAAAAGCCACCAAGCGGATTACACGGGCCGTCTCCTCTACCATCTGCTCGGCGATCGATTTGCAGCTGGTCGACGAGCATGGACGCGTCGTTCACGCGCGCGGCACTGGAATCACGTCGTGCCCGATTCAGCTCTGGGGAAATGTCTGGACGGTCATCAACCTGATCCGGTGGGACTGCGAGGGACACGTCGGCTATGGCGATTGTCAGGATGTGTTGTTTGGTTCTTATCTGAACTCGAAGGTTTTCAAGGGCGAGCGATAGCGAAAAGCTGACTTCGCGTCTCCGAAGGGCTCTTCAGGGGAG
>JBEVDW010000318.1:0-6019 GCA_040513115.1 Steroidobacteraceae bacterium | reverse complement strand
TAGAACGCCCGCCAATGACGGGCATGCCGGCCTTCGGGTGGTGAGGCTGCTCGAGGCAGCCGATCAATCCATAAGAGACCGGGGGCGAATCGTTACGCTCTAAAAGCGGCAATCATCGCATCAGTTTCGTTTTGATCTCTGATACTTTCAGACGCGCATTGCTATCCGGCAAGGCGCTCGATGTCCGCGCTGCTGCAACGACAACGGCAGTGACGACTACGCTCTCGGCGGCTGAAGTCTTTTGGGAGTACTTCGGCAGCCCGATTCAACTCACCAGGATCGGAGCACAGCACTCTTTCTCGCATGGTCGCGGATGGTTCCTGTTCTCGGGTGCCGCCTGCTACGGACGTCGTTCGTGCGGCGAACCAGCTGAGGACTTCTCTCGACTTCTGGCTGACGTCGCCGATGAGGTGGCGACTGAATCCGGAGATGTGCAGTTGCCTTTCGATCTCGCCGAGGTGGTCACGAACTTGCGCGAGGAGCGCTATCCGCTTCCCCCGGGCGGACGGTTCGAGGCGCTTGGTGTCAATTCTGCGGCTCGGAGTATCTACTATTTCCTCCGACCGCTTCTTGCGGTTGGCATTCGCAAGCACCTGCAGCGAATGCGATTGCGCGGTTGGGAAGATATTGCGTTTCCCACGTGGCCGGTGGACGACAGCGTCGATCAGATCATGCGCGCCACGATGGCGTTGGTCCTGAGACGCGGCGGTGTGAAAGAGATCCCGTTCATCTGGTTCTGGCCTAAAGGGGCAACGGGCTGCGCAATGATGACCCACGATGTGGAGGGTCCCACCGGCGCACAGTTCTGCCTGTCGTTAACGGACCTGGACGAGTCGTTCGGGATTCGTTCGGCATTCCAGATGATTCCGCGGAGTCCGTTTGAACGGTCGCTCGTAGACCTGCTGAGACGCCGCGGGTTCGAGGTGAACCTTCACGATCTCGCGCACGACGGATACCTGTTCCACGACCGCGAGGTGTTCCGTAGCCGGGCGGCTGAAATCAATCGCTTCGCGCGGCAGTTCCAGTGCCGCGGGTTTCGTTCGGGAGCGATGTACCGCGAACAAGCGTGGTTCGACAGTTTCGAGTTCTCGTATGACATGTCGGTACCCAACGCCGCGCACCTCGAGCCGCAGCGTGGCGGGTGCTGCACCGTGCTGCCGTACTTTGTCGGAGACCTCCTGGAACTCCCATTGACGACGACGCAGGATTACTCGCTGTTTCATATCCTGGGCGAGTATTCCGTGGAGCGCTGGAAGCAGCAGACAGAGATCCTTCTCTCGAAGAATGGCCTTGTCACCTTCATCGCGCATCCAGATTATCTGGTCGAGGAGCGGGCGCTCACGGTGTACAAAGAGCTGCTTGAATATCTTGCACAGCTCCGATCCGAACGAAACGTCTGGATCGCTTTGCCGGGAGAGGTGAATGACTGGTGGCGCGACCGGCGGCGCATGACGCTGGTGCGAAACGGTTCGACATGGTGCATCGAAGGACCGGGCAGCGATCGCGCGAGAATCGCGTACGCCAGCCTGCATGGAGACAGCGTCACGTACCGCGTCGCAGAGTCTTCGATATAGTTTCATGACATTCGTCCTTCGAACTGCGTGGGTTTTCGCCTACTGCGCTCTCGTCGTGGCTGGCAACCTACCGACGCTGCGGGCGCTGTTCGAGTTTTCCAACCAGAACGCGACTGCGTCGTACGTGCTGTTGATCCCCCTGGTCACGCTCGTGCTCGTCTATCAAGAGCGCGACACGATCTTTTCCGACGTTCGCATCGACTGGCCCGCAGCGCTCCCGTTTATCGTGGCAGGCGCAGCGTTGATGGTTGCCGGCTTTTGGGGGCAGCCATCAATGGCCGCTGACCTTACCCTCCGAGTTGCCGCGATTGTGCTGTTGTGGATTGGCGGGTTTCTGCTTTTTTACGGGCAGGCGGCTGCCCGTCGCGCATCGTTCCCCTTGGTTTTTCTGTTGTTCACGATTCCGATTCCCGCCAGGTTGCTCGATGCGGGAGTGCAGGTCCTGAAGCACGGATCGACAGAAGCCGTATCGGCCCTGTTTGCCCTGACCGGTCAGGTGTATCGTCGCGACGGATTCGTGTTCTCGCTTCCGGGAGTCGTCATTGAGGTCGCCGACGAGTGCAGCGGCATTCGCTCCAGCATAGGACTGCTACTGACCAGCCTGCTGGCAAGCCACGTGTTCCTGAGGAACGCATGGACGAAGAGCGTCTTGATCCTCTCCGTGCTGCCGCTGGCGATCCTCAAGAATGCGATTCGGATTGTCTCGCTGACTTTGTTGTCGATTCATGTGGATCCCGGGTTCCTCACCGGGCAACTGCACCATGAAGGCGGTATCGTGTTCTTCGCGCTGACACTGGCAATGGCCTTCCCGATTCTCGTGTTGCTGCGAAGCCTTGAAGTGCGGCGGATTCGTCCGCGCCCTCTTCCTGTCTAGCCTGTCCTGATTCAAAGAAAAGAGCGAGATGACTCAACAGCCAATCCCATTTCTTGATCTCGTGAGCAGCCACCGTGAGCTGGAAGAGGAACTGGTCGCCGCCTTCCGCACAGCCGTTCGCTCAGCTTGTTTCATCGGAGGGCCTGAAGTCGAGGGCTTCGAACGGGAGTTCGCTGATTACTGCGGGTCGAACTTCAGCGTTGGAGTCAGCAGCGGGACTGATGCTCTGCGGTTTGCGCTCCTGGCAATCGGCGTCGGTCACGGCGACGCGGTCCTCACCGTGTCTCACACGTTTCTGGCAACCGTCGAAGCGATCAATCAGACCGGAGCCGTGACCGAGTTCGTAGACGTCGATGAAGCCACTTATACGATGAGTCCGGCCGCCCTCTCTGAATACCTGAAGGCGTGTGCCAAAGAGCCGTCGACCGGGCGCCCGCTTGCCCTCCGGTCGAAGAAGCCGATCAAGGCGATCGTTCCAGTGCACCTGTACGGGCACGTCGCGGACATGGGTGCGATCGCCAGTCTCGCAGCGCAATACAACCTGCTGGTCGTGGAAGATGCCTGTCAGGCACATGGCGCGGAGTATTTCGATGAATCGACGGGCGACTGGCGCCGGGCCGGATCGTTAGCCAAGGCGGCTGCGTTCAGTTTCTATCCGGGCAAGAACCTGGGCGCGTGCGGCGAGGCGGGGGCGGTCACCACGAACGATGAGGCCGTCGCGGCGCGCGTCCGCATGCTGCGCGACCACGGTCAGGCGACGAAGTACTACCACGACATCGAGGGTTACAACGGCCGTCTCGATGCGATTCAAGCTGCGTTCCTGCGCGTCAAGCTGCGGCATCTCGAGAACTGGAATGCCGCACGCCGCGCCGCCGCGCGCGAGTACAACTCGCTCTTGGACGCGTCGGGTTTGGGCGCTCTGCGGCCGGTAGAAGCCGCCTGGAGCCGGTCGGTCTTTCACCTCTATGTCGTCAGAACCAGGGATCGAGATGGGCTGGGGCGGCATCTGAAGGCAAACGGTATAGACACGGGCCTCCATTATCCGGTCCCGGTTCATCTTCAGAAGTGCTACGAGGAGTGGAGCCCCGGACGGGGATCGCTTCCGGTGACCGAGCGCGTGGCGGCCGAGATCCTCTCGCTGCCGATGTTTCCGGGCCTTCGACCTGAACAGCAGAGCGCGATCGTCGAGCAGGTCGGTGAATTCGTCGGCGTGGGGACAACGAACTGAACGCGGGGCAGACGGTGTGAGCGTTTACCGTCTCGACCCACTTCATGATCCGCGCTGGTCGACACTCGTTGCGCGCCACCCGCGTGCCTCGGTGTTTCACACACCGCAGTGGCTCGACGCTCTCAGGTGTACCTACGGCTATCAGCCAGTCGCGTTTACGACCTGCGCGCCGGCGGCCGAACTCCGTAACGCCGTCGTGTTCTGTGAGATTCAGAGCTGGCTCACCGGATCGCGGCTCGTCTCATTGCCATTCTCCGATCACTGCGACCCCTTGGTGGACGACCGCGACCAGTTCGCCTCGATTCGCTCGTACCTGCAGGAACAGTGCTCGAGTGCCCGGTGGCAATACATCGAGCTGCGGCCCTCTGAGGACGGCTTGTGCGACCGTTCGGGTTTTGACGCTGCCGACGAGTTCCTGCTGCATGCTCTGGACCTCCGGCCGGAGATCGATGAATTGTTCCACCGCTTCCACAAAAGCTCGACGCAGCGAAAAGTTCTGCGCTCTCAACGTGAAGGTGTGGACTACCAGGTCGGGCGGAGCGCGGACATGTTGCGGGAGTTCTATCGACTGTTGGTTCTCACGCGGCGGCGGCACGGACTGCCGCCGCAACCG
Organism: Steroidobacteraceae bacterium; assembly: GCA_040513115.1. Lineage (GTDB taxonomy): Bacteria > Pseudomonadota > Gammaproteobacteria > Steroidobacterales > Steroidobacteraceae > DATELY01. The sequence continues at coordinate 1,730 of JBEVDW010000318.1, read as the reverse complement.
TTCGCGTGGTTCGAAAATCTCGCGGAGCGCTTTGGCGACGCACTGCGCGTGCGGATAGCCAGTCATCGCGGCCACCGGATTGCTGCAATGGTGACCGTTCAGCATGGCTCCACGCTGACCTACAAATACGGCGCCTCTGATGCTGCCTGGCACAGGCTGGGCGGCGTCCACTTGTTGTTCTGGAACGCCATTCAGGAGGCACACGCCGACGGGTGCGTGAAGTTGGATCTGGGACGAACGGATCTCGCCGATCGAGGCCTGGCGACGTTCAAAGAGCGATGGGGTGCCACGGCTGTGCCGCTGCAGTATTGGCGATTCCGGCCCACGTCGCGCTCCCGCACCGCGACTCGTGATTGGGTGGCGCGATGCGGCGCGAGGACCGCCGGCCATGTGCCCGAGCGTTTGCGGGTCGCGGCAGGTCGAGTCCTCTACAAACACCTTGGCTGATCTCATCCTCTTCGAGAAGGCGCTGAACTTTGAAAATCAACGTATACGGACTGGGCTACGTCGGATCGGTGTCCGCGACGTGCCTCGCAGCGGATGGGCATCACGTCCTCGGGATCGACGTCGATCCGAAGAAAGTGGAGAGCATCAACGCGGGAATAAGTCCGGTCCTCGAACCCGGGCTGCCGGAGTTGATGCGCGAGTCGGTCGACTCGGGAAGGCTTCGCGCGACGCTGGATGGTCCGGCGGACGCCGACATCTCCATCGTGTGCGTCGGCACGCCGAGCAATGAAAATGGCAGCCTGTGTCTGGATTACGTGGCACGCGCCGTCGAGCAGATCGGCACCTTCATTCAATCGCGCGACGCCTACCATGTGGTCTGCATTCGCAGCACGGTGCTCCCGGGTACGAGCGAGGCGATGGTCGCTCCACTGCTCGAACGCTGCTCCGGCAAGACCGCGGGCCGCGACTTTGGCCTCTGCATGAACCCGGAATTCCTGCGCGAAGGATCCTCGATAGGCGACTATCGTTGTCCGCCGTTCACGATTATCGGCGAGTTGGATGCCCGCAGCGGCGATGTGATCGAGCAGCTCTACACGGGCACGCCGGCGCCGGTCATCCGGGTTCCGTTGCCCGAGGCAGAGATGGTGAAGTACGCCGGCAACGCATTTCATGCGTTGAAGATCACATTTGCCAACGAGCTCGGCCTGCTCTGCAAGCGGCTGGGCGTGGATGGAACGAAGGTGCTGGAGGTGTTCTGCCGGGACGAGAAGTTGAACATCTCGTCGGCGTACCTGAAACCCGGCTTCGCGTTCGGCGGTTCATGTCTGCCCAAGGATCTGCGGGCGCTGCTCTACAAGGCGCGCGAGTTGGATCTGGAACCGCCTGTGCTCCGCTCCATTCTTCAGAGCAACACCAACCATATCGACGAGGCCTACCGGCTGATCAGGCGTACCGGCAAGAAGAAGATCGCGATGCTGGGCCTGAGCTTCAAGCCGGGCACCGACGATTTGCGCGAAAGCCCGATCGCCCAGCTCATCGAAGTGCTCATTGGGAAAGGTCTCGACGTCGCCGTCTATGACGAGGACGTGTCGCTCGCGAAGGTGTACGGCTCGAACCGCGCCTACATCGAGCAGACGATTCCGCATATTTCGCGCCTGATGCGATCGTCTCTCGACGATGCCATTGGCGATGCCGACGTGATCGTCATCGCGAAGACGCCACCGGGACTCGAACAGCGCCTCGCGCAGAACGACGGCCGCTGCCTGATCATCGACCTGGTGCGG
>JBEVDW010000317.1:0-9010 GCA_040513115.1 Steroidobacteraceae bacterium | reverse complement strand
CAGGAACTCGCACAGCGCGGTCATGTCGCGCGGCAGTCGACGCAGCAGGTATTGCGCGACTTCGTCGTTCAGCTCGAGACCGCGCAGCTCCGCACGCAGCTTGAGCGCCGCTGTCTGTTCCGCGTCGTCGAGCACTTGCAGTCGCAATACCAATCCGCCTCGCAGACGCGAGGCCAGATCAGGCAGCTGTACACCGAGCGCCTGAGGCGCTTGCATGCTCGCGAACACCAGGCGCCCACCCTGCTCTTCGAGCTCCTGATGCAGCGCGAACAGCCGCCGCTCCCATTGCGCTTCACCGAGAATGAGATCGACGTCATCGATGCAGACCCAGCTCAGTGCACCGAGTCCCGCAAGCATCTCCGAACCCGCGGCGCGAAATTCGCTCATCGGAATGAATGCAGCCCGCTCACCGCGTTGCGTGGCACGGGCGCAAATGGCCTGCAGCAGATGTGTTTTGCCGACGGCATGCATGCCGTGCAACCACACCACACGCGGCGGTGTCTGGGCGCACAGTGCCAGCAGCGCATCGACGACGGGTTGGTTGCGACCCGGATAGAAGCTCGCGAACACCGAGCTGTCGCGCAGGTGAATGCCGAGCGGTAACTGGGTCGCGCTCATCTCAATGCGAGAGCGACTGACGCGCGCGATAAACCTGCTGCGCGCGCCGCGAATACGTCAGCACATAGTCGAGACCGCTGATCACGGTCGTCATGAAGACGAGTGCCCCGAGGCCGGTCACGATCGGCGACGGCAGCCGGCCCAGCGCTGCGGACTCCATGACGGCAAGCAGGTACGCGATCTGACTCAGAGTATTGATCTTGCTCACGGTCGTCGGGCGACCGCCATGGATGGGGCCCAACCACAGTCGATACACGATGGCACCGGATGTGATCAGGACATCGCGGCCAACCGCCGTCAGCGCAAGCCACGGCGGCACCTGGCCGATCACCGTGAGCGTGATGAACACGGTCATCAGCAACAGCTTGTCTCCGAGCGGATCGAGCATCTTGCCGAGCTCGGAGGTCCAGCCAAAGTGCTTGGCCAACGCGCCATCCAGCGCATCAGTGAACGCAGCGAAGCCGAACACCACGAATGTGAGCAGGTACTGACCACGCGACAGCAGCACCGCGACGGGAATCGCCAGCAGCATGCGCAGAACACTCAATGCGTTGGGAAGATGACGCCAAGCCGACACGCGAAATCCCTTACCGCGCAGCTTGGAAGCGCAACCGCAAGCGTTGCGGATCCGGTGCCGATTGCTCCAGCGATTGCGGTGTGAGCCGATTGTCCAACGAAAACGCGCGTCGCAGCGTCTCGGCATCGCCGCGACTCACGACGCGGAATTGCACCGTCTCGCCACGCACTTCCGTCACGCCGACACTGCGTACGAGCGTGAGTCCTTCGAGGTAGTTCAGCGTCTGCGCGTAGGCATCGAGGTTGGTGATGCCATCGACCTCGACACTCAGGTCCACCATGCTCCCGCTCGCGGCGGCAAACATCTTTGCGAAACTGTCGGCTGCCAGATCGACACCGCTCTCGACCGTGCCTGCAGCATCGTGCGCCTGACCATCGAACACGAACTGCCATCGCACCGTCGGCGGCGCTTGTGGCGACGAGCGCGCATAGCCAATCAATAGCGCGTCGACACCCAGCCGTTCTCGCTCGGCGTCCAGCTCCGCCGCTGAGGGCTGGTGCGCGAGAACAGATCCCAACGAGCTCGATGGAGTGGGCCACATGAGGGGGAGCCCGCGCAGCGTCGCCGCGCGCAACAGACCGTCACGCTCCGGACCTGGCGTGGCATTGGAGACCATACGCCGCGCACCTGTGCCATCGTCAGCCTGCAGCCACACGAGCGTCGTTGGACGCTCACGCCCCCAGATTGACAAGCCCGCGTTGGCCAACAACCCATCCACGGCGCGCGGATCGAACCCGACTTGCAGCTGATCCTCGGCCAGATAGCCGAAGCGCTGCACGTAGCGCTTCGCACTGCCCGCCGCGGCGCCGAGTCGGGCCGGTGCGTCGCGAGCCCCGCTGACACGAATGGCCACATCGCCGAGCGCCTGCACGAATGCGCGCTCTCGTCCCGCATCGCTGCGATCCGACACCGTCACGGTGGTGATGTACAAATTGTCCACCGTGGCTGCCACGGCAATGCTGACGCTCCAGGCACTGAGCCAGACGACGAGCAGCGTCCGCATCCACGTCGATCGTAAGTCCATGCGTAAACAGGCGGGCCTGCGAAAAATGGGGTGTGTAAAATACCATCGCCCACACCGACACGCCCATCGACCCCCAAAATCGACCCGTAGCGAGCAGCCCCATGACCTCGAAAGACTCACTCACCTACCGCGACGCGGGCGTGGACATCGATGCCGGCGATGCCTTGGTGGAGCGCATCAAACCGCACGTGCAGCGCTCGATGCGCCCCGAAGTGCTGGCGGGGCTTGGGGGCTTCGGCGCACTGTTCGAATTGCCCGTGGAGCGTTTCAAGCGACCTGTACTCGTATCAGGCACGGACGGTGTGGGCACGAAGCTGAAGCTCGCCATCGAGACGGGCCGTCACGACACGATCGGCATCGATCTGGTAGCGATGTGCGCCAATGACGTCGTCGTGCAAGGCGCCGAGCCGCTGTACTTCCTGGACTACTACGCAACCGGCAAATTGCGCGTCGATACGGCGGAAGCGGTGATCAAGGGCATCGTCGAGGGTTGTGTCCAAGCGGGTGCCGCGTTGATCGGGGGCGAAACGGCCGAGATGCCGGGCATGTATGCCGCCGACGATTACGATCTCGCCGGCTTCTGCGTGGGCATCGTTGAAAAGGATGCAATCGTCGATGGCAGCCGCACGCGACCGGGCGATGCGATCATCGGCCTGCCCTCCTCCGGCCCGCATTCGAATGGCTACTCGCTCATCCGCAAGGTGTTGAGCGCAGCTGGCGCCACGGCGACGACCAAGCTCGGTGGCCAGAATCTCTACGATGCACTTCTAGCGCCGACTCGCATCTACGTGAAGCCGCTGCTCGCGTTGCTGAAGCGCGTACCGGTGCATGGGTTTGCGCACATCACGGGCGGCGGGCTCGTCGAGAACATTCCCCGCGTGATTCCGAATGGCCTCGAAGTCGTGCTCAGCACGCAAACATGGCAACGACCCGCGGTGTTCGATTGGTTGCGACGTGCCGGCAACATCGCTGAAGCCGAAATGCATCGCACGTTCAACTGCGGCATCGGCATGACGGTATGCGTAGCAGCCGAGCACGTCGAATCGACGCTCGCGTGCTTGAAGTCGCAAGGCGAAGCGCCCGTGGTCATCGGCGAAGTGCGTCGCGGATCCGGCGGTGTCGTCGTGCACGGATGAGTACGCCTGCAAGCGCGCCACTGCCGATCGTCGTTCTGATCTCCGGTCGCGGCAGCAACATGCTGGCGATCGCCACCGCAGCTCGCGCTGGCGAATTGAACGTCGAGGTCAAGGCCGTCATCAGTGACCAGCCCAGTGCAGAAGGTCTCGAACGTGCCGCGGCGCTCGGCATTCCGACGCGCGTACTCAAGCCCAAAGACTTCGTCGATCGCGCGGCTTTCGATGAGGCACTGGGCGATCTCGTCGCGAGCTTCGAGCCCGGCCTGGTCGTGCTCGCGGGTTACATGCGCATCTTGAGCGCCAGCTTCGTACGGCGCTTCGCGGGTCGCATGCTCAACATTCACCCATCCCTATTGCCGAAGCATCGAGGGCTGAAGACACACGAGCGCGTGCTCGCCGCGCAAGAGCGTGAGCATGGCGTCAGTGTGCATTTCGTTACCGAAGAGCTCGATGGCGGCCCGGTCGTGATCCAGGCCGTGATCGACGTCGAGCCTCATGACACCGTCGGCACGCTTTCAGCTCGAATTCATCGCCAGGAACACAGGATCTATCCGCAGGCAGTGCAATGGATTGCGAGCGGTCGATTGGCGTGTCGCGAGGGTGTCGCCTGGCTCGATGGCAAGCCTTTGATGCAACCAGTGGTCGTGGATACCCGTATAGCTGGTAACGCGTCGACAGACGGTTACGCAGAGACCTCTCATTGAAGTACCGCGCATTGCAATTCGGCGCGGCGGTTTGGCTGATGCTCACCGCCGTATTCGCTGCCAGGGCCGCACCCTCCTTCATCGAGCCGTTCAAGGCCACGTACGCGGTGACCTATCGCGGGTTACGCGCCGGCAACATCATCTTCGAGCTCACGCGCGACGCGAATGGGCAGTACGTTTACCACTCGGTCGTGCAGCCAAGCATGCTCGCCCGCATGATCATCAGCCCGCAGGCAACGGAGATGACGCGCTTTGCGCTCACTGAAGACGGAGTGCACCCGCTCGAATGGAAGCTGGACGATGGCGAGAGTGGTTCGGAGCAAGATGGCAAAGTGACTTTCGATGTCGGCACACAGCGCGCGCAAGGCGTCATCAAGGACAAAAAGGTCGACTTCCCCTTGGAGCCGCATCTGCAGGATCGCCTCTCCGTGCAGATGGAAGTGATCCATTTGCTGCTCGAGGGTGCCGAGCCCGGCGAGATTCCCCTGGTCGATGACGAGCGCATCAAACGCTACAACTACAAACGGACGAAGACCGAGCCCCTGAAGACACCGGTCGGCGAGTTCAGCACGATTGTCTATGAAAGCACGCGCCCCGGGTCCAAGCGCATCTCGCGCATGTGGCACGCGCCTGCGCTCGGCTATATCCCCATCCGGGCCGAGCAAGTGCGGGATGGCAAGGTGGAAACGACCATGCATCTCGTCGCGCTGCAGGGTCGCAGCGTTGCCTCGAGCCGCTGACCTCAGGTCTTCGGCAACGTGACCCCGCGCTGCCCCTGATACTTACCGCCACGATCCTTGTACGACGTCTCGCAGACTTCATCCGATTCGAGGAACAACATCTGCGCGACCCCCTCGTTCGCGTAGATCTTGGCGGGCAGCGGCGTCGTGTTGGAAAACTCGAGGGTGACGTGGCCTTCCCACTCGGGCTCGAGGGGCGTCACGTTCACGATGATGCCGCAGCGGGCATACGTCGATTTGCCCAGGCAGATCGTCAGCACCTTGCGTGGGATGCGGAAGTATTCGACCGTACGCGCGAGCGCGAACGAATTGGGCGGGATGATGCAGACATCGGCTTTCACGTCGACGAAGCTGCCGGAATCGAAGTTCTTGGGATCGACGATCGTCGAATTGATATTCGTGAAGATCTTGAACTCGCCCGCGCAGCGCACGTCGTAGCCGTAGCTCGAGGTGCCGTACGAAACGATCTTGCCTGCGTTGGACGTGCGCACTTGCTCGGGCGCGAACGGCTCGAACATCCCGTGTTCCAGGGACATGCGACGGATCCAGCGATCGGATTTGATGCTCATGAGGACGTGGGGCCTGGGGCTGGGAACTGGCGCGCAGGATAGCGGATAGCCGTGCGCGGATCGCGGTCAGTTCACGGGCACGCAGCTCCGTTTGAACCCTCCTCGACCGCGTCCGCAACTCTAGGTGTCTTCGATCTCGATCTTCGGAAACACAGGCCGCGACAGCTCGGACGCAAAGGCGAGTCGCGCTGCCGTGCGCCGTGCCATGTCGATATAGGCGCGGCCCAGCGAGCTGTCGGGCTGGGCAACGACCGTAGGACGGCCGCTGTCCGTTTCTTCCCTGATTCGTGCGTGCAAGGGCAGCTCAGCCAGCAGCTCGACGCCGTATTGCTGCGCCATCGCGCGCCCGCCACCTGCGCCGAAGATGTGTTCCTCGTGGCCGCAATTTGAGCAGATATGGATGCTCATGTTCTCGACGATGCCAAGGATCGGCACGTCCACTTTCTCGAACATGCGCAACCCACGACGCGCGTCCAGCAGCGCGATGTCCTGGGGTGTCGTCACGATCACGGCCCCAGTCAGCGGCACACGTTGCGACAGTGTCAGCTGCGTGTCTCCAGTGCCTGGCGGCATGTCGATGATCAGATAGTCGAGCTGGCCCCAGCGGCTGTCGTTCAGCAATTGCATCAGCGCCTGGGTCACCATGGGGCCGCGCCAGATGAGCGGCTGCTCCTCATCCACGAGGAACCCGATCGAGCTCACCTTCACCCCATAGGCAACGGGCGGATCGAACGTCTTGCCGTCCCGAGACGTGGGCTTTTCGTTGGGCAGTCCCATCATCCGGGGCTGGCTGGGACCATAGATATCGGCATCGAGCAACCCGACGCTCGCGCCGTCATACGTCAGGCCCAAGGCCAGGTTTGCGGCGGTCGTCGACTTCCCCACGCCCCCCTTACCCGAAGCGACTGCGATGATGTTGCGGATGCCTGGAATGGCATTCACCGGGCGCTTGGTCCCCTGCGATTCCACCTGCCAGAGAATCTCGAGCTTCGTGTTCGGCGGCAATCGGGCCCTCAGGCGTTCCCCCAATTCGCTCGCATAACGTGCAGCAGGAAACGGCAGCGTCAGCGTCAGCTGCGCCCCGTCCCGACCCGCAGTCACCGTGTGCGCCAGTTGCGCGAGCGGCCTGCCACTGTACGGCTCCAACTCCGACTCGAGCACCGCGCGGACTGCGGATTCGTTCGCATTCGTCATGGAGGCATCTGCCTGAAAGTGAGGGCCAGACATTGTAGTCGAGGCAACACTCCCCCTCGTCGCAAGCCCGGGAGGCCTCAGCCTACAAGGCCCCGGGCAGGTGGAGGAGGGCGGCAGCCATGCCATAATGTGTGCACAGCAAGAGACGTATGCACCAGCGGGCTTCTTTCCCCCGTCACGCAGTCCCGAGCCATGGGAGTGGTGGTGAGCGCGCGGCCGCGATGGACGAGACGGATCGAGAGAGTATTTGATGAGTTTTTTCTCCGACTTACGCGCTGAGCGGCTGATCGCCGAGATCAGAAGCATTGGCGACCCAGCCAATCCGGAGTCGCAGAAAGCCTTTCAGAAGCTGGCGAAGATTGGATCCGGCGCGATCCCCAAGGTTCTCGATGCCCTCGCCACGGCAGACCGGAAGGAAACGGTCTCCTACGTCGAGATCCTGACCCAGATGGTCGACAACAAGACCTTTCCGGTGCTGGTGGAGGGCCTCTCCGAGGGGAATCCGCGGACGGTTGCTGCCATCTGTTGGGCATTGACCTCCAGCAGCAACTACAGCGCCAGCCTGCTATTCGAATTGCTCGGCCGCGCCGATGTGCCGAAGCCCGCGATCATCGAGATCATCTCGGCACAACGTAACCGCTTCACCGTGCGCGAGCTGATCCAGCAGGCCTATGCGCTCGACCCCAACGACAAAGGCGCAGTGTTCAAGATCATCGGCGAGCTGGCAGATGAGTCGGCCATCCCGGAGCTCGTCAGCCGCATCGAGGGCAAGGACACTGCCGCCCGCATCCATATCATCCACATGCTGTCGCGCTTCAACCGCCCGGAAGTGTCGGCGGCGCTGCAGAACCAGTTGCGCGATCCGAACAAGATGGTGCGGCAGGCGGCACTGAACGCGCTCTCCAAGATGGACGGGCCGATCAATATCGCCCCGGTCTGCCAGCTCCTGCGCGATGCGGACATCGAGGTCCAGAATCGCGCCATCGACGTCGTGGTCAATGCGAAAGATCCCGACACGATGAAGTACTTGATCGATGTGCTGAAGGACGAGAACGAATACGCCCGCCGTGCCGGCGTGGAGGTCCTGAATCACCTCGGCACGGCGAAAGACATCAAGCACCTGTTACAGGTCATCAAGGACGACGATTGGTGGGTGCGGACTCGCGCCGCCGATGCGCTAGGCAAGATCGGTGGCCCGCGTGTGGTCGATGCGGTGATGGAGCTGATCCGCGACCAGGACGAGGACGTCCGCCGCGCGGCCATCGAGATTCTCAACCAGACCAAGGACGAGCGCGCCGTCAATTTCCTGATCGAGGCCACCAAGGACAAGGATTGGTGGGTCAGCGAGCGTGCCGTCGATGCGCTGGGCGAAATCGGCAGCAAGAAGGCGGTGCCTGCCCTGCTGGAGCTGTTGAATTCGCCGCATACCAAGGCGCTGCCCAGCATTGCCCGCGCCCTGGGCAAGATTGGCGACACACGCGTGGTTGAGCCGCTGTTCAAGCTGCTCGAGCGCCCTGAGAAGGAAATCAAGGTCGAGGTGATCGGATCGCTTGCGCGCCTGGTCGATGACAAGCGCGTCGATGTGATTCGCGGGCACATTCAGAACGCCGGCGCCGCATCCGCGGATGACACGATCCAGAACGCCGCCAATCGCGCCATCGAAGAGATCGACAACCGCTTCACGAGCACGGGTGTGTCGTCGCAGTCCAAGGTCGCAGCGAAAGTGTCCGAGTCCGCGCGCACCCTGCTGCTGGACAAGGTCGACGTCGAGTCGGTCATCAAGAAGGCGGAAGACCAGTCGCGGCTCGACATCTCCACACTCAAGACCGGCGACATCATCGAAGGCCGCTACAAGTTCATCGAGAAGATCGGCAAGGGCGCGTTCGGTACCGTGCTGCTGGTCGAGGACACTGTCGTCGACGAACGCCTCATCCTGAAGTTCCTGAACCCGAACGTGTCGCAGGATGAAGAGATGATGAAGCGCTTCGTCCACGAGCTGCGCTACTCCCGCAAGATCACACATCACAACGTCATCCGCATCTACGACTTCCTGTACATGCGCGGCAACTATGCGATCTCGATGGAGTACTTCCCCTCGCATACGTTGGGCAGCGAGATCGTGAACGAGAAGGCGCTGCCGCTGCCGCGCGCCTTGAAATACGGCTGCGATATCGCAACCGGCATGACGGTGGCGCACAAGGCCGGCATCGTTCATCGCGACTTGAAGCCGGCGAACATCCTCATCAACAACGAGGGACTGCTGAAGATCGTGGATTTCGGCGTCGCAGCGGCCGCGAAGAGCGGCGACACGCAACTCACGAAGACGGGCTACGTGATCGGCTCGCCGAAATACATGGCGCCGGAGCAGATCTTGGGCAAGAAGGTCGACGAGCGTGCCGACATCTACAGCTTGGGCGTGATCGTCTACGAGATGCTCGCCGGCAATCC
>JBEVDW010000316.1:0-11045 GCA_040513115.1 Steroidobacteraceae bacterium | reverse complement strand
CCTGATGAGTGACCTTTTGACCGAGTCGCAATCGTTACTGCCGCATGCTTGTCACTGGAACACTGCTCGCAGAACCTGCGTCTCCACGATGCCAACACTCGTTGACATATGGCACAAGCGTACTCCCGCTGCCTACTAATGCCAACCCGCGCTGACCTCGACGGACGGATGCGGAGTCAGGCGCTGGAACGTGTAGTAGCGCGAGGGTAAGGACGGCTCACGACCGCCTTGGGGAAGCACATGGCGGCGGTTATCGACGGCGCCGGATCGACCGCTGAGCTAAGTCCGCGCGACGCGCGAGCTCCTGCGGCTCCGCGATTTGCCCGCCACCCTGCTCTTCGGGGCTGCCTTGGACCGTGCAACGGCACGGACCTGCAACCGGTCCTCGATGCGTGTCAGGATGTCGTCGACGAATTCCTGCGAGAAGTATGGTTGCACGATGCAATACGCGTGCAGCATCGCTTCATAGATGGAAATGGTGCTGGGCGTTCTCTGGTCCGGATGATTCAGCTGTTGCCGCCGGATCCAGTCAATCCATGTGATCCAGATCGTCTTGGCCAGAAGCTCCGTTGAGTTCGGCGGCGGCACCGGACTCATGGTGCCCTCCTCGATACGCAGATCGAAGGAGTGCTGCATCATGCCGAGAATGCGCTTCTCCAACTTCAGGTGAGAAGCAAACACGCGCTCGTCCACGGGCGCGATCTGCGGCAGCTCGATGAAGAAGAAACGATAGTTCCAGAGCGTTTCGAGCACGTAGCGATTGCGCTCGATCGACTCGGGCACCGCATGGCTCGGATCGAGCTCCATCACCTCCTGCAGCGCCGCTTCCAGACGTGGAAACAATGCGAGCAGGATGTCGCTCTTGCTCTTGAAGTGATACGCGATGTGACTCGGGCTGGTGCCGATGTGGATGGCAATGCGCATCATGGCCACTCGATGGAAGCCCTGTTCATTGAACAGCTTCAGGCTCGCATCGAGGATGCGATCGACCATGAGCGGCTTTGCGGGAGTGGCAGCCAAGGGATTCCTCAACAGTGTGAGCAGTCGTGGGCTATTTTCACGGCGTGATCGGTGCTGTCAACTGCGGGACTGCGGCCTTGGCACTTTGATCGTGGCGGCCAGGATTGCCGTGAAGAGCAGGATCGCCGCACTTGTCAGAATCGCTGGTTGATAACCGCCGCTGCGATCGAACACGGCAGTGAACATCAGTCCACCCAGCGCGAAGCCGATGCCGCTGACGGTGAAGACAATGGCAACCAACGTCGAGAAGCAACGCAGGCCGAAGCTTCGCAGGGTGAACAGCGCGATGAAATCGGCCTCCGCCCCTTGCGCCAGACCGATCAGGGCAACAGCAACCGCCGCACTTCCCCAGGTAAAGCCGAACTGATCCGCCACCCCCAGCGTGAGCGCGCCCACCGCTGAAACAAGCAGGAACGCGCTTGCGACGAATGCGGGGCGAAAGTGATCGAACAATACGCCGGCCACGACCCGTCCACCGCCGGTCGCCAGCAGAAAAATAGACCCCAGCACGGCAGCGGCTTCGATGGCGTGTCCCTTGCTCAGGAGCACGGGCTGAAGTTGGTTGACGAAACCGCCGATGGGACATGCCGCGCCCGCGAACGCGGCCAGGATGAGCCAGAAACGCCGATCGCGGATGGCCTCCGACACCGAAGCGCCGGCCACTGCGTCAGGCGCTTGCCGCCGTAAGCTCACATGCTCCGGGTTCTCACGAAACCATTGCCAGAGGAGCGGCAGACCCGCCAAGAAGATCACGGCGCCCAGAGTGCCGTAACCCGTACGCCAACCATGCGCAGCGATGATGTGAGCCAGCACAGGCTGCATGATGGCGCCGATAATCGATACGCCGCTCAGCATCAATGCGATGGCAGTACCCGCATTCTTGCGAAACCACGTGGCGATGGCCTTGCAGTAAACAATGTTGTTGGTGATCGTACCCGTGAGGCCGAGCGCGATCACCAATGCATAGAACGCGGCTGCCTTCACCGGCACCAACGCGAGCAGCAGGATTTCCAGGCACAGCAGACTCAGGCCTGCAAGCGCCAGCGGTCGGGCGCCGTAGCGATCGATCAACCAGCCACCGAGCGGACTCAGGCAGGAAGAAATCAGTCCTACGATCGGTCCGATCGCGAGCGCGCTGCGCGACCAACCGAACTCTTGCTGCATCGGCACGACGAACAGCCCCGCCGTGTTGATGACGGCAGGCACGCCGACACCCACACCAACCGCTGCCGATAGGAGCACGCGCCAGCCGGCGCGCCACTCGTTGTCCGTTACGATCGAAGCCGAAGTTGCGGTCGGGCTGTCGGTTGCAATCACTGCACGCTGAAGCCGCCATCGGCAGCGATGATGGCGCCGACGAGATAGCTCGATTGCGATGAGCTGAGCCACACGACGACATCAGCGATCTCTTCCGGCGAACCGACACGTGCGATGGGTATCGCGCCCAGCAGCGCTTTTCTGACCTCTTCCGGCGCCAGCATCGGCACCGTCATCGCCGTTTGAATGATGCCGGGACACACAGCATTGATGCGAATGCCCTGCGCCGCGTACTCCACCGCCGCTGTGCGTGTGAGCCCGATGACCGCTGCTTTCGACGCACAGTACGCGCTGTTGCCGGCCGAGCCCACCATCCCGGCGATAGACGCCGTGTTCACGATCGTGCCGCCACCCTGTTTCAACATGAGCTCGATCTCGACCTGCATGCAGTGGAACGTGCCATACAGGTTCACGTCCATCGTGCGCTTGAGTCCGTCGAATGACGTTTCGTGCGTGGAGGCCGGCGTGAGTACGATGCCTGCATTGTTGTGAGCGCAGTCGAGGCGCCCGAAGCGCTCCACCGTTTTCTTGACGGCCGCACGCACGGCAGCTATGTCCGTGATATCGAGCGCCAGCGCTAGTACGTCACTGCCCTCTTTTTTCACCAGTGCCGTCGTCTCTTCCAACGATGCAACAGTCAGGTCGGAGATAACCACCTTCGCGCCGGCCCGCGCCATTGCCACGGCCGCCGCCCGACCAATACCACCGGCAGCACCGGTTACGAAACAGACTTTTTCTTTGAGTTGCATCGCTCACCCCCACTAGCCATATGCCGAGCATGAGCCTCTTTAGAGGTCATTGCCACTCAGACGCTGACGCCTCCATCCAACGGTATGACGACGCCGCACAGAAAGCTGGCGGAAGGCGAAGACAGAAAGCATGCCAGGTCCGCAACGTCGTGCGCCTGGCCCAAACGTCGGCGTGGCGTTTCAGCAATGAACTTCTCCGCGAACTGGCCCGCGAGATCCTGGGTCAACTCTGTGAGAAACAGACCCGGCACGATCGCATTTACACTGATGTTCTGCGGGCCGAGATGCTTGGCGAGCGACCGGGTGAGGTAGTGCAGTCCCGCTTTCGAGGCGGCGTATGCATAGTTCTCGCGCTGCTGAATCTTGTGACCCGCGATCGAACCGACGTTGATGACCGAGGCGGGCCATTCAGGTGTGCCGCCTTTGCGTAACAGCGGCAACAACTTCTGCGTGACGAAAAACGCCGCGCGCAGATTCAAGTCGAAGACATTGTCCCAGCCATCCTCTGGATACTCGTCGATCGGAGCGATGAGCGCGCGGCCGGCGCAATTGATCAATGCGTGGACTTTGTCGGTGCGCTGCGTGACGGCATTCACCAGTGTGCGAATGCCTTCGCTGTTAGACAGATCGGCAGCAACCCCGACACAACTGCCGGGGAAGCGTTCGGAGATCTCGGCAGCTACACGTTCACACGCACTCGCCGTGCGTGCACAGATGATCACCGACGCACCCGCAGCGGCGAAGCCCTCCGCGATCATGCGGCCGATACCCATCGTGCCACCCGTGACGACGACTGTGCGACCTTGGGCATCGACCGCTTTGCTCAGCGGTTGAACGGTCGCATTGGCGGAGGAGGATGCGGACATGATGCAGAACTCTCTTTGCTTCAATGAACGGGAACATGGGCGATGAACGTCATGGGCGTGCGCTGGTCTCTGCCGCGTTCCACTTGAGCGGCAGACCCAATACGGCAGCGACTACGCCGCCCTGGAAGCGGACATCGGAATCGGCCAGCTCGAAATGCGGAATGCGGGCGAGCCACTCCTGCAGCGTGATGCGGGTCTCGTGGCGCGCGAGGTGGGCTCCGGGACAGCGATGCATGCCATTACCGAACGTGACGTGCGGTCGATCGGTGCGGTGAAAGTCGACTTCGAGCGGCCGATCGTGCAAGCGGGTATCGACCGCGTGGAACGGCGTCGCCATCACGAGGACATCGCCCTTCTTCATTTCCACGCCGTGAAAGGTCATGTCGTTCTTTACTTCGCGCGCAGTCGCCACCACAGGGAAGCGGCGCACCAACTCCTCCACGGCGGCTGGCACGAGCTCCGGATGCTCGATCAGCTCCCGCCGGTGCTGCGGATGAGTTGCGAGGAAGTGCATCGCGAATGCAAGCAGGTTCGACACCGTGTCGATGCCGCCCTGTAGAACGGTGAGGGCGAGATACGTTCCCTCCTCCACCGTCAGCGATCGGCCGTTGACCTGGCCATTGATCATCTTGCTGAGCATGTCCTGCCCGTCTCGACCCAGACGCCGCTCGACGACTTCCTGCAGATAGGCTCGCAGGCGGTTCGAGGCCTCCATTACCGTCATCTCGCCGCTCGGGCGAATGATGTGGTTATTGATCTCCAGCAGCTGGGGCGCATCCTCGAGCGGGAGATCGACAAGCCGCAGGAACGTATGCACGGGAAGAATCTCGGCGTACTCGCGCGTGAAGTCACACTGGCCGCGCGCGCGAAAGTCATCGATCAACGAGATCGCGAGCGCGCGAATGCCATCTTCGAGTGTCTTCACGGCTTTCGGCCCCAGCACACTGTTCAACAGCATCCGGAACGGCATGTGCAGCGGCGGATCGAGCGACTGTGGAATGCCGAAAAACTGTTCGCCCACCGCCTTCGGCACGATCGAGATGCGATTGGAGAAGCGCTCGTGATCGCCCCAGATGTCGAACACCAACTGACCCGTGGTCGGCAGCCAATGGCCGCCGTTCCGCGACGTCCAGACGATTTCCGGCACGCCCGAGTTCTGCAACTCCTCCCACGGGCGATAGAAGTCGTGCTCTCCGTTGGGCGGGTTGTAGACGTCGAAGTCGATCACCAGCTCTGCTGGCACGTGGCTCGGGCGCTGTGCTTGCTCGGGAACCGTGCTCACCGGAAGAACCTCCGCATCACTGATCTGCGGGCACGGCACGCAACACCATGCCGTGCAACGCATCCGACATCTTGATCTGGCAGGACAGCCGCGAATTGGCTTGGCGGTTCGGCAATGTCTCGAGGATGGAAATCTCGGTTGAATTCGCCGCTGGCAGGCGCGCCATCCATGGCGCATCCACAACGACGTGGCACGTGCCGCAGATGCCTGCGCCACCGCACACGCCTTCGATGCCGGCAATGTCGTGCTGGACGGCCGCTTCCATCACAGTGAGGCCTGGCAGAACCTCGACAGACTCCAGCGTGTCGTCCGATGTTCGAAATTCTACAGTCGCCACTATCTGCTCGTTACTTGAATCGAAATCGATCGTTCACTCACCGTGACGACGTAGATATGTCTTCCGGCGCAATTCCAGCTCGCGGGCACGCACTTCCGGCGTCACCTTCTTGGTGGCGGCCGGCAGATGCTTGAACACATCGGTGAACTTCACGCGATGGATCTCGCACTTCTCGCGGCGGGTCACCTTGTAATTGCGCCACGTGACTTCGCCGTGGTTGTAGCCGGCGCTGTCGAGCCAGTTGACGACACCAGGATCGCGACGTGAGACCACCACGCGCACCTTGCCGTCGGCATCTTTCGCCATCTGATGACCGTTGAGCGTCGTCTGGCGCGTACGGAAATCGAGCGAGCGATGCCAGATGTCGTATAGCTGCAGCGACCAGTACGTGCCGTTCGGCTCGCGCTCGAACTCGAGGATCAGGGCCTCGTCGTCATCCACCTCGAACGAACATTCGAGATAGCGCGCCGAGGGACTGCCCTCTTCCGTCGCCTCTTCGCTGTCGAATTCGATGAACTTGTTCGCTCCTCCGCCCTTGCGCAGCACGAGCGGAGCAAAGCCGCACGCCCAATCCTTAATCAGATAGCGCGCGTATGCGGTTGCCAGACCGATGCGACGCGCGACAGCCGCCTCGGAAAACTCATCGCTATCGGGATCGTCGGTGGACAGTGGACTGATGCGCTCGACGTACAGCTCCGCGGGCACATCGTCCCAGGTCTCGACCGAGGGACGGAAGATCATCCATTGATAGTCGTTGTCGGCCGGTAGCTTGATCCAGCTGCCCTTGTGCTCCTCGGCACTCAGGATCACCTCGAACGAGCCATCCTCGCGGACATTGAAATCCTCGAAGTCGTAGTTACCGATGCAGCGCGCATTCGGCGATCCCGGCGGCCCGGCATTGAGCTGTGCGAGGATCATCCGACTGTCATTCACCTTTCCCGTCAGCCGATACGTGTGCTTGCCGTCGAGCAGGATCATGCGATAGTCGAAATCCGGGCCGTTGCCGCCGATGCAGAAGAAGTCCGTCTGCCAGCACGTGTTGCGGAATACGCGGGGATGCGCCGTGCGCGGCCCGACGCAGAAATTGAACGCCATCGCCTCCACTTCGATGAGCTGACGATATGCCATGCCACGTTGTGCCGGTGCGAGCTTGAACAGCTCGCTGGATTCGAGCACGCCACGCAGCTCCTTCATGGTCGCGACATGGCGCTCCCATGCGGCGGCCACTTCCGACAGCGCGGGCTCTTTGACTTCATTTCTCACGGTAGACATGACTCTCGCCCTCTCAAGTTTCGTTGGGCACGCCGAAGTAATCCTGGTAGCGCTTGAACGCCTGCCGCTCGGCCTGGATCTGTTCCTCGCGCCCGAGGCCGTAGCGATGCGACGGCCGTTTGTCGCGCGGATGCTCTTTCACGTACTTGGCGATCGCGTTGCGCGTCTCATCGGTGAACGGCAGATCGTAGAACTGATAGATATTCTCGACCGTGCCCACGGCGTCGCGCACCAGATCCTTGTACAGAACGTTGTACATGCGGTCCTTTGGAATCGCACCGGACTCGAGCCAGTCGACCGGCTGCGTCATCATTCCCGCAGTGATCGCCGGATTCGTGACGAATTCGTACGCCGCCGAGATGCGCTGATCGCTGCGGATCCACATCATCGTGCCGATCATGTCCACCATCGACGCCATGGCCCGCACGGGATCGCGGTGCGACCAGACGAAGCGCACGTCCGGGAACACCTTGATCACATCCGGTAAGTACAGCAATGAGTGATTCGAACGGAGTATCCACTGACGGCCGGGATCCGCCCACTGAAACACCTTGAGCACGCGCTTGCAGTATTCCAACGGCTTGATGAAGCCACCCTGCTTTGCGATGTACTCGTTGTAGCTTGGCGTGCTGCCGAGCAAGTTCAACCATGCCGGTGAACGGAATCCCATGGCTTCGACGCGAAAGGTTTCGCACGGTCTATCCACACCAAATTCATGAATGGACACGACTTGCGGCGTGATGCGATTCCATTGCGTGATGCGCTTGTCCGCGAGCTCGTGCTGTTGCTGCGGGGTCATACCCTTCTGTGGCAGAGGGAACACAGCCATGCCGTCCGTCGTCGTGCGATTCGCTGGCGGCTGCGCCAGCAGTGTGTGCAGCAACGTGGTGCCGCTGCGCCCCTGACCCAGCACCCACAGCGGCTTGTTGATCTTCTGCTCTTCGATTTCAGGATGCTCCTTGTAAGCCGCTTCGACCTGCAGGCGCGCATCCAGGAACATCAGCAGGTCCGAGCGCCCGAGGAGGCGCCCCATCAGCGACAGGTTCGCTTCCTGGTCCAGCGACTTCACCAGGATGTCGAACGGCTCCCGCCAATCGTCATCGCCGAAATGCTTGAGACCCGTGTTGGCGATGGCGCGATCGATGAGCTCACCCGGCTCGAGCGGCACGACACCGCGCAGGTCGAGATAGCTTCCCTCTTCGTTGGCGCGCTTCACCCATTCGGGGCGCTCCGGCGGAGTCCAGGACGGCATGCGGGTGTTATCGAGAGACGCCATGGGCACTACCTATTTGTAAATATTTACAAACGCGATCGCGAGGCTAGCAAAGCCCCGGGGGACAGGGCAATCGGCAGAAGTGGCTCAGCGCAACACGAACTGACCGCCGTCGACGGTCAGCGTATGGCCGGTCATGTATCTGGAATCTTCGCTGGCGAGGAAGACGGCGACGGGTCCGATATCCGCTTCGCAGTCGCCGATGTAACCGAGCGGCGTGGCGGCGATGAGGCCGGCATACCCTTGCGGGTTGCGTTGCTTGAACACCTCCATCGCCGGAGAGTTCGCTTGCGGGGTCAGACAGTTCGCGCGAATGCCGTGCTTGCCCCATTCTTTGGCCGCAACGCGAGTCATGCCGCGGATAGCCTCTTTGGTGGCGGTGTAGGTCAACAGGTTGGGCCAGCCTTCCAACGCGGCACCGGTACCGAAGTTGATGATGCTGCCGCGGTTCTGCTTCAGATACGGAAAGCAGGCCTGCATCAGATGCATGCAGCCGAAGAGATTGGTATCGACCGCGGCCTGGAAATAGTCGTCCGTCGTCTCTTCGATCGGCATCGGATCGTTGCCGCAGAACGCGTTGTTCACCAGGATGTGAACTGTGCCGAACTCCTTGACCGTCGCACGTACTGTCGCTTCGATATCGCTCTTTTTGGCGACATCGCACCGGATCGCCAGTGCTTTGCCAGAGAACTTGCGGATTTCCTCCGCGACGGATTGCACCTTGCTTTCGGTGCGCCCTGCGAGGACGACTGCAGCACCCTCCTTCGCGAAGGCCAGTGCAATGCCTCGGCCCACCCCCTGCCCGGCTCCCGTGACGATCGCGACCTTACCTTCGAGGCGTTTCATTGGCATCTCCGTTGTACGTTCGATGGAAAACTTTGCAAATCAGCGGACGAGGTCGCCCGCATCGACGGCCAGCGTGCTGCCCGTCATGAACAGTGACAAATCGCTCGCACAGAACAGCGCGACGCGAGCGACGTCATCGGGCACGCCGGTGCGGCCCAACATGCTGTTCATGGTTTGCTGCAGGTCGAATCCGATAGCGTCCACTTTCTTCGTCGCATCGGCCACACCTTCCGTCATGATCGTCGTCGGCGCAATGGCCAGCACGCGGATGTTCTGAGGTGCGAATTCCAGCGACAGCTGGCGCGTGATGCCGCGCACGCCATGCTTCGAGGCAACGTAGTGGGTCACGCCCGGGCCGGCCGCCTTGAACCCGGCGGTGGACGCTATGTTGATGATCACACCGCCCGTCTTCGCATCGCTCATGCGGCGCGCGGCCTCCCGGCAACCGATGAACGTGCCGCGCAGATTGATCGCGATCACGCGATCCCATTCTTCATCGGGCATACTCAACACGGGCGTGAGGGGATAGATGCCGGCGTTGTTGACCCAGATGTCGAGACCGCCGAGCTCGCGCACAGCCATATCAGCCGCTGCGACAATGGACTCCGTGCGGGTCACATCGAGTCGCGTCGCCAGCACGCGACGATCCAACGTGCTTGCAAGCTGCTTCGCTGCCGACGTGGCGGTCTCCACATCGATATCGCCGATCAGCACCGAGGCCCCCGCCTCTGCCAACCGGTGCGCGATGGCGCGTCCCAATCCTTTGGCTCCGCCGGTCACGACGGCGCGCCTGCCCTTCAATGAGACAAGCTGTTCGAGTGAGCGGCTGGAAACATCGGCAATAGACATGACTTTCTCCGCGGCGCAATCAGCGCTGATCCTTGATGGTGGGACGAACGGGTGCGGCCTGCTCTGCCTGCAAGTGCTCGAACAGAACCGCTACCGGACCTTCGGGAAATATCTCTAGCACTTCCACGATCTTTCCGTTACGCACGCGAAAGAGATTGTGGTACTTGTTCGTGTGATGATAACCGCCGTGGGTGGTTGCATTCGACACGGCCATGACGGCCACCCGATCCTCTTCGGCCGTCATCTCCGTAGGCGTCCACAGCACTAGGCCGTTGAACCACTGCCACGACTGCAGCAGCAGATCCTTCATGGCAGCTTTCGTGTACGCGCCTGCCGCCGGACCGCTGCCCCAGAGCGTCCACGTCATGTTGTCGTCGAGCAGCTCGAACGCTTCATCGAGTCGAGCTTCCGAAAACAACTGCATGAATCGCCGGACGATCTCCTTGTTCTGTTCGATACCCATGCTAGTGCTTCAAGCGAACCGGCAAAGACGATATAGGCGAGATCTGCATCGTGTACGCCGGACTGCGCACCATGGGTGCCGCCTGTTCGACGTTGGGGTAACGCCGGAACAGTTCCTCGAGCAGTACCCTCAACTCCAGGCGGGCAAAGTACTGTCCGATACAGGTGTGCTTGCCACCCATGCCAAACGTTGCGATCGGTCGCGTGATGTTGCGACGGACATCGAAGCGGAACGGATCCGGATAGGCCTGCTCGTCCCGGTTCGCGGAGGGCGACCAGACCGTCACGAAGTCGCCGCTCTTGATGCGGGTCCCATGGATCTCGAAATCCTGCGTGGCCTGGCGCTTGTTCGCGTGCGATGTCGAAGTCCAGCGCAGGATCTCTTCAACCGCCGTCTTGATCAGACCGGGATCGCCTCTCAGCGCTTCCAGTTGCTTTGGATGATGGAACAGCGCCAGCAATCCGCCGGTCGCCGCATGTACCGTGCTGTCGATGCCACCGAGAAACAGCACCCACAGCAAGTGCAGCATGTCGACTTCGGCAATCGGTTGGCCATCGATCTCCGCACGCGCCACCGTATCGACGATCGTGTCCTGCACCGGCGACTTGCGACGCTCGTCGGTCACCGCTTTGAAGAACTGCTGTACCGCGTCGTTGAAACCCTTGAGCGTTCCGCCGGTATTGGACTCGATCTTCAGGATCATGTCGGCGAGTGATTGCGCCTCAACATCCGAAACGCCGATGAGATTGCACGTCGCGGTGATCGGCAGCT
>JBEVDW010000315.1:0-5726 GCA_040513115.1 Steroidobacteraceae bacterium | reverse complement strand
GCGCACGCGACGACGCCGCAGCATCGTCGTGCAATGCCACCGTCGTATCGGCCAGGATCAGCGTGACCTGACCACCGGTCATCGCCAGATAGACGTCCGCAAGGATCTGCGCGTCGAGCAACGCGCCGTGGAGCTCGCGACGCGAGTTGTCGACGCTGTAGCGCTTGCACAGCGCGTCCAGACTGTTGCGCTGGCCAGGATGCATCTGGCGCGCGAGCGGCAGCGTATCGAGCACACCGCACAGCTCGCGCATGCGCCGGGTTGGGCCGGCCAGGCGACGCAGCTCCGCATCCATGAACGCGAGGTCGAAATCGGCGTTGTGGATGATCAGCTCGGCGCCACCGATGAAGCCGAGCAGCTCATCGACGATCTCGTGAAACCGCAGCTGCTCGGCAAGGAATTCGTTGGTGATGCCGTGGACCTGAAGGGCGCCACGATCGACTTCTCGATCGGGGCGAAGATAACGGTGGAAGGTGCGACCGGTTTTGCGTCTGTTCACCAGTTCCACGCAGCCGATTTCAATGATCCGGTGATTCTGTTCCGGCTCGAGGCCCGTGGTCTCGGTGTCCAGCACGACTTGTCGCATCGTTCGCTTGCCCCCTTATTCGAAGTCAAGCCAGCACGGCTTGCTTCAATGCAGCGACCACCTGCTCTTGCTGCTCTTCGGTCAAGTACGGATGCATCGGCAAGCTCATCACGCGTCGCGCAGCGGCCTCGGCGACGGGGAAGCTACCCTCGCCCTGCTCCAGCGATGCGAACACCGGCTGTCGATGCAGCGGCACGGGATAGTGCACTGCTGTCGGGACGCCGGCTGCCTTCATCGCCTGCTCGACACGATCGCGTTGTGGCACTTCCACGGTGTACTGCGCGTACACGCTCGTGCACTGATCCGCGAGGATCGGCGCGCGCACGCGCTGAGCAGGATCCACATTCGCAAAGGTGGCATTGATCATCTCGGTGTACCGCGCGCCGATCCGACCGCGAGCGGTCACTTCGTCTGCGAACACATCCATCTTCGCGAGGAGTATCGCAGCCTGCAGGGTATCGAGCCGGCCGTTGATGCCAAGCCGCGGATGGTGGTACCGCCGATCCTGACCGTGCACGCGAATCTCGCGGAACAGCTTGGCCAAGCCATCATCGTTCGTGAACAGCGCGCCACCGTCACCGTACCCACCGAGCGGCTTGGATGGGAAGAAGGAAGTCGACCCGATGTCGGACACGGCGCAAGACATGCGCCCTTTGTAGCGAGCACCGAAGCTCTGCGCGGCATCTTCAATGACGGGGATCTTGTGTTTGGCCGCGACAGCATTGATCGCATCGAAGTCTGCACATTGACCATACAACGACACAGGCATGATCGCCTTCGTGCGCGCTGTGATCACCGCTTCGATCTTCGCAGGATCGATGTTGTACGTCCGCGGTTCGATGTCCACGAACACGGGCTTCGCGCCTGCGAGGGCAATCATTTCGCCTGTGGCGATAAACGTGAACGGCGAGGTGATGACTTCGTCACCGGGCTTCACATCGAGCGCCATGAGCGCGATCAACAGCGTGTCGGTGCCGCTCGATGCGCTTATGCAGTGGCGCGCGCCGACATACTCGGCCAAGCGTTTTTCCAACTCGGATACTTCTGGCCCGAGAATGTATTGTCCGTGATCGAGGACGGCTTGAATGCGCGCATCCATCTTCGCACGCACCCGCTGGTGCTGAGTCTTGAGATCGATGAAGTCCATGGCGGCTTCGCGGTTAGTGTTTTCGAAGAGCGAGACTAGCACTCATGCCGCGCGATGTGTGCCAACAGGTCACCACTCGTGACGTTGGTGCTAGCGGGCTAGTCACTGGATCACAGCCAGCTGCTGCATTTCATCGATCGCCTTGTTCGCCAACTGGTCCGCACGCTCGTTGCCCGGAACGCCCGCATGACCCTTCACCCAGTGCCATTCAATGACGTGCCGCCCGATTTCGGCTTCGAGTGCCTGCCATAGATCGACATTCTTGACGGGCTTCTTATCGGCCGTGCGCCAGTCCCGCAGTTTCCATTGCGGCAGCCATTCGGTGATGCCTTTGCGCACGTACTGAGAGTCTGTGTAGAGGCGTACCTCGCAGCCACGCTTGAGCGCCTTGAGGGCCTCGATTGCGCCTGTGAGTTCCATGCGATTGTTGGTCGAGAGCGGCTCAGCGCCGCTCAATTCGCGCTCGTGTTCTCCAGCGATCAGCACAGCGCCCCATCCACCCGGTCCGGGATTGCCGCGGCACGCGCCATCGGTGTAGATCTCGACCTTCGTCACGCCGCGTTGTCCAATCGTCGCGCGCCAGGCACTCGCGTCGTGGGCTCGATCAAACCACCAACCACTTTCGGCCGTGCACGCCAGCGCGGCAGGATCGGCGTCATGCAGTACACACGCTTGCGCGCCTTGAGCAGATAGCCGCCCCCAAGCAACGGCCACAGACGCTCACCCGCACGCTCGAACACACCGTTCGACAACGCTTCGGGCGCGCCCCATGGCAGCGTAAACAGATAGCGCCGGGCATCGATCAACTCGAATCCGAGCAGCTTCAACCAGTCCCGCATGCGCCGCTCGCTGATCAGCCGCTCGGTGCCGGGCGGAAAGCCCTTCCCCGCGAACAAGTGCCGCAGCCCCCACGAGGACAACGGGCGGAAACCCAGGATGATGAGGTGGCCTTCGCCCGGCATGATGCGCTCGACCTCGCGCAGGATCTCATGCGGCTCGGGCTCGTATTCGAGCGTGTGCGGCAGCAGCACGGCATCGATGGAGTCGGAAGTGATCGCCAGTGCATCGGGGCGCGAACGCACGAGCGGGCGACCGTTCGCGCGTTGCCCATGCCACGCCAGCACCGATGAACGCTGCGTGCGCGCATCAGCAATCAGCGCGTCGTCGTCACCCCAGAGGCCAATTTGCAACAACTGCCAACCGAACACCTGTGCCAGTGCTTCGGACACCAGCTTGCTCTCGAGCGCAAACACACGCTGCCCCAAGGGCGAGCGCAGCCACTGCTGCAACTGATCGCTCATGTCGGTTCTTGCGAGCTCAAGCTTCATGATCGAGAGGATAACGGAGAAAGCTCAACGCGTGAGCTTGCTCCTCGCGATGCTCGCTGTGTTTAATACGGGCTGACAGCGACAGTTGGTGAGGGCATGCAATCCCAGCTCACGGTCACGCCCGTTCGGGCGTTCAGCGACAACTACATTTGGCTCGTGCATGCGCCGCTCGATTCACGTCGAGTGTTCGTTGTCGATCCCGGCGATGCTGCCCCGGTGGCAAGTACCTTGCAGGCTGAGGGACTGCAGCTCGCAGGCATTCTGGCAACGCACCACCATCCGGATCATGTGGGCGGAATCCCGGCATTGATGGCGGAAAACACGGGGCCTGTGTATGGGCCGGCTCAGGAACAGATTGGTGTTTTGACTCATCGCCTCAACGAGGGTGACTCGGTCAACCTCCCGGACCTCGGTTTTGAGTTCAAGGTATGGTCAGTACCGGGGCATACGTCTGGCCACATTGCGTACGTCGGACATGGGGCCGTCTTCTGTGGGGACACGCTCTTCAGCGCCGGCTGCGGTCGGCTGTTCGAGGGCACGGCAGAGCAGATGTATGCCTCTTTACAGAAGCTCAAGGAACTGCCTGCCGACACCTGCGTCTATTGTGCGCACGAATACACAGTGAGCAATTTGCGCTTTGCACGCGCCGTGGAGCCCGATAACGCGGACATCGAGGAATATCTCGACGCTTGTCTGCGACGCCGGGGTCGTGATGAGGCAACGGTGCCCTCGACGATGAGGCAGGAGCTTAAAGTCAACCCTTTCCTACGCTGTGACAGACAGAGTGTGAAACAGGCCGCGGAACGAGTCGCCCGCCGTGAGTTACGAAGTGAACCTGAAATATTCGCGGTGGTGCGCCAGTGGAAAGACAGCTTCAGAAATTGATCGATGCGCGCCGGCCTTGAGTGCAACCTGGCATCGGTCGGCGCGAGCTGCGCCCCTGCTGCGTGATCGGAGGGAGAGTTAGTGACCCGACAGCCATCGAAGCCGAGCGTGAAGCTCGTATCACTCGCGCTTGCGATGGCATGGCTTGCCGGCTGTTCATACAACCGCACCATCGAGCTGCCCGCCGAGCAGCAGGTGGACGAATCCACACCCCTCGATGGCGACGGCAATCTGGCCGGCACACCGGCCGCCGTTGAGGCCGCTATCGAGAAGCTCGACGCCGAGAACGCCCAACGTGCCGTCACGCTGGCGAAGGAACGGGCGGCGACCCAAAGTCCCGATGACCTTTTCGAGCGCATGCGCCACGGCTTTTCAATTGCAGACGTGGACCACGAGTCGATCGATCGCGAGCTGAGCTGGTACGCCAAACACCCCGACTACCTCGACCGCACGTTCCGCCGTGGCGAGCGCTACCTGCACCACATCGTGAGCGAGATCGAAGAGCGCAAGATGCCGCTCGAACTCGCGCTGTTGCCTGTGGTGGAGAGCGCTTTCAATCCCGTGGCGTACTCGCGCAGCCGTGCTTCAGGGCTGTGGCAGTTCATTCCCGATACGGGACGTCGCTACGGCCTGAAACAGAACTGGTACTACGATGGCCGCCGCGATGTGATCGAAGCCACGCGCGCCGCGCTGGACTATCTCGAGTTCCTGGCGGCCGAATTCAACGGCGATTGGTTGCTCGCGGTGGCGGCTTACAACTGCGGCGAGATGGCCGTCGTGCGCGCCGTGAGACGCAATCTGGAAGCCGGCAAGCCGGTCGACTTCTTCAGCCTGAAGCTGCCTCGCGAGACGCGCGCGTACGTGCCGAAGTTGCTGGCCATGCGCAGAATGGTGCTCGATCCAGGCGCGTATGGGCTGGCCTTCACGCCGATTTCCAACGAGCCCTATTTCGCGGTTGTCGAGACCGACGGGCAACTCGATCTGAACGTGGCCTCCGAGCTGGCCGAACTGCCGAAAGAAGAGCTATTGGCGCTGAATCCCGCGTTCAACCATTGGGTCACTGATCCGGATGGTCCGCATCGGGTGCTCGTGCCTGTCGATCGCAAAGAACGGCTGGCAGCGGCTCTGGCTGACTTGCCGGAAGACAAACGCGTACGCGTCGTCTATCACCGTGTGAAGCGGGGGGAATCGCTGGGCGCGATTGCGAGTCGCTATGGCGTGAGTGTCGCTTCGCTGCGCAGTGCCAATCGGATGCGCGGCAACACGATTCATCCTGGTCAGGAGTTGCTCATCACTTCGGCACCGCGGGGCATTTCCGTGGCGGCAGCACAAGTCGACCTCGACAAGGACGTGTCAGAAACGCCTCGTGCTGCGGCTGGTGGCCGTCACGTGGTGAGGCGTGGCGAGACGCTGTGGAGCATCGCGCGCCGTCATGGCGTGAGTATGCAAAGCCTGGCGAGCCATAACGGTTTGAGCGACGCCGGCGCGATCTCCGTGGGGCAGGTGCTCAAGGTGCCTGCAGCTGCGCAGCTCGCCTCGACGCAGCCCAATGAAGAGAACCTGCAACGGCTGACCTACGTCGTGCGCCGCGGCGACACGCTCTCGGTGATCGCCAATCGCTTCCGTGTCCGCGTGCAGGATTTGCTCGGCTGGAACAACCTGCGTTCCGCTCACCGACTGAAAGCCGGTCAGCGGCTCGTGATGTTCGTCGATGACGCGCGCCGGTCCGGCGGTTGATCGATCAAAGCGTTAAAGGCGCCTGACCAGCTCGGCACCGAGA
>JBEVDW010000314.1:0-4125 GCA_040513115.1 Steroidobacteraceae bacterium | reverse complement strand
GACTTCGCCCGTCTCGAGCGAGCCACCACTCGCGTCGGTCACGTCAACTACCTCAAACGTAAACTTGGACGACTGGACAGCAAGGGGTAGTTCGTGCGCCTTAGCGATCTGCACGGCGCCGCCGTTCACCGTCGCGTTCGGACCGTGGCAATCGACGCACTGCGTATCGTCGCTGAACGTCAACCCACCGGGATGTCCGCCATTGGCGAAATCGATATTCGCGTGACAGGTGCCGCACGCTTCGCGGTTCGCGACCATGCGCCAGTTGCTGGCCTGTGGCGTGTCATCGTCGCTCTCGTCGTGACAGGTCGTGCAGTTGCGCACGTCTTGCGGATACACAATCTGAGAGAAGTCGTCGGCGCCGCTGTGCCCGTTGATGACATACGGCGGGACTGTCGTCTGCGTCCTCAAGAATGCCGCACCATGAATCTTGTGGATCAGCACCTTCATATCCACTGAATTGTTCGGTGCCTGTCCATCCTTGGTATGCGGGTTGTGGCACGTGACGCAATACTGCGTGTCGAAGCGTGCGCCGCCATGGAATTCGAGGACGTCGTGGCATGCCTGGCAATTGTCGTTGTCAACGATGAGGCGTTCTGTCGTCGGCGAGCCGCCCGCGGGAACGAAATCGAACGGCGCGTTGTTGGTTGGCGCGTTGTTGCGCACCTCGAGCCCGAGGCGATGTGTGAGTGTGGCGTCGTACGCGGGCGCACCCGTATACGCCGTCAGCGCTTTGGCAAAGGTGTAGCGATAGGTTCCGTCACCGTTGTCGATCAAGCGCTCGGCTGTGGCCGTCTCTGTCGTGGCCTGCAGTTCCGAGCCATCCGTTTTCGTGATGTAGGACTGCCATGCGCTCGAACCGCCAGCGGTGCCCGGCCGCAATTGAGCGATCGTGAAGCGCACGTCGCCGGGCGGAAGTCCTTTCAAGCCTTGCGTGAGATCGTTGGTGAGCTTGAAGTCGACGACAGGCGCACCGCCGCCCGCAGGCACCGTGACGTTCGTGATCTCTGCGTCGATCCGGTCCTTGTCCACGACGCTGCTGATTGGAATGCCGCCGGATCCAGAGGAGCTGGGCGGCGGACCTGCGGCTCCTGGAGGTCCTGCAGGACCGGCTGGGCCCGCATCACCCGTATCGCCTTCACAGGCGGAGAGCAGTGCTGCGCACGTGCACACAAGCGCGAGCAATCCCGCAATTCGGCGACCACCATACAACATGGGCTCACTCCCGCGGCGAAGCGATGGCGTGCGCGATCAAATGAAGCGGCAGTCATCACACAGGCGCATAGGGAGAAGTCTGGCGACCGACCTGCAGTCAAACCAGAAAGCGCTGAGTGCAACGCTTTTGCCCAAGTTACCTAGGGCACGAGATCCTCAACAAATTCTCGGCAAGGGATCATCCTCCAGCTCTTCCAGATACCGCGCCCCCCCGAGCTCAGTGGTAAGCACGACGCGCGACACTGTTGGATCCACGTAACCGATGATCGCTGCATCGCGTCCTTCAGGTAACGAGCGCCACTGGCGCAGCGCCGCATCGGCCTGCGATGCGGCGATCACGGCGACCACACGCCCTTCGCAGGCGAGGTAGTACGGGTCGTAGCCCAGAATTTCACATACCGCTCGCACCGGTTCCGCAACGGGAATCGCCGTTTGCTCGAGTCTGATGCCGAGCTTCCGCACGCGGGCGATCTCGTGCATGACCGTCGCGAGACCCCCGCGTGTGGGATCGCGCATGAAACGCAGCCCGTCGAACCCGCGCAGTGCGAGCGTCAGTGGTAGCACGCTCGCAGCGTCGGATCTCACATCGCCGCGCAAGCCGAATTGTTCACGCGCAAGCAACACGGCGACACCGTGGGCACCGATGGGACCGCTGACCAGCACCGCATCGGACGGCTCGATCTTCGACATCCCGAGCGACAGAGAACGTGGCCGAACGCCAATGCCCGTGGTCGCGAGATACAGCCCGCCGCCCTCGCCGCGCCGTACGACCTTCGTGTCACCCGCCACCACGGCTACATCCAGCGCACGCGCTGCGGCCGCGAGACTCGCCACGATCCGATCGAGCAGCGCGATCTCGAGACCTTCCTCGATGAAAACATTCAAGGCGAGATAGCGCGGCACCGCTCCACTCACGGCGAGATCGTTGACAGTGCCGTGCACGGCGAGCATGCCGATGTCACCGCCTGGGAACTCGAGCGGCTGCACCGTGAATCCATCCGTTGTGAACATGAGCTCGCAGTCCTCATCTCTCCACGGCAGAGCGACGGCATCGGCGTCGACGTCCAGACGGGAATTGGCGAGATGGCGCGCAAAGACCTCATCGATGAGCTCGCGCATGAAGCGGCCGCCGTTCCCATGCGCCAATGTGATCTGTTGGTCGAGCATGAGGGTCAGGCTGCACCGCGCGCGCGCGCCTCCATGAGCTGGCCGAAGGCGAGGCCCCCGTCATTGCAGGGAATGCGCTCGCTCAACCAAACCTCGAAGCCCGCGCGCTCCAGCGCAGCGGATGCAAGCTCCGTAAGCACGCGGTTCTGGAACACACCGCCGGTGAGCCCGACTGCCTCGAACGCGTACCGTGCACGCAAGCGGCATGCGACGTCGAGGATGGTGCTTGCGAGTGTCGCGTGAACTGCTGCCGCCCGCTCGGTGATGGATGTCTCCCGAGTCAAGAGCGATGTGATGAGGGGTGCCCAGTCGATGCGCAACAGCTCGCTCGATTCCTCGAGCACAGGTAGCGGCGGTTGCGTGCTCGCAGTCGACGCCGCACACGCTTCGAGCATCATCGGCCCTTGCCCTTCGAACGTCGTGTCGAAGGTGCCGAGGACGATGGCCGCTGCGGCATCGAAGAGGCGACCTGCCGCGCTGCTCCAGTGCGTACTCACGTTGCGGCACCACGCAGTGTATGCGAGCGACGGCGCGGGATTACCGACCCACTCGATGCCTGCTTCCCAGCACAGCGCCGCCGCGCTACGCCAGGGCGCACGTCCCGCACTGTCGCCACCGAGCAATCGGAACGGCCGCAGACTCGCGACCCGACGCCACTGACCGAGCGTGCCGAAAAAGGTTTCTCCGCCCCATGACGTGCCGTCATCTCCGTAGCCTGTTCCGTCCCAGGTGAACACCAGTGCCGGCTTGCGATGATCCTGCTCACCGGCGAGCGCTGCGGCGTGCGCGCGATGATGCTGTACTGTGACCACAGGCAGTCCCGATCTGCGGGCCCAGCGTGTCGTCGCGTAATCCGGATGCGCATCGCACACCACAATTTCCGCCTGCACTCCATAGAGTCGCTGCAGATCCATGACGACTTGGCGAAAGATCTGCTCGCTGCGTACGGTGCCGAGATCGCCGATGTGCGGCGAAACGACCGCACGGTCACCCCAGGCAAGCGCGATTGTGGTCTTGAGATGCCCGCCCACCGCGAGCAGCGGTACAGGCGTTGACGATGGCAAGCTCAGCTCACAAGGCGCAAGACCACGGCCGAGCCGCACCGTGCGGGCACGCTTCCGAATGACGCGCACGACCGAATCATCCGCGGGTCGCGCAATGCGGCGGTCGTGATGCAGGAAAGCGTCGGCCAGGTGCTTCAAGCGCGTTCGAGCCTCGTCGTTGTCGCACAGCACCGGCTCGCCACTGACATTGCCGGACGTCGCGACGAGTGGTCCTGCGAACTTATTCAACAGCAGATGATGCAGCGGACTGTAAGGAAGGAACGCGCCGATCTCGCGCAATCCTGGCGCAATGCCAGAGGCGAGCGTCGAATCGGGTAGCCGCGGCACCAGCACTATCGGGCGCGCAACGCTCAACAAATGCTGTTCGGCAAGCGCATCGAGGTGCGCGTGCTCGCGCACCGCATCGAGGCCGTCGGTGCCGCATTGAGGAAACAGTACCGCCAGCGGCTTATCCGGCCGCATCTTCCGTTCGCGCAGCGTTGCAACGGCAGTGGTACTGCAGGCATCACACATCAAGTGATATCCGCCGATGCCTTTGACGGCCACGATCGCGCCGTGCTCGAGCAGCTGCACCGCGCGCAGCAGCGCCTCATCACGCATGTGAGATGCGACGTCGCGCTCTTCCAGCGTCAGTTGGGGTCCACATAGGGGACAGGCCAACGGCTCCGCATGGAAGCGG
>JBEVDW010000313.1:0-4339 GCA_040513115.1 Steroidobacteraceae bacterium | reverse complement strand
TCTGCGCGAGTGGTTCGCAAGCGCAGTTGCAGTACGCGGATATGCGAGAGGATCGAGTCGTCTTCTATGCGACGGCAACGAGCGAGGTGCAGCAGGTGGTGTATCGCATCAAGGCGACGACTGTGGGGTCGTTCACGGTGCCGCCTGCGTACGGGGAGGCGATGTACGAGTCGAGTGTGAAGGCGCGGTCGACGGCAGGGAAGCTGGAGGTGGTGCGGCCGTGAGGCTGGAAGAGTTCGAAGCGGCTTGAATTGAGCTTGGTGTCCGAGGCGCAGGGAGAGAAGAATTCAGAGCGCGTGAGCTGAGTTCGGGGCTCGAGCGCCTCCCGCCACAAGTTCCTTCCAGGACCGCCGTGAATACATCCCTGTAGGCTCTGAGGGCCGACATCCATGTCGGCCACAGTCCTGGAAGAAACTTCTGGCGCGAGTCACTCGCCTGTGGCGGCCGTAAGAGAAGAACCGGAAGTGGAAATGCGTCGTCGCGTACTGATCCGAATGATGACGGTGCTGCTGTTGACTACTGCGGCACTTGTCGTCATCCGTTTCTATCCGCGCGAGCCGCTGTCAAGCCGCATCCCATCTTCCACCGCCGTCTTCGCCGCCGATGGGCAGCTTCTGCGCCTCACCATGGCGAGCGATCAACAGTACCGTCTCTGGACATCGCTCGATCACGTCGCGCCCGAGCTCATCGAAGCGCTGTTGCTGCACGAGGACCGCAGCTTCCATCACCATCCCGGTGTGAATCCCGTTGCACTGCTGCGCGCAGCGAAGGCGACCTACAGCGGCGGTGCTCGACAGGGCGGCTCGACGATCACCATGCAGCTCGCTCGCCTGTTGTACGACCTCGACACTCGCACGATTCCCGGCAAGCTCGAGCAGATTGCATACGCGTTGGCGCTGGAGGCGCGCTATCCCAAACGTCAGCTCCTCGAAGCGCATCTGAATCTCATGCCCTATGGCGGCAACGTGCAGGGCGTCGGTGCCGCGAGCCTCATCTACTTCGGCAAGCCGGCGCGTGCACTCGGACTGTCCGAAGCGCTCTCGCTCGTGCTGATTCCGCAATCGCCACTGCGACGCGATCCGTCGCCTGTCGAGCCGGAGGAGCTCAAGCAGGCGCGACTGCGGTTGTTTGCGCGGTGGCAGGAGGCGCATTCAGGCGCCGGTAGCGCTGCGAGCTATGTGGATGTGCCGTTGCGGTATCGGAATCTCAAGTCCATGCCGTTCCTGGCTCCCCATGCGACGCAGTTGTTGCTCGCGCAAGCGCATCCGGCAGAGAGCATCCACAGCACGCTACAGTTGCCGCTGCAGACCTTAGCTGAAAGTGTCGTACGGAATTACGTGCGTGAGCACGCCGACACGGGTATTCACAACGCGTCCGCGCTGCTGTTCGACTATCGCGACATGTCCGTGCGAGCCGTCGTCGGCTCCGCGAGCTTCTTCGATTCGACGATTGCAGGACAAGTGAATGGCACGCTCGCGAAGCGCTCGCCCGGTTCTGCGTTGAAGCCCTTCATCTACGCCCTCGCGATCGATCAAGGACTGATTCACGGTGCGACCGTCCTGAAGGATGCGCCGACGGCGTTCGGCCCATTCAGTCCAGAGAACTTCGATGGCACGTTCATCGGCCCCATCAGTGCCACAGATGCTCTCACGCGTTCTCGCAACGTACCGGCGGTTGCGTTGTCCGCGCGGTTGTCGGAGCCCACGTTCTACAGCTTTTTGCAGGGCGCGGGGATCGCCCGCATGGCGAGCGAGGAGCACTACGGTCTGGCGCTTGCGCTCGGTGGTGGTGAAGTAACGATGGAAGAGGTGGCGGCGCTCTACGCGATGCTTGCGAATCGCGGCGTGCTGCATGCGCCGCGATACCGCGCGGATCAGCGGCTGGACGGCGGCACGCGACTGCTGTCTGAGGAAGCGAGCTTCATGACCCTCGCCATGTTGCGCACGGCGCAGCGGCCGGATGAGCCGACGACCAGTCATCGACATCTGCCGGTTGCGTGGAAGACGGGCACCTCGTGGGGATTTCGCGATGCGTGGACGGCCGGTGTATTCGGGCCGTACGTGCTCGTGGTGTGGGCGGGCAATTTCGATGGCCGCGGCAATCCGGTGTTCGTCGGCGTGCAGGCGGCGGCACCACTCTTCTTTCGGTTGTATGACGCGATCCTCGCGCGCGAGCCCAACCTGTACGAACCCGCGTTTCGCCAGCCACCGCGCCTCGCCCGTGTCGAGGTGTGCCGCGAATCCGGTGATCTGCCGAATGCCGATTGCCCCCACCTCGTCAGCACGTGGTACATCCCGGGCACGTCGCCGATCAAAGTCAGTCAGGTGCATCGGCGTCTGTGGATCGATACGCGGACGGGCGAGCAGGCGTGTCCGCCGTTCGACACGAGGTACGTGCGTGCCGAAGTGTTCGAGTTCTGGCCCAGCGATCTGTTGCAGCTGTTCGAGAAGGCCGGCATGCCGCGGCGCCGCCCGCCGGATGCGAAAACCTGCCAAGGCGACAATGCCAGCGGCATTGCGCCTCAGATCACTTCGCCCGTGCTGGGTGCAACGTACACAGTGCGTGCGGGCATCGACGATCAGTCGCGCGTGCCGCTGTCCGCGAATGCGGACAGCGAAGTCCGCCGCCTGCATTGGTTCGTGGACAATGCCTATCTCGGCACCAGCGCGCCGGGTATCGCATTGCCCTGGCAACCTGCACATTCCGGCCGCTACACACTCCGCGCAGTAGATGACCGTGGCCGCGCGGACAGCCGCGTGCTGAGCGTGGACTTGGTGCGGTGAGTTGAACGGATCGCCAGGACAGGTGGCTGCCTCGGGATGACGATGCCTGTTGCCGTGAGATGTCGCTGGTCGCTCTCTCTATTCCGGCAGCGGCACGCATTGCTCGAATGCCGCCTAACTAGTCGATCTGGCTCGCTTCAACTGGATCGCACCCTGTGCATTCACGCCCATCTCTCGGATACTTCTCCCCGCCTGACGCGTTGAGGTCTCGTTCCGGCACCGGGGTGTCGGGGCGACAAATAAGAAAGGAGTGAGTCTTGGGTGTCATTGCCGAGCACGAACGTGAGGTCACTTTACTGACCGACCACGACGTCTATCTGTTTCGCCAGGGCACGCATACGCGCCTGTATCAAAAGATGGGCGCGCATCCGCTGCGTAAGGATGGGCAGGACGGCACGTTATTCATCGTGTGGGCGCCGAATGCGCGGCGCGTGAATGTGATCGGCGACTTCAATGGCTGGGACGGCAGTGCGCACGAGTTGCATGCGCGCTGGGACGGCTCCGGCATCTGGGAAGGCTTCGTTCCCGGCGTGCAACATGGCGCGCATTACAAGTACCGGATCGAATCGCAGGACAGCGGTTACTGGGTGGAGAAGGCCGATCCGTACGCGCGCTGGTCGGAAGTTGCACCTGCAACTGCTTCGCGCGTGTATCACTCGAAGTATCAGTGGCAGGACGGGGCATGGATGCGCCGGCGGCAGGAATGCAATTCGCAGCGCTCGCCCATGTCCATCTACGAGGTGCACCTGGGCTCCTGGCGCCGCGATCCGGCACAGCCCGAGCGCTTGCTGAGTTACCGCGAGCTCGCCGCCATCCTGCCGGAGTACGTGCGCAGTCTCGGCTTCACGCATGTCGAGCTGATGCCTGTGATGGAGCATCCGTTCTATGGCAGCTGGGGCTACCAGTGCACGGGCTACTTCGCGCCGACGTCACGGCACGGGGAGCCGGATGATTTCAGGTTTCTGGTCGATGCCTTCCATCAGCACGACATCGGCGTGATTTTCGATTGGGTTCCCTCGCACTTCCCGGGGGACGAGCACGGGCTCGTCTACTTCGACGGCACGCATCTCTACGAGCACATGGATCGCCGCAAAGGCTTCCATCCCGAATGGCAGAGCTGGATCTTCAACTATGGACGCCACGAAGTGCGCGCGTTCCTGCTGTCGAGCGCGCTCTTCTGGCTGGATGAGTTTCACGCCGACGGTCTGCGCGTAGATGCCGTCGCCTCGATGTTGTACCTCGACTACGGCCGCAAGGAAGGCGAGTGGATTCCGAATGCCCTCGGCGGCAAGGAGAACCTCGAAGCGGTGAGTTTCCTGCGGACGCTGAGTGAGTCAGCGTATCGCGATCACCCCGACGTGCAGATCATCGCGGAGGAGTCCACCGCGTGGCCGATGGTGTCGAGACCAACGTACATCGGCGGTCTCGGCTTCGGCATGAAGTGGAACATGGGCTGGATGCACGACACGCTGGCCTACATCTCAGAGAATCCGATCCATCGTCGCTATCACCACGATCAGCTGACGTTCAGCTTGTTGTATGCCTTTCACGAGAAC